>JBGOVX010000132.1:0-10251 GCA_041478355.1 Terriglobia bacterium | reverse complement strand
TGGCGGGGTAACGCGGAAAAGGAACTGCCCTCGCCCGGCGTCCAGCACCCGCTGCTGCACCATGCCCAACTCGATCCCCAAAATCTGTTCCAACTGCTCGTTCCGCAAGGGATGAAACACCACCACCTTGTCCAAGCGGTTCATAAATTCCGGCGAAAACTTCTTCTTGGCCGCTTCCTGCGCCATCCGCTCCACTTTCACGTCCAGTTTGTCTTCCAGCCTGTCCATGGGCTGGACAAACCCCATCCCTCCCGTCATCAGCTCGGTGATCTCTCCCCCGCCCAGGTTCGAGGTCAGAAAAATCATCGTCTGCGACAGATCCACGCGCCGGTTATCTCCCAGCGTCAGCGTCGCCTTATCCAGAATTCCCAGCAGCAACTGCCACAGAGCGTCGGAGGCCTTTTCAATTTCATCAAACAACAGGAAACTCAGTTTCAGTTTCTCGGTGTGATATTTCGACAGCTCTTCCTGCGTGATCAGCGGATGGGTTTCCCGGTGTCCCAGATATCCTGGAGGCGATCCGATCAGCTTGGCGATCTCGTGCGAGTGCTGGAACTCGGCGCAATCCACCTTGATCACCGCGCGCGAATCCCCGAACAGGATCTCCGCGGCCGCTTCCACGATCCGCGTTTTCCCCGATCCGGTAGGCCCAAGAAACAGCAAATTTCCCACCGGCCGGCCCGTCGAGCTCATCCCGGCACAGAACACCTGGTACAGGTCCACGAGCGCGCGAACGCCCTCTTCCTGTCCGACCACCTTGCTCTTCAGCGCGGCCTGAAACTCCTGCGACTCGACACTCCTGAGAGTGGGGTCCAGTTGTTGCTGCTGCGACGCGCGATTGCTGCTCATAGATACCTCCTACCTGAACTGCCGGACTGAAAGCACACCCCTGCGCGGGGCGCGATCGAATTGGTCGAGTTTGACTCCCACTGTAGAGTGCAGCAGACGGAGCTGCATGATGATCTCCTGGCCCGCTTCCGGAGCTTGTGAAACATCCAGCAACGGAGGAAACAGATCGGCAAGATCCAGATTTAGGTTGCGAAGGGAAGAAACCAGTTTTTGAACTTCGTTGGATTCCGGGTCAAATAATTCCACCCGGTTGTTGACCTGTTCGCGGAGTTCAGTCCAATTCACGTCCAAGAATGGGTGGGAACGTGATACCTGCCGTACCACGTCGTCGGTGATCCGCGGGCGTTCTCCCAACTTGGCGAGGTACAATTGCTTTACCCGCCCGCCTTCGCGGACGTTATGAACCAAGTAGAAGGTGTTCCCTTTTCGTCGAAGAAAAGCCATGCTGCGCTCCTGGGGCCGATATTGAGTCTGTAGTGTACGAGTCTTCCACTACACTGTCAATATTCGATGTGCGATCAGAACTAAAGTTGCCTCGTATCAGTTACCCCCTGGCCACGGCATCAGCGCTGGCCATCACGGTAAACAACTTAGTTCAGAGATGACTCTCAATTGGTGCAATTTGACTGTGCCATCTTGGCTTTGGCCCGCTCGCTTTCTTACTTCTTAAAGGTCTTCTGACCTTATCTATGTAATTAGATGCTGCTTTTTGGTTTTCGAACGCCTGCCTCTTTGGCAGAGGCTCACGGGTAATCGTTCGAAACGATGGTAATGGGCAAATTACGTGTGGCTGAATTCCATGTGTCGCCCCTGCCGGGGCTTTCTGGTCACCATGGGTGCGTTTTCCCACAGCTTCCGCTGTGGGCTACGTTCTTACGTCCCTTCGGGACTCGCAGAAACATAGAATTTAATCCACTACCAAACCAGGAACGCGCTGGCCCGAGCTTTCGAAGACGGTTAAACTGGTTGCTTCGAACAGGTGAAAATCGATGTCTTGGAACCCTGTCTATCGGCTAGTGAAGCAGATTCCTCGCGGGCGGGTCGCCACGTACGGCTGCATCGCGCGGGCAGTACGGCTCCCTGGCGGCGCGCGTGCTGCCGGGCGCGCCATGGCTGCTTGCCCGGACGGACAAGGAGTCCCGTGGCATCGAGTCGTCGGCGCCGGCGGTCGATTGTTGTTGCGCGAGCCCCATGTTTCGCTACAACGGGTCATGCTGGAGAGCGAAGGATTGCGGATCGTGGAAAAACGCATCCAGGATTTCGCAAAAAAAGAGTGGCGCCCCAAAAAAGCAAAATTGCGAAGGTAAAAGGCGGGACGTATTCGCCCGGGCCGAACTGAATGTGTTATAGACTAAGGATTCATGTTGAGCACAGCAACCATCGAAGTTGAGAACTTGATGAAGCGCTACGGCGACGTAGAAGCCTTGCGCGGGGTGAGCTTTACGGTCAATGAAGGCGAAGTCTTCGGTCTATTGGGGCCGAATGGAGCGGGAAAGACGAGCACGGTGGAAATTCTGGAGGGCATGCGGACCCCTGACAGCGGGCGTGTAAGGGTTTGCGGGCTTGATCCTCAGAGCAGCGGCGTGGAGTTTAAGAACGTGATCGGCGCGTCTCTGCAGTCCACAGCGCTGCCCGACAAAATGCGCGTCCGCGAAGCCCTGGATTTGTTTGGCAGTTTCTATCCACGGCGCCGCGGCACTCCGGAATTGCTCAAGAGGTTTGGACTGGAAGAAAAACGCAACGCCTTCTACTCGCAACTCTCCGGGGGACAAAAGCAGCGCCTGGCCCTGGCCATGGCCATCGTCAACGAACCTCGCGTCATATTTCTTGATGAGCCTACCGCTGGGCTTGATCCGCAGGTGCGGCGTGAAATCTACGACGTCATCGAGGAACTCAAGAAGGAAAAGAAGACGATTCTGCTGACCACGCATTACATCGAGGAAGCCGAACGGCTCTGCGACCGGGTGGCCATCGTGGATCATGGCAAAGTGATCGCCCTGGGCACGCCTCGGGAACTCAAGGAGCGGTCCGGCGCGGTCACGCGGATTACCGTGCGTCTGGCCCAGCCTGAAAATAATGGCGCGCTGAGCAATCTCGAAGGCGTGACCGAATGCCGTACCGAATCCGATGACTACTTGCTGTATTCCACGCGGGTGCCGCGCACCATCGTGGCCTTGGTGAAACACCTGGAAGAGCAAAATAATGAGCTGGTCAGCCTGGAAATCTCCGCCCCTTCACTGGAGGATATTTTTCTCGAGCTGACCGGGAGAAGGTTGCGCGATTGAGGCATACCTGGGCACTGACGATGAGCCGCATGCGCCTGGCGATCCGCAACCGGGCATTCCTGTTTTTCAGCCTGATCATGCCCATTGCGTTTTTGTTCATCTACGTGGGCATCTACGGGAAAGACAATCGCCAGACCATGCCTTATTTACTGGCCGAGGTCATGGCGCTGACGGTGATGGGCAGCTTTTGGGGCCTGAGCGTTCAATTGGTCACCTTTCGCGAGCAGGGCATCCTGCGCAGGTTTCGAATTACTCCGGTGGGAGCCAGCGCCATGCTGGCCTCCAGCCTGCTTTCGAATTACTTTTTGACCTTGCCGACGATATTCATCGAGTTTTTCTTGGCGCGATGGGTCTTCCACATGACCGGCCTGGGCAACCTCGCCGGAGTTTTCGTCATGGTTACCGCCGGAACAATCAGTTTCGCTTCCCTGGGGCTGATTGTGGCCAGTGTGACCAACACCATGCAGGAAACGCAAATCATCAACCAGATCATCTGGTTCGTATTCCTGTTTCTTTCCGGCGCGACCCTCCCGCTGCCCATGTTGCCCAAGTTCGTTCAGGCCTTCTCTCTCTACCTGCCCGCCACCTATCTGGTGAGCGGTTTGCAACGCGCGATGATGGATTCCGCGGGTCCGGCCAGCTTGGGGGCCGAGATGATTTCCATGGTGGGATGCGCCTTGATCGCCTTCCTGATTTCCGCGCAACTGTTCCGCTGGGACGCCGAAGCCAAGGCTCCGCGCCGCGCCAAGCTCTGGGCCATATCGGCAATCATTCCCTTTCTTCTGCTGGGCGCCTGGGAAACTGCCAATGGACGCCTTCGCAGCCACGCGCTGAATGATTTCAAGTCCATCAGTCAGCCCTCTTCTACCGAACCCCGGGAGCACTAGCGGCAAAAGCCCCTGTGTCGCCCCTGCCGGGGCTTTCTAGCCATTTTTGGGCACGTTTTCCCACCGCTTCCGCGGTGGGCTGCGTTGTGACGTCCCTTCGGGACTTCCAAAATGCGTTACTTCCCTTCGGGACTCGCGGAAATGCAGAATTGATGTCATAACGAGACCGTCCTCACACCGGCGCGAGTCCCTTACCCACAGCCAAGCGGATCGAAACAATGCCTATGCTATAATTTATGCGGATATTCTGGATTGAGTTTTCGCGTCACTGAGCGGCCTGCAAATGGACGTATAATTTAAATCGCAGCGCGGAGAACAGCGATGGGCATGAAACCGACCGAAAAAATATGGCATAACGGCAAACTGATTCGATGGGAGGACGCAACGATTCACGTGTTGTCCCACGTGGTCAGCTACGGGTCGGCGGTGTTTGAGGGGCTCCGCTGCTACGAAACCAAGAACGGCCCGGCGATTTTTCGCGTGCGCGAACACATGCAGCGCATGGTGAATTCCGGCAAGATCTATCGCATCGAATGGCCCTACGACGCGGAACAGCTATCCAGCGCCGCCGCTGAAGTCGTGCGCGCCAACAAGATGAGTTCGTGTTACATCCGCCCGATTGCCCTGCGCGGCTATGGCGATATCGGCGTCGGCGGGCTGAAGGTGCCCACCGAGGTCTACATCGCCTGCTGGGAATGGGGACGCTATCTGGGCCCCGAAGCGATTGAGGACGGCGTGGACGTCTGCGTCAGTTCCTGGAACCGCATGGCGCCCAACACGCTGCCGAGCATGGCCAAGGCGGCCGCCAATTACATGAATTCGCAACTCATCCACATGGAAGCCGCGGCCAATGGTTATTCCGAAGGGATCGCCCTCGATACCAACGGATTTGTCAGCGAAGGATCGGGCGAAAACATTTTCGTCGCCCTGGACGGCGTGTTACTCACTCCGCCGATGGGAGCCAGCGTGCTTCCGGGTATCACGCGAAGTTCAGTTATGACGCTGTGTGAAGATTTAAAAATTCCGGTGCGCGAGCAGATGATTCCCCGCGAGATGCTGTATCTTGCCGACGAAGTCTTCTTCACCGGCACCGCGGCGGAGATCACTCCTCTGCGCTCGGTCGATCGCATCAAGGTGGGCAAAGGCAAACGCGGCCCCATCACCAAAACGTTGCAAGAGGAATTCTTCGCGATTCTCAACGGCTCGCGTCCCGACCGGCACAACTGGCTCACGCCGGTCAATGTGCCGATGGGCGCGGCGATCCGCTGAGCTGTGGCGCCCACGGCAAATTCGAATCCTTTTGACGCAACAGCATAGCTTCCCATAGAATCGCACTTCTACAATCTCGATTTAGAAGGTGGATTTTCGATTGCCCGGGAGGTGCTCTCATGTACAACAAACCGCAAAAGCTGGTAGCTGAATTTGTGGGCACGTTTGCGTTGATCTTTTTTGGCGCCGGGTCGATTTGCGCCGATCATTTCCTGCGCACAAGTGGACAGGCGGGCATCGGTTTGTTGGGCATTGCTCTCGCGCACGGGTTGGCGATCGGTATCATGGTGACGTCGCTCGGCCACATCTCCGGTGGCCACTTCAATCCCGCCGTCACCATCGGTTTCTGGGTCACTCGCAAACTTTCCTCCTTTGACGCTTTGGCCTACTGGGCCGCGCAACTCGCGGGCGCAGTCGCCGCCGCCTACCTGCTGCGCCTGATCCCCGTTGATGTTTGGGCCGCGGTGCAACTGGGAACGCCGGACCTGGCCAGCGGCATCTCGCGAACCAATGGCATGATCTTCGAAGCCGTCATGACGTTCTTTCTGGTTTTCGTCGTCTTTGCCACTGCTGTTGACGAGCGCGGCGCTTTCAACAAGATTGCGGGCTTCGCCATCGGGCTGACCATCACGATGGGCGCTTTGTTCGGCGGTCCGTTCACTGGCGCGGCGCTCAATCCCGCGCGCGCGTTCGGTCCCGCGTTGGCGGCAAATCACTGGACCAACCAGGGGGTTTACTGGATTGGTCCCCTTGCCGGCGGCGTAATTGCCGGCTGGTTGTACGACACGCTGTTCCTCGCCAAAAAGTAGGGTTTTCCATCTGCATTGATGTCCTAACCAGGTCGGCCTCGCAGCGGCTCGAGATCGTCCACTACTCAATTCTGCGCCAACTCTCCGTGTGGCATATAATGGGACTATGAAGCAGATCAGGGGACTTCGATGACCGCGAAAACCGCAACACTTGGTGAATTACGCAAGCTTCCCGGCCATGCGCCCGGTGGAGCGCGCCGCACCGTGAAAGATGAACTCCGCGCAAACCTTTTGCGGAAGCTCGAAGCCGGAGAGCCGCTCTTTCCGGGGATTCATGGATACGAGGAAACGGTTCTTCCTCAAATCGCGAACGCCATTCTGGCGCGTCATAATTTCATTCTGCTCGGACTGCGCGGACAAGCCAAGAGCCGCATCTTGCGCGGGCTGATCGATTTCCTGGACTTGGAAATTCCCTATGTCGCGGGATGTCCAATTCATGACCACCCGGAAGCTCCCCTTTGCCGGGCCTGCCGGGACCTGATTGCCGAACGCGGGGACGCTACGCCCATCGCCTGGCTGCCGCGCGATTTGCGCTTTGTCGAAAAATTGGCTACCCCGGACGTAACCATCGCCGACATCCTCGGCGACGTCGATCCGATCAAGGCGGCGCGCTCGGGACGCGATTTGGGCGACGAGCTGACCATGCATTACGGTCTATTGCCCCGCGCCAATCGCGGCATTTTTGCCGTGAACGAGCTTCCGGATCTGGCCGGAAAAATTCAGGTGGGCCTGTTCAACATCATGCAGGAGGGCGACATTCAGATTAAGGGATACCCGGTTCGCCTGCCCCTCGATGTCCTTCTGGTCTTTACCGCGAATCCCGAGGATTATACGGCGCGCGGTAAAATCATCACTCCACTCAAAGATCGCATCGGCTCGGAGATTCGCACGCACTATCCGGCCACGGTCGAGGAAGGCGTCGCCATCACCGCGCAGGAAGCTTGGCTCAGGCGGGATGGCGCGGCGTTTTCGGTGGAAGTCCCCGATTACATTCGTGAAACAGTCGAGCTGATCGCGTTCCTGGCGCGAGAGGATAAACGCGTCGACCGCCGCTCGGGGGTCAGCCAGCGATTGCCGATCGCCTGCCTGGAAAGCGCGGTCAGCAGCGCCGAGCAGCGAGCCGTGAGGAATCATGAGGCGCGTTCGGCGGCGCGCATTGCGGATTTGTACGCTTCGCTCCCGGCCATCACGGGAAAAATGGAACTCGAGTACGAAGGCGAATTGCGCGGAGCTGAAAATATTGCGCTCGAACTGATTCGCGGGGCGGTAGGGAAAGTTTTCACCAGGCATATGGAAGGCGCCAATCTCCAGCCCGTCATCCAATGGTTTGAGCTGGGCGGCGAGTTAAAAGTGCCCGAGGGCGCGCCTGCCGCCGAAGCCTTGACGCAGCTCAAGCGCATTCAAGGATTGATGGAACACATCGAACGTCTCGGCGTCGATGGCCGCAGCGGCCCGGCCGGGATGGCCGCCGCCGCGGAATTCATCCTGGAAGGCCTATGGGCGCATAAACGCATCAGCCGCAACGAAGAGCGCGGGTTCCATGCGGAACGTCCTAGAACGCCAGAACCGCGCGAGCAGCAGCCGCGCCCGCCCCGGCGTCAGTTTAATTAGCGAGGATTGAATTGAAATACATCCGCTACACAAAATATACGGGCGAGCCGGGCGACGGCGTCGATCTTCAGGAATTAATGAAGCGCCTGTCCGATTTTTTCCTCCAGAGCGGCTTTGAATCTCAATTCCACGGCATCAGCGAGATGGACCCGGACAAGTCCATGGAAGCCTTGCGGCAAGCCATCCGGCAGGCGTTGGAGAAAGGCGATCTGATGGCCGACCAGCAACTGCAAGATTTGCTGGACGGCACGCCCGAGCAGCAAGAAGCAAAGATGAAGGAGTTGCTCGACCAGTTGATCGACCGCCTGATGGAAGAAGGCTACGTGACCGGCCAGCCGCAAGTCACCGGTCCGCCCGAAAAGATGCCGCGAGGACAAGCAGGCCAGGGCCGCGAGCGGGACACCGAGGCGCGGTTTGAAATTACCGATAAGACAATTGATTTTCTTGGTTTCAAGACGCTGAAGGACCTGATGGCGTCGCTCGGCAAGAGCAGCTTCGGGCGTCACGATACGCGCGACTTGTCCACGGGCGTCGAATCGGGCGGCATCTCGCGAACCTATGAATTTGGCGACACCCTGAATCTCGACATCAGCGCAACGCTGTTCAATGCGGTCCGCCGCGAGGGCCCCAAAGTTCCCATCGAGCTGGACTATCCCGACCTGATGGTGCACCAGACCGAATATCAGAGTTCCTGCGCCACCGTGCTGATGCTCGACTGCAGCCACAGCATGATTCTCTACGGCGAGGATCGCTTTACCCCGGCGAAAAAAGTGGCGCTCGCCCTCTCTCACCTGATCCGCACGCAGTTTCCCGGCGACTCCCTACAGCTGGTGCTGTTTCACGATTCCGCCGAGGAAATACCGCTGGGCGAACTGGCGCGCGTGCAGGTTGGGCCGTACTACACCAACACGCGCGAAGGCCTGCGGGTGGCGCGGCGCATATTGTCCCGGCAGAAAAAAGACATGAAGCAGATCGTCATGATTACCGATGGAAAGCCCTCCGCGCTGACTCTCGAGGACGGCCGCATCTACAAAAACGCGTTTGGCCTGGATCCCCTGGTGGTGACGCAAACTTTGGAAGAAGTCGGGCGTTGCCGCCGCTCGGGCATCTTGATCAACACGTTCATGCTGGCCAGCGATTACAACCTGATTCATTTCGTGCAGAAGGTTACCGAACTCTGCCGCGGCAAAGCCTACTTCACCACGCCCTACACCCTGGGCCAATACCTGTTAATGGATTACATGCAGAAGAAGACCCGGCATATTCATTAGCAGCTGCGGCACCCGCCTTCCCAGGCTGCGGAAAAACTCAGAGCACCGTCATTCCGAGGCACGCTGCGTGCCGAGGAATCCCTCTTTTCTTGGGCATTAAACAAAGAGGGATTCCTCGCGGAGTTTATCCCGGCTCCTGCCGGGACTCGGAATGACGGCCATGGGTACTTACTCCGCAAACTGTTCAAGCAGGCATCCGCTATGGATTGCCACACATGGCGCACTCCAGCTCACTGACCGTTGTTCTCGGTCAGTTTCTTCTTGTGCTTTGGCGGTTTCAATCGCTTGTCGGGAATGACGCGCGCGGCGGGCGGAGGCCCTGCGAGTTCACGAGCGCGCCGCCGGGCCTCGCCGCCGGCTGAGAATTTTTTCGGTTTGCGCTTACTCCTGGCCATAATCGTTAAGAACACCAGACCTTACCATCCAGCAGAGTGTACTATCGCTACCTCATGTGACGCTCGCTGACATTTTATTTTGGTGCGCTGAATTCTAAGCAATCATTACTGGTCACGGCGACCAATGCCAATGTGCAGGCCATTGACACCGTGCAGGTCACGGCTACGGTTGCCAACGACTCAATCAGCCTTCGGGGATTAACGGCGGCTGGCTGAGGACGTCGCAGTGAGAGATTCAACCAGTTCGAACAATTTTGGAGTGGTGCAGACTTCGTAGTAGGCGCGCGCGGCGGCGGAGCCGATTCGGCCGTCGGGCAGCAACTGGCGCACAAAGCCGCGGCGGATCAGGACAGGCTCGAGGCCTTCGCCGACCGGCGCCTCTCCACTATAGAACGTGACGCGTTCCTTGCCCCAGGGCATGACGCAATCGGCTTCGAAGGGCTTCAGCGCGATTTCTTGCTGCAACTTCTGAAAACCTTCTTCATTCAATTCCACGCCGTTCAAGTTAAAACGAATCAGGAATTCGTCCGCTTCGTCTTCGGCCACGCCCTCCATCATGGTCTGGAACAGAAAGAGGCGAAACAGCGACTTATTCTGCGAGAGCAGGCGCTTGGCGGCCTTGGAACAACTGGACAGGCGATCCGAGAGGTTCAAGGCCTTCGAGATCATGATGCGCGAGTCGGTGTCCATCAAGTACGTTGGCGCGGACCCTTGATAGGCAATGCCGATGCCCAGTTCGAGGCGGGGCAAATCGCTTGATTCGGAACGGTCGTTGTAGGCGGACGAAACGGCAAGAATCTGCCGGGACAGCGCGCAGGCTTTGGAAACGGCGCGTTGTTGGGCGCGGTTGGACTCGGTTTCAAAAACGGCCAGCA
>JBGOVX010000032.1:0-26284 GCA_041478355.1 Terriglobia bacterium | reverse complement strand
CTGATCGCCACAGGATACGTGATGATCCGCGGCAAGCGCGTGCTGGCCCACAAGGTCTGCATGCTGGCGGCGGTGGGAACTTCCACAGTGTTCCTGATTTCCTACCTGGACTATCACTGGCGAGTAGGTTCGGTGCGTTTTCCAGGGCATGGTTTTGCGCGACAGGCATATCTCGCGATGCTGACGACACATACGATACTGGCGGCCGCCATTGTTCCGCTGGTGATCGTGACGCTGACGCGGGCGCTCAAGGGAAGGTTCCCGGATCATAAACGCATTGCCCGGTGGACCATGCCGCTGTGGGCGTACGTTTCGGTAACCGGAGTTCTGATTTACTTCTGGCTGTACCAGGTCTACGCGGCGCCGCATCCATGAACCTCGCGCGTTTCTGACACAAACGTTATGATCGAGAACGCACAAGATCCCGCGGACACCGCGACCCCGCCCGCTAAATCGGGCATGGCGAAAAAATGGCTGGTGGCGATCCTGGTCCTGACATTCGCATTTATCCTGATGCCGTTTCTGCTGTGGTATATGACGACCTTCAGCCGGCCTCTAAGCGATGCGGACCTGGCATCTTACTTTGCCGATACCGCGCATCCCCGCCGGGCACAGCATGCCCTTTCCCAGATCGCTGACCGCATCATCAGCCCCAGCCCTGCCATTCGCGCTTCGGCTAAGCGCTGGTATTCCGAAGTTATCCAGAATTCCACGCAGGGAAGCGATGAATTGCGGGTGACTGCCGCCTGGGTCATGGGGCAGGACAACGCTTCGCCGGAATTCCACAAGGCGCTGTTGCAACAACTGTCCGACACAAACCCGATGGTAAGAAGAAACGCCGCCCTTTCGCTGGTGCGTTTTTCCGATTCGTCAGGACACGACATCGTGGCCAGTATGCTGGCGCCCTATACGATGGCGGTGCCGCGTTCGGGCGTTCTGGCGCTTCGCCTTAAGCCCGGCGATTACATCAATCCGGGCACGCTGGTGGCCTACATCATTGTCGCCGGGGAGAAATCCGAAGTTCGTTCCGAGGTTCCCGGAACGATACTGCAATGGGTCACCGCTGACGGCGCGCAGATCCAATCCGGGCAACCCATGTTGCTGGTCGATCCAAGCCCCGAAATGGCCTGGGAAGCTCTCCGCGCGCTGTATTTGATTGGACAGAAGGACGATTTGACCGGCATCAATCGCTACGCGCGCGGGATGGAAGGGATGCCGCCTCAAGTCCAGCAGCAAGCGGCTCTGACTGCCCAGAAAATCTCAAACCGCACAACTCAATAGAGAAAACGAATACCGTAGCCACCAAGCAAGAACACCAGTGTCACCTGGTTTTCACCAGTCACCCTTCCCAGAGCCTCAGGACAGGCGAGTCACATTTTTCAGAAGGGAAGTGCGCCGCTATTGGCTTCGAATTCGGCCAGCGGCACCATGTCAATCGCGTCCCAGGGGCAGCCCTCGAGGAAAGCTCCATCCGGGCCTTTGCTGGTGCACAGTTTGCAGCCGATGCACAACAGGGGATCGACGATAATGCGTCCAAACGGGGCGTGGTCGGGGTCAGGCGACCAGTACATGCAGTTCGCGACAGGGCAGTACTCGACGCAAGCTGGCGATCCCGAACAACCCGTGCAGCACTCGTTGATTACGGCAAGGATGTGCGGTTTGCGTTTCCGCTGTGTCGTCGTGCCGGCTGATATCGGCTCGTACTTGACGACAGTTCCAGCCTTAAATTCTTCAATGCTAGGAGCGGCGTACGACACGTAAAGCCTCCGCGAACAGAATTGACCTCTGATATTCTTGCCGACGCGCCAGGCCTTGTCAACCGGGCGGAGACGAAATCATTTCCGCCGGCGAAACCCGCAACAGCTTAACAGGGGGTAATGTGCGTGGCTTAATCCCCTGTGTCGCCCCTGCCGGGGCTTCCTGGTCATACGGGACACGTTTTCCCACCGCTTCCGCGGTGGGCTACGTTGTAATGTCCCTTCGGGACTTCCGGAAATATAGAAGGCTAACTTGTGACGTTCCTATGGGACTCCCAGAAAAATAGAATCAGGACACTACCCAACAGGGCGCGCCGGAATCTTTTGTCCCAGTGGGGCATCCAATGTATTGTATATAGATGCGAAAAGACCGCTAAGAGGGGCTATTGTGGCGCTCGCGGAGTGTGCTAGAATTGGGTTGTAAGAGATAACGCCGAATATCGGCAGGAAGTGAAAACACCGACATGATTACAGTGACTCCAGTGGCGACAACGAAGGTAAAAGAAATTATGAGCCAGCAAAATCCCGCGCCCATCGCTCTGCGCGTTGCCGTCGTGGGCGGAGGCTGCTCGGGCTTCAGCTACCATATGGCTTTTGAGAATCAAGAAAACGCCACCGACAATGTTTATGAATTTGACGGCCTCAAGGTGCTGGTGGACCAGATGAGCGAGATGTATCTGGAAAATGTGTCCATCGACTACATCGAGTCGCTGGAAGGCGCGGGTTTCAAGTTCAATAACCCCAACGTCAAGAGCACCTGCGGTTGCGGCAGTTCGTTCAGCGTTTAACGGCGCGCCGCTGTTATTCTGACTCCGGAAAATATACCGGAATGGGCCTTCGCGGATGACGCGGAGGCCTTTTTGTTTCTCACCCTCACTTCGCTTTCCGTTTTAATCGCGCTCATTGCAAACCGTAGCCTGGCCCCGTATTCTAGAGAACTCTTATGAAGATCGCGCTCGCGCAATTTAACCCCACCGTTGGCGACTTTGCTGGAAATTCCGCGAAGATTCTGGAGTTGGCGCACGCTGCCAGGAAGCGCGGCGCCGATTTGGCTGTGTTTTCTGAATTAGGCCTGTGCGGGTATTTGCCGCTCGATTTGATCGAGAGGCCGCAATTCATCGCCCGGAATGAAAAGGAACTCCTCGAACTGGCAAAAAAACTCCCGCTTCCGGCGATTGTGGGATACGCAGGCCGCGCTCACAGCTCTACGGGAAAGGCGGCTACCAACACCGCCGCGCTGCTCGAGAACGGCCGCATTGCATTTCTCCAGCATAAGATGCTGCTGCCTACCTACGACGTCTTCGATGAATCCCGGTATTTTCAGCCGGCAAAAACACAGAACGTATTTTCATTTCAAAAACAGGAACTGGGCATCACCATCTGCGAAGACGTTTGGAACGATAAGAATTTCTGGGCCAAGCCCCTGTACGAGCGCGATCCGGTGGCGGAGCTGATCGGGAAGGGGGCTACGCTGCTCATTAATATTTCGGCGTCTCCGTACACCATCGACAAGCGATTTTTGCGCGTCGAGATGCTCCGGTCTCTTGCCAAGACGCACGCGCGCCCCCTGATCTATGTGAACCAAGTCGGCGGGAATGACAGCTTGGTCTTTGATGGCGGCAGCCTGGTGGTCCTGCCCGATGGGCGCATCGCGGCGCAGGCCAGCTCCTTCCAGGAAGACCTTGTTTTGTTCGACACCGAAACCTGCTCGGGAGACCTGCACCCGCAGCCGGCGCAGGAGCTGGATGTCGCGCTGCAAGCGCTGGTCTGTGGCACACGGGACTACGTGCGCAAATCCGGGTTCCGCAAAGTCGTGATTGGCCTGAGCGGGGGAATCGATTCTTCCGTCGTGGCGGCCATTGCCGCTGCCGCCTTAGGACCTGAAAATGTCCTGGGCGTTTCCATGCCCGGGCCGTACTCCTCCGAGGGCAGCCGGTCCGATGCCCGAAAGCTTGCCGATAATTTGGGCATCGAGTTTTTGACCCTGCCGATCTCGGAAGTTTTTAATTCCTATCGGACAGCGCTCTCGGAACCATTCGCCGGGCGCCCGGAGGATGTGACCGAAGAAAATCTCCAGGCCAGGATCCGCGGGAATTTTCTGATGGCGTTGTCGAATAAATTTGGCTCGATGGTTCTTAGCACCGGCAATAAGTCGGAAATGGCGGTAGGGTATTGCACGCTCTATGGGGATATGGCCGGAGGGCTGGCCCTGCTGTCGGATGTTCCCAAGACGATGGTGTATGCCTTGGCGGAACGGATCAATCAGGAAAGGGAGCTGATTCCCCGCGATTCCATCGACAAGCCCCCTTCCGCGGAGCTTCGACCCAATCAGAAGGACCAGGATACACTCCCTCCCTATGACGTGCTCGACCGGATTTTGAAATCCTACATTGAAGATGTAAAAAGCCCCCAGGAAATCGCGGCCCATTGTGGCTACGACCTGGAGCTGGTGCGCTCAATTGCCCTGCGCGTAGATCGCAACGAATACAAGCGGCGTCAAGCCCCGCCGGGATTAAAAATTACATCGCGCGCCTTCGGATTGGGCCGGCCGTTCCCGATCGTTCAAAAGTTTATTCCTTGAGGAACTTCTCTATTTTCCCAGAAGGCGCAGTGCCTTGGGCGGATACAGAGCGACCAGTTGTCCGTGTGGCGGAGAAATTCGTTGCAGATCCATGCAGGCGGCCCCGGCCTTCTTTATTTCCGTGATCCGGGCGCTGGTGTGCAGAACCTGGCCAATGACCAGGTGCAAATGTGGTTCGTGGCCGAAGCAGACGATTTCCTTGGCCTTCGATTGAGCCAGCTCGCGAAACAAATCCACCGGCGAGCTGGTCCCTTTCAACGCATCGGAACGCACAATCTTTTTCGAGGAATAACCGAGCACTTCGCAAAAGATTTCTGCGGTCTGTACGGCTCGCAGCCACGGGCTGGTCAGCACCAGGTCTGGCTTGGCATCGAGCGTCAGGAAGCCGAGGGCGGAGGCATGAGTTTTCTTGATTCCTTTTGGGGTGAGCGGGCGCTCGGGGTCCGGAGGGCATTGGGGATCGTCGCGGTCCACGGCAATTCCATGTCGAACCAAATAAAGACGCAGCATTAAGCTACTCTCTCTTTCTCCACCACCAGGACACGGTGAAACGAAAGATGCAAATTCAATTCCTTTTCGAGTAAGCGCGTTTTCCGCTCGATACCGGAAAGATTCAGGCGCGAAGCGTCTCGCAACTCGACGTGAACTCTTACCTCGCGAGGCCCGCCTTCCACGGTCAGCCCCGCGATGGCTTGTCCGTGATCGCTTCCCAGGCACTCCGCCATGCGAAGCATGCCTGCCAGGATGCGTGTTTTTTTTCTATGGTCACGACTTAGAGAAGCAAAGAGTTTGTGGGCTACGCTGGGTTCGGACTTCCCATTGTGATAACGAACCAAACAGGCGGCCATGGTTTTTTCCCAGCCGCGCAATTCCGGAATTCTCGCATTGCGCACCAGGTATTCTCCGTGCCGATGGTGCGCCTTTCGATTTACTAGATGCCCGGAATCGTGGAGCGTGGCCGCGGCTTCCAGAACGGTCCGCAGTTCAAAGTCCATGCGATGGTAGCTCCAGAGCTTGTCAAAAAGTTGCCGCGCGAGCATACGAACTTGCTCCGCATGTCCCAGGTCGCAACGCACCCGGCAGGCAAAGGATTCGGCGCCTGCCATCATGACTTGCGCGAGTTTCCGCTGTTCGCCTGTAGGTTCTGGTGGACCCATCCGCGCGGCGGCCAATTCATAGAGCAAGCCTTCGCGAACGCCCACCCGCGGCGTGATCATGGTGCGCAACCTCAGCCACCTCGCCACTGTCAGCAGCACGATGGCTGCAACGCCCATGACCTCCGCGCGATCCCGACGCACCGCAAACGCCTTCATGCGGCCCTCGACATCGAGTTGAAGAATTTGCCAGAGACGCTCCCTCAACAATCGTGGATTGAGCGTTCCCAGTCTTCCCACCCTCGTACCCGCCGCAAGCATAGCGAGAGTCTCCGCATTACCCCCGCATGCGGCTGCAAGTGCGGTTGCGGATCTTGGCCGGCTGGCCATCGCGCTTTGCAACACGGACACCACATGCCGCCGCATGTCGTTCGCCGTGTGCTCATGGATCACGCCTTGGGTGCCGTAGGCTTCCATCAAGCGCACAGTCCCAAGCGGCAGCCCAACGCTGCCTTGCAGCACTCCCCTCCGAAGCTCGTTTAGCTCCAGGCTGCCTCCGCCCAGATCCAGGATGAACCTGGGCGACTCGAGTCCGCGCATCGCCCGGAGCACGGCGACGCGGACCAGGCGAGCCTCTTCTTCCCCGGAAATGACTTCGAGATTGATCTTTGCCTGTTGACGCACGCGTTCGATAAGGACGTGTCCATTGCGAGCTTCACGCGCTGCGCTGGTAGCCACGGCGCGATATGCGGCCACGCCGTGCCGGTCCATAATTCTCCGGAACTGGCCAAAGGCCGAGGCGGCATCTCGCAACGTCTTACGGTCAAATTTTCCAGTCGTGAATGCCGAGTGGCCCAGGCGTATGGGCGCGCGAACCGACTCCACGATCTCCCATTCATCGATCGAGCGAACGCGCGCGACAATCAGCCGGAAGGCGTTCGAACCCGCGTCGATCGCCGCCAAATAGATGGGTTTGGGAAGTCTCAGCGCCACAGGGAGGCCAGGGCTGCGGATGGCCGGTAGTGTGTTCGTTGGATACCGAGATGAGCGGCGATGCGTTTACGCAGTTCCATATTCACGTTGGGGATGCTCGCCTCGCCGTCCATTGCCAGGAAGCCGTGCCGCTCGGCCAATGATTCAAATTCTTTCTTAATTTTAGCTTGATACATGATGAACGATTGAAATAAATCATTCGACAGGGACATGTCGCGTCCGGATTCCCAGTAGCTGATGGCGTGGGATTTTCGAAACTCCCTTTCGAAGGCGGCTTCGGGACGCACGTTGAGCCAGAAGGTAAGGTCGGGCCGCAAAGCCATTTCGTAAAGTCCATGCAGGTAGTCGCGCTGGATTCCCCGGGCAGCGGCGCGGGCTATCAGCGTGTAGAAATAACGGTCCGCCAATACCACAAAATCAGAACGCAGCGCCGGGATGATGCGATGCTCGAGCTGGTCGTAGAAATCGGTGGCATACATCAGAGTAAGCGTCATCCGCGTAATCGTATTCTCGGCCATCAGCGCGTCGATGTCTCTTGCCACCAGTCCCGAACGGCGCAGCCCCATCGTCTCGACCGCAAACCCTTCCGACTCCAGCCACTCGGTCAGCAGGGAAATCTGTGTCGAGCGTCCCGAGCCGTCCATTCCTTCAATTACGATCAGCGAGCCGCCAAATTCCTCATCATTTACGCCGGGGATCGGAAGACCGTAGTTCCGCGGAGATGCCCCGGCGGGCAGCGATGCTTGTTTGTTGCGGCCATTTTTCCGATTGGGACGCGCGAGTGTCATCGAGGCCTCCGCGACGCTCTCTTGGGCGCGAACCGCGACAGGTCGATGCGCGACCTCACAAATTGGCGCATCTGCTTTTGAAGCTTGTTCACGGGGAGCGTTCCGTCCATCACCACGAACTTGTCCGACTCAACCATCTCGTCATACTGCGCCAATATGCGTCCTTGGAAAATACGAAAACTTTCCGCCCGGTCCAGAGATACGTTCAAGTCCATCCCGGCTTCATAGTACTTGAGCTTCGGACGGCCGCTCATGATGCGGTTCACGGCAACGTCCAGGGGCGCGCGGAAGTAAAAAGTGATGTCCGGAACCGGCGCAAACCGGTACAGATTCCGCAGCCAACGCGGCGAGCAGTTTCGCGCCACGTCGCGCGCGAATGCCGTGTAAATGTAGCGGTCGGCCAGGACCAGGTACCCGCCGTGAAGTAACGGCAGGATTTGCCGTTCACACCGATCGGCAAAGTCGGCCGCGTGCAGCAACGAAAATGTCGTGGGCGTGAGCAGCCGGCGCTGCTTCCCGCGTCGCGTGGCAGATTTCACAAGCGGCGAGGAATTCCATTCGGTGAAATGCAGGCGATACCCCCCGATTTCGAGCCATCGCTTGAGCAAATAAAGCTGCGTGCTCTTCCCGGAACCGTCTATGCCTTCCACAACAATCAGCGCTCCGGGATATGCGCGGGCAGGTTCGAGAAACTGTGGGGTATTCCCCAGAGGCTCCATTGTTTCATGCAACCCGGAAGTGGCCGGTAATATGGTGTCGGAATTCAAATGGGCTTCTCCAAGCACGATTATACGCACAGAATGTAAACATTTGGTTACAACATCGTAATGCCTGAATGAATGGAGGAATGGAAAAATAAATGGTCGAAGCAGCACCCAGCCCTGCGGTTGCAAAAGAGTTTCTCGCAAGGCAAACTGGTTTCGTGGATATAGTCGACTTGATTTGCATCGGAGCAGGCCCCACCGGTCTGGCCTGCGCCATTGAAGCCAAACGCGCTGGCCTGCATCCCCTGGTCATCGACAAGGGCTGCCTGTGTAACTCCCTCTATCGTTATCCGGTTAATATGGTTTTTTTTACCACGCCGGAACTGCTCGAAATTGGCGATTTGCCGCTCACCAGCCCCTCGGAGAAGCCCACTCGCGCGGAAGCGCTCAAATACTATCGCAAGTGCGCGGAACATTATGAGCTCGACCTGCGGTTGGGCCGGCGCGTCGACAGGATCGAAGGAAGCAATGGACGGTTTGTCGTACATACGCGGGATGAGGAGGGAATCGCGGCGGAGTTTGGCGCCAAAAAAATAGTTGTCGCCACCGGATACTACGACCTCCCAAATCGAATGGATGTCCCCGGCGAAGATTTGCCGCACGTCTCCCATTACTATACTGAGCCTCATTCCTATTGGCGGAAAGATGTCGTGATTATCGGCGGGAAAAACTCGGCCGCGGAAGCAGCGCTCGACCTTTATCGCAGTGGCGCGCGAGTCACGATGGTTCATCGCAAGGCGGAGCTCGGATCGACTATCAAGTATTGGGTCCGCCCAGATATCGAGAATCGCATCAAAGCCGGCCAGATTTATGCACTATTTGAGACTGAAGTAAAGCGCATCGAACCGAGACGCGTCTGGGTTTCAAATCACCAGGGCGAACACGCGCTCCCCGCCGATCAAGTATTTGCGCTGACAGGCTACCATCCAGACTTTGCGTTCCTGCGATCGCTGGGAATCTCGCTCGACCCGGCAACCAATAAGCCCTCTATGGACCCGCAAACCCATGAAAGCAACATTCCCGGCATATTTTTGGCCGGAGTAGTCGTCGGAGGAAACCATACCAGTGAAATCTTTATCGAAAATGGCCGCTTCCACGGAAAACAAATCGTCGCCGCTCTGACCGGCCATTCGATGGAATCTAGTTCATCCTGAAAAGTCTTCTCCCTGGTTCGAGCTTCTTCGCATTCTCGGCCCGTCCTCCGATTGCCGCACACACCGCCCTTTGCTAAACTAATTGCGATGCCCTCGATTATCAAAGAAGCTGGCGAAACGTTGTTCACCTTAGTGAAGGGTTTCAACGTCACCTTCCGCAATATGTTGCGGAAAACCGTGACGGAAAACTATCCCGAAGAACCTGTCCACTTTCAAGCTCGCTACCGCGGCATTCACGTCCTGCACCGCGATGAAAACGGCCTGGAAAAGTGTGTTGGCTGCTTCTTGTGCGCGGCGGCGTGCCCCGCGCGCTGCATTTATATCGAGGCTGCGGAAAACACCGATGCACAGCGTATTTCCGCCGGGGAACGTTACGCGAGCGTCTATAACATTGATTATTCGCGCTGTATTTTTTGCGGCTATTGCGTCGAGGCCTGTCCCACCGACGCGATCACGCATGGACACGGATTCGAGCTGGCCACCACAAACATCAATTCCCTGATTTATCGCAAAGAGAAACTTCTGGAAAAAGCCCCGTCCAATAGTTAGCTTTCAGCGAACTGTCCTTGCTCGTTTCCTTCGCCCTTATCCGATGGGGCGTACAGGTTGGATCATCTACCTAAACGGCATCACGCATTAGCTGCACGGCGCGCTTTTGCGGAACCCGCTTGGACGACTAATACGGTTGTTCCTCAGACCGCGCCGCACCGCGCAATCCGCAACAACAAGAACTGCTGATCCGAATCAGCGACGATCCCCGGATTCAGAGTCTGAGTGAGAACACGAGATAGTTTGTAGGTCACGGCTCGTGCGTAGGGCGCGGTCAAACCATCAGCCGTGACACAAGGTCTACATCATCCTTGCGGCTGTAGATGCTGGCATCCTAAATGAATGGCAAGCGCTCAGACAGACTCATCAACAGGTCTCGTGACTGCAGTGGTTTTTGTCCGTGATGCTGCAACGCAGTGTCAGTAATGTACTGATCGCTCTTTGCGCCAAACATGTCGCGTCGATGCCAACGTCCGTTCGCCGCGGACTTTTTCTCCGTCCCCCCGCGCGACTGGCGCACATTCTCAACTTCCACGCGATCAATTGTCCCGTCATCTAAGAACGTGGGGAATTAACAAGAAGTCGTGAAATCGACACACTCACCATCCCAATGTATGGTCCCGTTCTCCGAACTCTCAGAAGCGCTTCGGCCTCGCGATAGATCCAATCCTCGTACCACTTCAGTCAGAGGACGGCCAGCAGCTGACTCTGCCTGATTAATATGTTCTGAGCTCCTTCGGCACCGCGAAAATACCGACGGCGACCTTTGTAATGCAATGCGTCCAATCGGCCGTAGTCCAATTTCGTCGACCGTTTCTCCTGTCTCTGTGACGAGCAGCACATCCTTGAAACTGGACATCTCGAATTCCCATTGGGATAACAAATGCCACCAACGCCAGATGCTTCCTGACCAATGCCTCAGAGGTGATTCCAGGAGATCGTTTAAGACCTCGCGCCACTTCCTCTAAAGATTCCAATGTGCTCTCTTACAATTCCTCCGAAAACCTACGGACATACTGCATTACAGATGTTAATGCTCTTTATATATGATTGCTCCGATAAGCTATAACGGCGTGTCATGACATAGGGTGCGTTATTGAGATGAGGTGGACGGGGGATTAAATGAACAAAAGTCTGTTGAGGGTTGAGATGCGGCGAGAAACATTGCTGCTAAATGGATTTGGGGGAAAGGGATTGGTAATAGGTAGTGACTGTGCAGTGTTTGAGCAGGGTACGATGGATGATTTCACATTGGTCAACAATTATTTCCCACTGGAGCAACGTAGATAGGGCGCGCTGCTCAGATAGAAGAAGAGTGCGGGCTGGCGCGGAGTTCAGGAAAACATTGGTTCTGGAAGCGTGGCGGAATGAATTGCAAGCGTGCGGTTGAGCGGGAAGGATTACCTGCATGGGGGATTGGGCCGATTGGTTGCTGTGGGTTACTTGGATGGTTTACGGCCAAACGTTCCTGTTATTGTCTTCCGGGATTCAGCGAAATGGGGCGGTGCGGGAACTATATTGGATGCATACTTGGAATTGCTTGGCAAAAGATTTTGGACGGGTTCATGAAATGTGCGGACAACGTCCGATCCGGACAGCGGGGAGCGATGAAGCGTGGCGTAATGGTCGAGCATGCAGCGTGCCAACATGGCTTCGGCGGTCTCTTCAATCCACTGGTCAATCAGGGTACCGATTTCTCTGCGGAGATTGGCTGCGATATTCAAGTGGGCCAGCTCGAAGCTCTGTAGTGAGGAACGCGAAGCCGTGTGCAAGTAATCGAGTGGCGCTACGATGCGAGTTATAGCCATAGCCGGAGGTCCTTCCCGAGCGGTGGAGCGCGTTTAGTAGTTCGGCGGGACGCACAGTACTGAGGTGGCATTATACGTGTCTAGTATTATTTGTTCGAGCTGTGGATATTGTTAACGACGACGATACATTGAATATGTTAGCCAGCATGCTTGCCGCCGTAGTCGTTATTTCATGACGGTTACATGAAAACGGGGTCGACGAAAGGGCTGATCCATATTGAGGACAGATAGACAGGGCGGGCGCAAAACAAATCTGCATGCATCTTTCAGTCCAGGGATGGAACGCCCGATAAGTCTGGCGACCAGGTTTGTGGGATAAGGGAAAACGGGGATGAATTAACCAATGACATATTATGGGACACGATCGCAAATGGAAGTGGGCATCTGAAAATATTGAGACTGCTCTTTTTTTAATGGAGATATTCGGAAGTAACCATTCAGCTGGGAAACTCGGCGACAAGTAATTAGTAAACAGAACACGGTCCAGCGGCCTTCCTGTGAAAGGGAGGGGAGCTGAGGACAGAGGTGGAGGTGTGTGTTATCGGACATTGGTGCGCCGCAGAACTACTGAAATTGTGACGCTGATTTTCCCCGCGCGCGCTGGGTTTTTCGCCAGAGCGCATGGCCGGCCAGACGGCGTGCCCGGAAGAATTCTCTGGCGCGCGCGAGAAAAGTTTGCGGAAAGCGCACAGATTTGCTTGATTTGGATTTTGTGAAGTCCAGCTGTGGCGGCAAACGGCCCGCTGCTTTTCGGCGGGAGAGCCGCGACTTGCACCAAATCATATGGCATAGCGCAGGCCTTCTGCGCAGAGGAGGGAAAGATGAAATCCGGATCTGGTATTTCCGGGAATTCGGGAAAGGTGTTATGCAAACAGAAGGGAGAAGTAACTGGGCAAGAATCGTCGAATCGCCCGAGAATTGCTGGTGAGCGCGGCGATCCAACAAATATCTTCAGTAGACGACCTGGCTTTGTTGCAAACGTTGAGAAATTGCCGGCGGTGGTGCGGGCCAGCGTAGCAGCCAACCGTGGCGAATACAATGCTCGGCGGTTGCGATCGCAGCGGGAGGTGATTCGAGATGTGATGCTGGCCGCGGCGGATTGCAACACCTGGCTGACGCTAGGCGAACTGCGCGGGCTGACGCTCTACGGCGAGGCATCGATTTCGGCGCAACTGCGACATTTACGCAAACTGGAAAATGGCGGATATGAGGTCGTCAAGCGGCATCGCGAGGACGCGGCGCCGGTACATCGTCGAGGAGATGAGCGTGGGGAATGCGTGTGGGAATATCACATCGCGCGGGCAATGCACGGTGAGCAGGAAACGAAGGCTCTAGTGATGGCGGAAGTATCGACTTGCTGAACAATGTGATTCTCTGCCTCGGGGGCTGTGCGGCAGCGTGGGTTGCAGAAAACCAGGGGCTAAAGCCGCTTCGATTAGGGTGCTTTCAAATGAGCGCCCGCCTAAAGGCGGGCGCTACACAAACAATTGAATGTCGCTGGGCATCGCAGCGCACAAACGACTACGGACCGGGCTGGCGCTACAAACGCGGGCCATGGGTTCCGGGAATGAACGTATGTTTACTTGCTGAAAATCATCTGACTGCCGAGGTGGAAGATGCCGAAGCGTGTGATTGATTTCGATGCGATGTGGGGCTCGGATAAGCTGGCCTGTTGCGCGGAGTGGGCGCAAGCCGAGTATGCCTGGTTCTATGGTTTGGCGGACGCGTCGGGATGCTTCGAGCTGACGAATCTGCGGGTGATTTGGGGACGCGTGGCGGCGATCCGGTGCAATCTCACGATCGAGCGACTCGAGCAGGTCTTCAACGAATTTCAGGACAAGGGCCTGTTGTTTGTTTGGGAGCTGGAGGGCAAGCGGTATGGGCACTGGACCGGCAGCGATGTGCCGGGACGTTTGCCGCCACCTTCCTGGCGCATGCGCCTGGAACGATTGGCGCCGCCGGTGCCAAAGCAGCAACTTGCCGCGTACATGTCGAAATTCTCGCGCGGACGAGCGGCTTTGCAGGGTGGGGGATTCTCCGTCGATTACGCTCAGGCATCGCAGCAGGACAAATTTGCGGGAACCGTCAAGCACTTCGCATACGATTCCGAGGAAAGAAATTCAGCGAACTATGCTCAGGACAAGCCATCGGTTGAGCGCAGCCTTGATGGAGGCCTCAAGGCGGGCATTGAGGCTGGTCAAGCACAGGATCGGGATTGGAATAGGAAGTTGGAGCAGGAGAGGGAAGGGTTTACGCAGGGGGTTCGCAATGACGCGACGCACCGCGCATCACAGCTTGAGTTGGGCAGGAAAGAGAAAAGCCAACCTGCTCTCTTAAATCACAATTCAAAAACAGATTCAAAATCAAAGGCACATTCGGAAAGCGCTGGCCTGAATCCAGGAGCGGGCGCGTCGCAAGATGCTCAGGGACAATCCGCGCAGGCTGTTGCGGTTGGAATCTCTCCTGCGGCGCCGGTGTATGTGGCAAGGGACAAATCGTTTTATGTAGCGCGCGAATTAATAGTTGGCCAGGGGCCTTCCGGCAGTTCCGTACGGGTGAAGCCGGAGGTGCTCGAACGAATTCGAGCGAGGGAAAGGGCGCGAGACGGGTAATGTTCGGCGATGTCCGGCGGCTTTAGTGACCTACAGAGCGGAGTCGAAGCAAAGATTGTTGCAAGACAAATCAGAATCGCACGTCGGGCAGTGTGGAGGAGAGACCATGCTAGCAACGTTTGCATTCGATGTTTGTCACGATGTGTACCGGGTAGCACGCGAGGTGATCGACTCGAAGATTCCAACGATGAATCTGGAATCCTCGGCGAAATATATGTGGCACCCAGACCGGATGCCGCGCCTCGCCGAATATGTCTGCGACTTTGCCAGGGCCGGCGAAAGGGCCCTCGAAGGGAACCGATCGCCGGATGGTTCGGATTCGAGCAGAGGTGGTGTTTCGCGAGAGGCACTCAGGATAAATCCACCACAGGAAGCGATCAGGGCCAGCCGCATGGTGATGTTTCGCTTGTATTACTTGGGTGGAGCGGAGTATCAGGCCGCGCGGCGTCTGCTGGGTGTCAGCGAATTGACCTGGGCGGATTGGGCGGAGGAAGTCCGCAAACGCGTGGGGCGGGAGCTGACAAGGGCAGGCGTGTTTCCACCGTCAAAGTATTTTCTGAAGTCTTCATTGCGCGCCAGTGAAGATGAGTTACTGGCGAGGTGTTCTGGAATTGCGGGATAAATGGGTCTCGGCAGAAGGTTCTTGTGGCATAGATTTTCAACCTGAAGGCCATGAAGGGAAGTCTGCGCGGATGATTATTCTGGTGAGAAGTTCAAATTTGCAGGCACCGATCACTCGAGCTCTAGGGCCGAAAATTCGACACGAGTAAAGCTTTTGTTATCGGTGCCTTCCCTCCGGTTCCTGCGGGCGTCGCCGCAGTTGAAAGAAACAGACTAGCGGTGGAAGCGGCCCATCAGCACGCCTTTTCCTAAAATATGGCCGTCGATTGCGTTGAGGACATCCGCGCGGGAGGCGTCCGGGCCCAGTGTGAGTTTTGTATCCAGCGCGAAAAGCTCAAATGTGTAGTGATGATAGGGGCCAACGGCGGGGGCGCCTGGTCCGAGAAAACCGATCGCTCCGCGACGATTCTTGCCCTGTACGGTTCCGTCGGCCAACTGGGCATTTGCCGGCACGGCTTCGGGGAGCTCGCGAGCTGTTCCAGGAATATTGAAAGCCAGCCAGTGAAGGACGTCGCCAACTTTCTTGTCTAACGCAACATCGGGATCATGACCGATCAAAACGAAACTGACCGTATTCGGGGGAACGTTGGTCCATTGCAGCTTGGGTGAAACTGGATTGGGATCCGATTGCGTGAACTTTGCGGGGATCACAGACCCGTCGTCAAATGCCGGGGAGGTCAGAGTCAAACCTGGTACTGCCGGAGGAGCGGCTTGCGGGGCCATCGCTTGTCCAAACACCGCGGCGGTGCTGAAAATTGACAGAATCGCGCAGACAGTGAGTATTTGCGTCAATCTCATTTTGATTTCCTCTCCTGGTCTAAGTGGTGCCGGGGTTTAATTTTGTTTACCGGACAAGCGGTACTGTACCTCTGACCGGGTCTGCAAGCAATGGTGGTGTAGGCCAGGTAGTGTCGCGGCGCGAAGCTATAGATGGTGTCAAGTCACCCCTCCGGACAAGCAGGATCGATTCGCAGAGTCTTCGGGTAGCACCGGCGTCCCGCGGGTGTTTTGCCTTTTCGTAAATCTCGAACACCGCCAGCGAGACCGTTGGATCTCTCTCAGGACAAACGCCGGCGTTACTGAAAACAACCCGTGGCGAGTCGAAGCGGCGGAGGCTGAATAATAATATTTATAGAAATGCATTGACAAATAAATCCTGCTTATGGTACTATCCGTCTTGCAGGAGTATGGTCAGATGCCCCGGAGGATCCGGGGCGTTCGTGTGTTAGGGCGGTTTTCGCCGCCCCCCCCCTTTTTGGTCTCTCTGGTTGAGAAATGCTCGATTGGAGAAGACCCGCGTTTTCACTTCCACACAGAATCCTCAGGAGGCTTCATGCCCGCCTACAGTAATGCTACGCCGCCACTTGCGCTTTTTCCCGGCGATGTTGGATTTAGCTTTAATGCCGAGTCATTTCCCGCGGACGGCACCGCGGGCTCACAATTTGCCGTGCCCGAGCCTGCCGGGTTGCCCGACCAGGGGCACACGGTGCGCTGGCAGACGATTTTCGGCACGGCGCCAACGGCGATTAATATTCGCTTGCAGGGCGCGATGGCCGATGTGGACACGGAGTTTATGGACATCGACACGTCTACGGTAACAACAGGGGAAGCACGAACTGTGATCGGTGTGCGCGCGCGATTCTTGCGCGTGAAAAAAGTGACCTCGACGGGCGGGACCTCGCTCACGGCGAAGATTTTGCCGTAGTCGAAGGTGACCGGCGAACGGTGACTAGTGACTGGTGGGAACCGGCGGCGCGAGGGCGGCTAAAGCTGCTTCGATTCGCCGGCTTATGTCACGGCTGAAGTCGAAGCGCCCTCACCGAGGCTCGTTTAGCCTCGCTTGCCGCCGCCTACTGAGTGCTTGCGTGATTCCTTGGCTTTTGGTCCTTCGGCGCCGCGCTGCATCAATTTCTTTCCGCCAAGATGATCAAGGCTTCCGAGGAAGGGATTCTTCTTAGACTTCTTGGAGGTCTTAAATTTATTTTTATTGGCCATAGCGGCACAATAATCGAATCCTACATGAACGTCAATTAGAGAAATGTTCTCTGCAATGTCTCACGCCAAATATAGCTCACTTGAGAGAGGCTGGCCTGGAGAGCTCAGGGCCTCCCGCTCAGGAGATTGAAATGGTTCCGAAATCGGTTCGATTTGCATTATTTGTGGCGCTCTCATTGTGCTGCGTTCAAGCTCGTGCGCAGGCGCATTCGGTCAGTCTGAGCTGGACAATTTCGATCGATTCGGCGGCAAGTTATAACATTTATCGTCTTTCCGGCGCATGTCCCGCGTCCGGGGCCAGCGGATTTACCAAGATTACCGCAACTCCCATCACCGGGACTGCCTACACGGACAACACTGTGGCTGCCGGAACGTATTGCCACTACGCAACATCTGTTCTGAATGGCGCGGAGAGCGTACCGAGCAATCTGGCTTCGGCGGTGATACTTCCAGGGGCTCCCACGGCCTTGTCGATTGCCAGGACAAATTAGAAGAAAAACAGGGAAATGCGTATTTCCGCGACGCGGGTTTAATGGAATAGCCACGGAGCCACAATAGCATTTGCCGCAGAAGGCGGGCTTTGCGGTGACCGAATATCTTTCGGTTGACGCAGTCACTCAGGCGCCGCACTCGGGCTACGCGAACATCATCGATTTTGCTCCAGTTCCTTTTCCTTCCTCCGGCTACACCCCTGACCCCACCTTCATGCCGGATCACTCCACGCAGGGCCAACCCACCTTACCCAACGGGGAAGCGTTGCGATCGCATGGTAGCGCTTCCTCGCCTGCCTTCAGCGAAGACGAGGGACGGACTGAACATTATCCTGGCGGCAAACGTCGAATACTTCAGCAACAACCACAAAACCTTGTGGCCTAACTTTTCCGGGCTTGATCAATCGCAGAGCGCAAGGTCAGTGGATATTCGCAGCAGCCGCTACAATTTACTATTCCTGGAGGGATCATGAACGCAACAACATCGCATTCGGTGGGCCAGTATGTGCAGCTCGCGGGGGCGGGAGGTTTCGTCACCGGAGTTATTTTGAGCGTGCATCACTACGCGATCGGGATTTGCTTTGTCGCCGGCGCGGCGGCAATTTATATTGGCAGCAAGCTGAAGGCTGGGAGCGTGGGGTAGGACGAAGAAGTAAAGTCGCACAGGCTCTGAAGCCCAGGCCACGAAACCACCCATGACCGCCTATGCCTGCAAAACCCAAGACCACCGTGCGGAAACGTACGTACAAAATCGAAGATTTTCCCAAGTATTTCAAGTACACGCCGTTTCCGCGGCAAAAGGAATTTCACAATTCGGGGAAGAAGTATCGATTGTTTGGCGGCGCGGCAGGGCCGGGAAAAACCAAGGCGCTGCTGTACGAAGCGATCCTGCAGGCGCACAAGCATCCGCGCGTGGATACGCTGCTGCTGCGGCGCACGTTTGCGGAACTGGAGTCGTCGCTGCTCACCTACTTCCGGAGAGACGTGCCGCGCGACAGCTATGAGAAATACAACGACTCAAAACATATCGTCACCTGGCCGAACGGATCCACGACGCGATTTGGCTACTGCGCGAATGAAAACGACGTCTACCAGTATCAGGGCGCGGAATATCTTTTTATCGGCGTCGATGAGCTGACGCACTTTACGCTGAAGCAGTGGCAATTTCTTACCAGCCGCAATCGATGCCGCATCAAAGGCGCGAAGCCGTGCATGGCGGGCGCGACCAATCCCGGCAACATCGGCCACGCCTGGGTGAAGGCGCTGTGGGTCGAACGCGTTCCAGCGCCGGGGATGGACCGGCCCGACCAATACGACGTGGACGATTACGCGTTCATTCGCGCGACCATTGCCGACAATCCTCATTTTGCCGAAGATTTCGAGTATCAAAAAACGCTCGGGCAGCTTCCGACGGCGTTACGCCGGCAATTTCTGGATGGCGAATGGGACGTCTACGCGGGGCAATACTTTGACATTTTCGCGCCGGGGCGGCACACGGTGCGTCCCGAGCAGGTGCAACTGGACGCGTGGACGCCACGCTGGATTTCGATCGACTGGGGATTCGAGCACCCCAGCGCCGTCTACTGGCACGCCACCTGTGCCGACGGCGTGGTGGTGACCTATCGCGAGTTCGTGCAGAACCGGTTGTCGCCGCGCATGCTGGCCGCAGCTATCGCGGAACGCAGCGTGGACCGTTTGGGACGCGCCGAACGCATTCGGGAAGTGTATCTCTCCCCCGATGCGTTCGCGCAGCGCACCGCCGACGCCTCGATTGTCGAACAATTGGGCGATGGCCTGGCGGCGGCCGGGGTGCCGCGCCCGGTGCCGGCGGACAACGATCGCGTGGGCGGGTGGATGCTGATGTATCAGGCCATGGAAAGCAATCATTGGCTGATCGCCGAAAACTGCCCGCGCCTGATCGAGAATTTGCCAACCCTGACGCGCGATCCCGCGAACGTCGAAGACACACTCAAGTGCGACGGCGACGATCCCGCCGACGCCGCGCGCTACGGACTGAAGTCAGCGCTCGATCCGGGCCGCGCGCCCGCCGAGGTCGTCGCCGCTGAGCGCGTTACGGCCGTCGATCCCACTTCGCGCGCGATTTGGATGAAGAAGTTTTCCGCCGAGGAGACAAGGCCGGTTGCTCCGGTGCTGCCGCGAAGGTGGCGGCCGCGTGGGTGGTGAGAAAGACTACTTGAAATGCTATTTACCGCGGCTTTAGCCCGTCTTTTTCGGCGGTGATGGTAGTGGCTACCAGGCCGCCATCTCGTTGCGCGGCGATTGTCATTACGGTGGAGCCGGGTTGCAGGAGGCTTCTATCGCCGGGAATTAGGGTGACGATTGGCGTGTCGGGCGATACCTCGATGGTCTGCTCGCCGTCTTTGTATTTGAGCGTCATGATTTTGCTTTGCGAGTTGCTGGCGACGGCAGTGATGTTGCCGTTGGTCATCGTTCGGGCTTCGGGATCAGATGTGGCGACGGTGCCATTGGTCATCGAGCGGGCGGGATCGGGGCCCATAGGACGATGGCCTTCGCCGGTGCCTCGCATATTTTCCGGGAAAATGTGAACCTCTTCGGCGTGCAACTTGCCGTCCGGTCCTTTATCCGCGGCGGAGCCTACGAAATCGCCCGGCTTGATGTCGGCCAGGCTGGCCTTGGCATTGGCTCTGATTGGCAGGTCCGCGGGAATCGTGATTCGCAGCGTCTTGCCATCGTCGGCCTTTACGGTTAGGACCTGCCCATCGAACGAATCGATCACGCCGTGAATGCGAAGCGGAGCGTTCTGGGCGATCGCGGAGAGAGAAAACAATGCGACGGCGGCGGTGGCCCCAAGAATTGTCAATTTCATAGCGGCTCCTAGGTGGGATCCCATTCTGTATAAGTTAGGGCTATAACTTATCACTCAGGACTCGAGTTGTCTAAATTGGTCTAGCGCGCCGCCGAGTGCCTGGTGGCGGAAAAATTAGGGAGACGGCTGGATGTGGGAAGAGGTTGCGACTTGGCTGGCGCGGCATGCGCGAAGCCGGTACGTGCAAATGCTCGAGCAGGACGTGGAGCGGCTGCGCGCGGAGAATCGCGCGCTGGTCAATTCGCTGCTGGGCACGGCGGGATTTCCGCCGATCACGCTGGAGGACGATCTCAAACGCGGCGGCTCCGCGATGACGCCCGTGCGGCGGCGCACCTGGACGCAGATTGCGCGGGACAGGGAACTATCGGCGGGGCGAATTGCGCAGGAAAAATAGCAACGCCAGCGACCTCTAGGCATTCTTGATCAGGCGCACAAGCCAGAGGAAAATTACCGCGCCGGCGAATGCCACAACGATAGTGCCGAGCATTCCGCCGAAGGGAAATCCTCCCAGGCGGCCGAATACCCAGCCGCCGATGATGGATCCGATGATGCCAACCACGATGTCCATAAGAACGCCGAATCCGCTGCCTTTCATAACTTTGCCGGCGAGCCAGCCCGCAAAGAGTCCTACCAGGATCCACCAGACCAAGCCGCTTAGCATCGTTGCCTCCTGCCTCATTTAGGTGAAAGGGCTGCCACACTTCTAGACCACTCTCTGTTGAACGTCAACTACAAGCTGGGCGCTGAAGTCAGTAGCATAGATTTCAGCCTGTGCCACTTAAACCTTATGAAAAACGAACAGACATTTCTCTCCGATGAGGATTTGCTGAACGGCGCGCCAGCCTCTACCGGTTTGCCGATGGATGGCGGCGCGGACGCGCGAATTGCGCCACTCGACGGCAATTCGCCGCAGCCGCCGGCGAACCTGCAGCAGGCGCTGGCGCAACTGGGGCTAGGGCCAAACCCCTCACATCCGTTCGGGGTAAACAATGAGCGGCTCGAGGAGTTGCGGCCGGACCTGGTGAACGCGCTGCGGCAACTGGAAGTGGAGTATCGCCAGGAGGGCATGGTCGCACGGAGGCACGAGATCCGGCGCATCCGTCAGGCGCGGCTGTTCTGGCAGGGTTTGCAGTACGCGTGGTGGAATCCGCAGGACATGACCTGGCACCTGCCGTATGAATCGAATAGTTTCGACGATTCAGCGGCAGCGGAGATGCCACGCTACCAGTTCGTTACCAATCTGTATCAGGCCTTTGGGCTCTCATTCATTTCCATCCTCAGCCAGGACGTGCCCGCGACGCGTTTCTATCCGCAGTCGGCGCAATCGATTGTGGACGTCACCACAGCCAAGGCCGCTTCCCAGGTGTCCAGCCTGGTCGAGCAAAATAATCGCGTCCAGCAATTGCTCACCGGCGTGGCGTTTTATTTGTGGACGGACGGGAAGATCGGCGGTTACGTGCGCTACATCGCCGACGCGCAGCGATTCGGATCGCACGATGAGCCGGTGATCGAGGAACATTACGTGCCGCTCGGTGAGGACAACTATGCGTGTCCCGAGTGCGGCGCGGAACAATCGGTGGGAGAGGAGCCCACGCTTTCCGCCGTGGCGGACCAAGGTTGGGGCGTCCATGAGCAAGGCGCAGGAAATACTCCCGGGTCTGAAGTGCGGATTGGGCAACCCGACTCTGTCGGGGACCCGGGCTACAGCAACGGCAAATCGCCTGTCAACCCGGCTTTGCTGCCGCCGGTGATTTGCAGGAACTGCGGGGCGTCGCTGGGGCCGGAACATTTTAAGACGGCGCAGCGCGTGGCGATTCCGGTGGTCACCGGGATGCGCCGCGTGGCGAACGGTCAGGAAGTAATTTCCGTGGTTGGCGGATTGGAACTGAACACGCCGGTGTGGGCGAACGAGATGCACGAGTATCCCTACCTCCAGTGGTCGATGGAGGTGCACCGCGCCAAGCTCAAGGCCAGCTACCCGCACGTGGCGGACAAAATCCAGATGGGCGGGCCGCAATCGTCCGACGAATTGTACGCTCGTGCCTCGCGCGTGGCGATTTCGCAGGGAATGCCGACGACGCATCCCGGCGATGCGCTATTTAATCTGATTACATTTTCACGGAGCTGGATACGCCCGTGGGCGTTTTATGCCATTGAAGACAGATCGATTCGCGACGCGCTGCTGGCGCTGTTTCCCGACGGGTGTTACGTGGCGTTTGCCGGTGACACCTATTGCGAGGCGCGCAACGAAACCATGGACGATCGCTGGCGCGTAATGCATGCGCTGCCGGGCGACGGTCAAAACCGGCCGTCGGTGGGCGATTCGCTGGTGCAGATTCAGGAGCGCTACAATACGCTCTCCAACATTCAGGCCGAAACCTACGAGTACGGCATTCCGCCGATCTACGCGGACCCGCAAGTGCTCGACTTCGACGCGCTCTCCAATCAAACCGCAGAGCCGGCCGCGCATTATCCCGCGCGAGCGCGGCCCGGCCAGCCGCTGGCCGCGGGTTTTTTCCAGCCCGCACCTGCGCAAGTGCCTCCGGACCTGGTGCGGCACCAACAGGAACTGATGGGTCCGGTTTCGCAATTTCTTACAGGACTATTTCCCGCCGTGTTTGGCGGGGAAATGGAGTCGCAGAAGACCGCGACCGGTTACGCGATGGCGCGCGATCAAGCCATGGGCCGGCTGGGACTGGTGTGGCGTCGGCTAAAGCAATTTTATGCCGACGTGATGCTGCTCTCGGTCGATTGCTTCCGCAAGAACCGGCCCGAGGACGCGGAGATTCCCATTCTCGGTCCGGGCGGGGAATACGAGTCGCACTGGATTCGCCTGGCTGACCTGAGGGGCAATATTCAGGCCTATCCGGAAAGCGATGAGACGTTCCCGCGGCTCAAATCTCAACAGCGCTCGGTGATTCAGCAGTTGATGTCTTCCTCGGATCCGCTGATTCAAGAAGCGCTCGCCGATCCCGCAAACATCGGTTTCGTGAAATCCGTGCTGGGCCTTTCCGACTTGGTAGTGCCGGGAGAAGATTCGCGCAACAAACAGCTTCGCGAGATTGAGATGCTGCTGCACGGGACGCCGATAGTGCTGGAGGCAGCAGGCAAGAGGCAGGAGGCAGGGAATGGTGGAGGACCTGCTTTTACTGCCGCGGCGGGCCAAGAAAGGGACACACAGATTTCCTCGGGCGTAGGAAATACACCCGGATCTAAAGTGCGGGTTGGGCATCCCGACTCTGTCGGGGATCCGGGCTACGGCAAACCTGCGCTTCTATCTTCGGTGCCCGTGGACTTGATGTTCGACAATCACGCGGTGGAACTCGAGGAGTGCCGGCGCTGGGCGAACTCGGATGCGGGCCAAATCGCGCGCATGGAAAATCCCACGGGGTTTGCGAACGTGCGCGCTCATGCGGAGGCGCATTTGTCCGCGATAGGACTGGCGACCGCGAAACAAAATTCCCAGCCAGCGGTCGCGCCGCGTGCTGCGAATAAAGAGGCAAAATCTTAACTCAGTAATGTGAATTTGATGACGTAGCTAGGCGGCTTGAATGGGTTTCCAGTCAGCGGTAATTACGCGTGGTTGAATTCCATGTGTCGCCCCTGCCGGGGCTTTCTGGTCATCCTGGGCACGTTTTCCCACCGCTGCCGCGGTGGGCTACGTTGTGACGTCCCTTCGGGACTTCAGGATATAGAGAATTGATGTTATGCGAGGTGGGTCTCACAGCGGGATGAGTCCACTTCCCAACTTACAATTAGAACCGCAAAGGAGCGAACCCATTTATGAACACTGGAGCGCAGATTGAGGCGGATTGGATCGCGATCGAGTCCGTGCCGGGTGGAGCAGCGACTCCTCCGGCGAGTTCCCCGAATGGTACGGGCACAGATGCTGGGGCGTATCTCACCGATGAAGAAATTCTGGGAATCGATCCCATCGGCACGGGCGCGTCAAAATCCAATGGTCAATCAAGCGAAGCGGAGAATCCTCCTTCGACTGAACATGCAGACGCATTGGGCACACGCAGAGACTCCTCGGGCGAGGAGACCCCTCGGAATGACAACGCACAGGTAAGTGCGGCAGAGCATCAGGCAACCGGTGCGCCGATGCCGGCATGGATGCAAACGCTGGCGAGGGATCCGCAGCATGGGGTCGAGGCGCGGCAACTCTGGCAGGAGCACCAGGCGTTCCGGGCGGCCTTTTCGTCGCCGGAGGAGGCGCGCGCGATCAAGGAATTATTCCCCGGCGGGGTGCAGGATGCGCGCACGTTGCGGCAAGCGTCGCAAGCAGTCGATCAAATCGACGCGGCGATTTATTCGGGCGATGCGCGAGCGCAGTCGGAAGTGGTGGCGGAGCTTGCGCGAGCAAATCCTGCGGCGTTCCGGTCGCTGTTTGCGGAAGCGGCGAAGGTGCTGTCCACTTTGTCCGGAAATTCGCAGGTTGCGGCAAGCACCCCCGGGTCAAATGACCAAGGCTACAACAATCCGACGCAGGCGCAGAGTGTTTCGCAGCAATCTCCTGCCACGAATCACCCTTCGCTACCTCTCAGGGCAAGCGAATCACAAGGCACGCATCACGCCTTCGACCCCGCTGCGTATGCGTCATTCGAGCGATCGACCAACGACTTTGTGGCGCGCGAGGTTCGCGCGGCCGTTGCCGACACGCTCACGCGCGTTTTGCCCGAGGGTGTGGCCGAAGGCGCGGCCCGGCGCATCGGCGACGACATTTTTAATGAAATTCATCGCACCCTAGCCGCCGATCGCACTCTTTCCGAGCAGGTGGGCGAAGTGCTGCGCGAGCGCCGGTTTGGCTCGCCCGAGCAGCAACGCGTCGAATCCTTGCTCACAGGGCGCGCCAAGCAACTTGTTCCCGGAGTATCGCGCCGCGTGATCGGCGAATGGACCAGTTCGGTGCTAGGCACCTCGCGCAACAAGGCCGCTCGCCAGGCGGCTGCCGCGTCTCGTGTGGACATTGCCGCGCCGGGCGGCTCGCGGGATTCCGCGCCGCTGCGGCCCATGTCGCCTCGCGCAGTGAATTACGCATCGATGAGCGATGATGAGATACTTTCCCTGTGATTCGTGAATCGTAATTCGGGATTTGTGAATCGTGGTTCGTGGATTACCCTTGGCTACCAGTAAGGGCAAGCGAATCACCGGTCACTAGTGACCAGTCACCAGTCACGCTTTTTCTTCCGCACTCATACATACCTACTCATTCATAAGGAGAACTCATAATGCCAGCACAAAACAACGCGCAGACCATTGCGTTGCAACTGGAGAAGGTGCGCGACAAAGTGCCCCTGCTCTACGAGCGCGACGATGTTCTGCTCAGCATGATCCAGCAACGCGGCGATATCGAAAAAGTCAGCTCGCGAAACATGCGCTTGCCACTGCAAGTGAATCCGGGCGGCAAGGCCGGCAGCTACAGCGCCGACGGCGGCGACCTGGGGCGCGGCAGCGGCACACAGTACGATGTCGCGCAAGTCTCGCCAATCTTCTTCCGGTTCGCGGTGGAAATCACCAAACTGGTGGAGTACGCCTCGAACTCGAAGGAAAAGGCCATCGAAAATGCCGCCAAGCGGGAAGTGGCCAACGGCATGAAGCAGTTTCGAGCGTTTCTCGATAAAGTCATTCAAACCGCCGGGAACGGCGTGCTCGGAACCATCAGCGCCATCAACGGCTCGACATTCACGATGACCGTGCCATCCGGCGCGGCGCTGGTGTACGTGGGACAGACGATCCAGGTGTACGATCCGACGCTCACCACAAACCGAAACATCGCGGCGAGCGTGGTCTCCAGCGTCACCGCAGCCGATCCGATTTCACCGACCCAGACCATCACCGTCGACAACGTGCCGGCGAGCACCGCCATCAACGACGTGATTGTTCACGACGGACTGACGGGCGCATCGCCGGTCTCGCTGTTCGGGATCAAGTATCATCAAAACAACGCCACCTCTGGAACCTGGCTCAACCTCAATCGGGCCACGTACCCGCAACAATTGCAAACGCCGCGCGTCAATGCGGGGAACGCCGCGCTGGTTCCCGGCCACGCGCGCCTGGCGATCAACAAGGTCCGCAAGGCGCTGGGCATCAATCAACTCGGCAAGCTCATCGCCTACACCAGCGTCGAGCAGGAACACGCCTGGGAAAACCTCGGCATCACGGTATCCCAGGTCGTCAAGGAAGGGCCGGGAGGACGCGCGAGCGACCTCGACATGCTCTTCTCCGG
>JBGOVX010000072.1:0-16022 GCA_041478355.1 Terriglobia bacterium | reverse complement strand
GAAGTGTGGCAAGCGACGCTGGTTGTCGGGGTCCTGGAAAGAAAGGGAGTCAAGTCGCATGGCGAAGGCGAAGGAGTTTACAGTAACGATTGAAGACAAACCGGGCGCCCTGGGGAAGTGCTTCCTCGCTCTGGCGGAGCGTGGAGTGAACATCCTGGCTTTTCAATCGTATGTAGAGGAGCGCGAGAGCCTGGCCCGGTTCGTGGTGGATAATCCGGCCAGCGCCAAGGCGGTGCTGGGCAGCCTGCGCATGAACTTCGAAGAGACGGACGTCGCCGTAGTCAAGCTGGCGCACCGTCCGGGTGAGTTGGGCCGCGCAGCCTCGCGGTTGGGCGAAAACCAGATCAACATTGACTACTCCTACTGCGGCCTGGAGCCGGGATCGACGCTGGCTCTGGGTGTCTTCGGGGTTGACAACTTGACTAAGGCGGCGGCACTGCTGGACGAGCTAGCCGCAGAAGATGCATAAAACGAGAAGAACGCGCGTGTCGTTAGCTGTGTGTTCCCCCCACCGGTGCCAAGAGTCAGTTATCGAAAATCAGACTTACCAGGAGTAATTTGAATCGATTTGCAAGGAGTCAATGGAAGAAGGCCGCGAAAGCACGCGGATTTCGACCACTTGTTCGTTGGGGGACCCTGAATTACATTGGCTGCAAGGAACGCCGTTTCGGGACGTGCCACATGGTAACTGCAAAACTTTTTGCAGCATTAGCAAGCGTATTGGCTATTTGTGTATTCCTCACTAGAGGTCGGGCACTGCCCGAGATGAACTTATCTTCAGCAGTCACGAAAGGAGTCACTACTATCGGGTACGAGCCATATTACTGGCAAATTACTGGTGCATTGGTATGTGCCTTTCTCGCGTTTATTTACTTAGCTTATGCCCGGTGGATGCCGCTTCCACTCAACCAGGCCACTGGGATCGTGAGCTTCACATTCATCTCGCTGGCATTTATTATTTGGCTGAGTGTGGGCTATTCCGTCGGGATGAATTCGCCGCCGGGTAACTGGAAAGTTGGTATTCTGTTCGCAGCTATTTTTAGTTTTCTGTTTGGTTGTATTCTCTTTGCAGCCAACGTAGCTTGGACGTTATTGCGGACGTTGCGTGTCTACTCTTCTTCCCGTTGAATCGGACACAACAATCGCGCTCTCTACTGCCTGGCCACCTAACGCCCTTGCAAGTACCTCTTCCATCCGACTGGTTCCGGATACCTCCCGATAAAAGCAGTCCTCGGTAACTGCGAAAGGAGCGTCCACCTGCTCTATTCATTGATTAGGCGCTGGAATTGGGCCTTGCCAATGGTGCGGGTAATCTGCCATCGTTAATCTGTCTGGAGGCAATAACATGGCCAGGAAAAACAAACTTAGAGATGCAGCGGTGAAGATCGGCTCCGCAGTCGGCAAGTTCGATGGCACAGCTCACAAAGCAGCGCGCAAAGCTGCCGAAGCGGCGCGCGTAGCAAGAGTGGAGCTCATCGAGCTGTCGAAGCATGTGGACGCTCTCAAGAAGCGGTTGAAGAAAAGCTCCAAACGGCTGCAGAGTGCGCTGAAGTAGCCCGGTAGTGCATTGGCAGGGCCGCGGTCAAGGGCGTAGACTGTCGATTTAGGAGACTACCATGTCTATTCGGCCAGTGAAGCGCCTCATCAAATCCAAACCTACTCTTGAAGGCGCGGGCGTGCACTTGCGCCGCGCGTTCGGCTTCGGAAACACCTCCGACTTTGACCCGTTTCTCCTCCTCGACGATTTTCGCAATGACGTTCCGGAAGACTATCTGGCGGGTTTCCCCTGGCACCCGCGCCGCGGCATCGAGACCATCACCTACGTCCTGGCCGGAACCGTGGAGCACGGCGACAGCATGGGCAATCACGGCTCCATTGCCTCTGGCGACGTACAGTGGATGACCGCGGGCAGCGGGATCATCCACCAGGAAATGCCCAAGGGTGATCACGCCGGGCGGATGCACGGTTTCCAGTTGTGGGCGAATCTTCCAGCCTCGCTCAAGATGACCGCGCCGCGATATCAAGAAGTGAAAGCGATGGATATTCCGGAGGTCAAGGATGACGATGGCACGCATGTGCGCCTCGTCTGCGGAAAATTCTGGGGAATGATGGGGCCAGTCGACGGCATTGCCGCCGATCCCATCTATCTCGACGTGTCCGTGCCTCCCGGCCAGAGAAAAACGCTCCCCATCGAGACGACTCGCCACGCATTTGCGTACGTGTTCGCGGGTGCCGGGAAGTTCTGCAACGCGTCTGAGCCTCTTTCGGTGCCGACGGAACCGGTCGGGTGGGCGGATACTACGCCTCCAGCTTCGGCCGACAATCGCTCGCTGGTCTTGTTTGATCGAGGCGATGAGGTCATGGTTCAGGCCGGCGAAGAAGGCATCCGTTTCCTGTTGGTTTCGGGAAAACCGCTGGAAGAACCCGTGGCCTGGTACGGCCCAATCGTGATGAACACGCAGGAGCAGCTCCGCCAAGCGTTCACGGAACTCGAAAAGGGCACGTTCCTAAAGACGGGGAAGCGGGGCTAGTAAAGTCTGTGTAGCAACGCAAAATTATTTGTGGGTCACGGCTTCACAATTTGTTGGGAAAGTAAGAACGGTGTCATTCCGAGCGAAGCGAGGAATCCCTCTTTGTTTAATGTTCAAGAAAGAGGGATTCCACGGCACGCAGCGTGCCTCGGAATGACGGTGCTTTGAGTTTTTCCTCTAATCTGTTCAGCCGTGACATAAGGACAGCACCATCGACACGGCTTTAGCCGCTGGCGTGAACCCTTCGATTCAAAGACATCCGAGCTGAGATTGGCGGCCTGAACAATCTAGCGCCGATGACCTCCGCGGAACCCGCCGAATCTCGCGCCGTAGCCTCCGTAAAACCCAATCGAAAATGGAACCGGATAGTATCCATACGGGTAGCCATAGGGGTAACCATAGCCGTAGGGATACATGTAATAGGGCGGTGGCGGTGGATACGGAGGACGGGCCGGACCGTTCATTTGGGGACGATCGTGATCTGCGTATGCATCCTGGTCCTGCTGAGTAACTTGCTGAAAGGCAAACTGGCTTCGCTGCGTTGATATAGAAACCGGGGCCTGCAACCGGAATGTCAGAAGGGTCTCGGGAGGAATGACTGTCGATTTCCCGCGCGTGACCAAAACGCCGACGATTCCCGCAGCAGCTCCAATACCTGCTCCGATGCCGGCGCCTTCACCGCCATTCGCAGCGGCGCCAATAGCTGCACCCACTGCCGTGGTCGTTCCGATTGTGGCGGCATCTTGTCGATGCGAGGTCCCTGCTGAACTTTGCAGCAACGTGGTTTGAATAGGTTTTTGCTGACCGTCAACTAAGGTAAGCTCACTCAGTTGCACTCCCAACTTGGACGTTCCGCGCCCGCGACCTGCTTTTTGAGCTTCAGAAACACGGCCCATCACGAATTGGCCGCGTCGCGCCACGATCCACCCGTTGACGATCACCGGCTGGTCCAAAGAGGCATTGAAGCCGTCACCCGGCGCGTTTCGATCGCTTGAGAGCCACTGATCGACGCGGACCACAATGACCGTGCCGGCAGGAATGGTCAGCACCGGTGAAACGGTTTGATTTGAGTAATCTGGCGCTTGACGCGCTGGGGCGGGAGCGGCGTCGCCGCCCTGTTGCTCGACCGTCGCGGCCACTTCGCCCGGCTGGCTCTGCTGAGCCGATGCTGAAAACGCAGCAAGGCAGATCGCCAACCCTAAGGCGCTCATCTTCATGCCAACCGACAGCGAAGTCACCAAATTGCAGCTTCTATTTTCAATATTGCTGGGTTTCATGTTCCCTCCAACCCTATAAGGGTGATTGAACGATAGCCTCAATACCACGTTGAGCGAACACCACATGAGATGGCGAGGGTGCTAGTTTGAGTTGTCTGGCCGCTCACTTGAACTTGTGCCGTCAGCCTTCACTGCAAACGGTTAGCATGTGAGGAGCAATTCCAGATGTCCCCGGCTTGATGTTAGGGCGCCCTTTTTATTTTCTTATGATTACTGTTTGACGTATTTCTTGATCATCTTACGGACTACTTCCGAGGCGTAAATATTGCCGCTGGCATCGACCGCTACGTTTTCCGCGCCGATGCTGGGATGCGTTGGATCCTGATCGGCGTCGGGTATGAACGCCGAGACCTTGCCGTTCTTTACACTTCCGATTCGAATGCCCCGCTTCCACTCGGGAATGCGAGTTTCCGTGTTGTCGGGAACGAACATCGTGCCGTCCTTTCCGATAAAGATTTCGCTGGGACGCCCGAATTGCGTCCACTGGTCAAGGAATTTCCCGTCCTGATCGAAAATCTGAATGCGGTTATTTGAGCGGTCGGCGACTAAGATGCGGCCTTCGGCGTCCATGGCAATCCCGTGAGGTTCGTCGAATTCACCGGGAGCGCTTCCCTTTTTCCCCCAAGCCTTTAGGAATTTTCCGGTCTTCGAAAATTTCACGATCCGCGCATTGGAATCTCCGCCATGCCCGTCGGCGACGAAAATATCGCCATTCGGAGCGACCACAACTCCCGAGGGGCGATTGAAAGTGTCCGGCCCATCGCCCGCGACACCCGCCTTGCCCAGTGCCATCAGCACTTTCCCGTCAGGACTGAATTTTATGACCTGCTGACCCTTCCCGTCCTTTCCGTCCGCGTCGGTCACCCACACGTTATCGTCGCCATCCACGAAAAGCCCGTGAGGAAATACGATCATTCCCGCGCCGAAGCTTTTCAGTAACCGGCCCGATGGATCGAACTCGAGAACGGGCGCTTCGGTTTTTCCGGCACACGAATTGCCGCCGCATCGCTCCAAGACCCAAAGGTTCCCTTGGCGATCGAATGAAACCCCGGACGCCGCTCCCCAACTTCTCCCCTCCGGCAGCTTGGCCCAGTTCTCGATGGGCCGATACGGATTCGGGAGAGAGACGGGCGCGGTTTGCGCGCAGGCTCCTCCAACCAGGACGAACGTCAAAATCAGGACTGCGGCGAGCGTGAATTTTTCCAGGTCTTTGTGCGGCATGAGAACCTCCGTTGGAAGGCCGTATACTACTCCAATCGGAAGCTTCATTGCCTAAACTTTAGGCGGCTCGATCGCATCAGCGCTTCGGTGACCATGGGACGCGCTCTTGCCTGCCATTTGTATTTTCGTCTTTTATTCGCCTTGCAGTTATGCTATTCTGCCCCGCGCAGGCGTTCACTGCACAGGAGGGCATATGCCAATCAGCCAGATGCTTTTGCCGGAATTCGATCAAGAGATGGCCAACACACGCAAGATGCTGGAGCGCGTTCCGGACGGCAAGTTTGATTACCAGCCTCACCAGAAGTCGATGACGCTTGGGCAGCTGGCCGCGCACGTGGCGGAAGTTCCGTCCTACGTGACCGGCACGCTCAGCCTCGAGAGTTTGAATTTCACTGGGGAAGAAAAGCACTTCGAGCCGGCAACGCGCCAGGAGCTGCTCGATTCCTTCGACAAATACGTCGCGGAGGCCCGTGATTTGCTTTGCAAGGCCACCGACGAGGACCTCGCGAAAATCTGGACTCTGACGTTCCAAGGAAGACAGATTTTCTCCATGCCGCGTTCTGCCGTGTTGCGCAGCATGGTGCTGAGCCACCTCATTCATCACCGCGCGCAGCTTGGCGTGTATCTGCGATTGAACAACGTCGAGATTCCGGGAATGTACGGTCCCTCGGCGGATGAAATGCAGCTGTGGCAAGCGAAGAGCGCGTAGTCTCGGGTTGGGCCTATAGCCCTTTCAAAAAGCTCTTGCTGGCCATCTCAACAAGGGTGTATACGTCGACTGCGGGAATCTCCAAGCGGGAGGTTCCCGGTTCCCACGGCGGCCGCATTCGCAAGTGTTTGTGCCGCCCCGTTCCCCTTCAAAAATCTGACCAACGGAGGAGGTTCCCATGCCACAATTTCTGACCCAGGTTTCCTACAACGAGCAGGCTTGGCAAGCGCTTGTTTCCAATCCACAGAACCGCCTGGAAGCGATCCGGCCGGTGATTGAAAAACTCGGCGGACGGGTTATCAGCGCTTACTTCGCGTTTGGCGATTACGACTTCGTGGTGATCACCGAGTTGCCCAACAACGTCAGCGCTGCGGCGCTGGCGATTGCGGCGGCTGCGGGCGGAGCGTGCAAGACCGTCAAGACCACTCCGCTCATGGAGGCTGCCGAAGGCCTCGAAGCCTTGAGGTTAGCGGCCACAGCCGGATATCGCGCTCCAACCGGCAGCCGAACCGCATCGGCGTAACTCCAGGCGATCTACCACTCGCGACTTTCATCAGGGCGCCCCGGCTCGAACCGGGACGCCCTTTTGTTTCATGGCCTTAGAGCCCTTTGTTTCATTGCTTTAGAGAATGACCACCCGCGTTCCCTCCCTGCGGACCCTGATCCGCCTTGCGAGCGCGGGGAGGTTTCGGTATAGTCAGAAACGCCGTCCACAATTATGTCTTCGGCAGGAGAATTCCAACCGCAAGATGTCGAGCAAACTGGTCCCTTTCGCAACTGTCGAAGAAGCCGTCGAAGAAATCCGCCAGGGCCGCCAAATCGTCCTGGTCGATGACGAAGACCGCGAGAATGAGGGCGACCTCACGATGGCCGCGGAGAAAATTACCCCGGAAGCCGTCAACTTCATGGCTAAGCACGGCCGCGGCCTGGTTTGCCTGGCGTTGACCGAAGAACGCTGCGACGAGCTCTCCCTTCCGTTAATGACCCCGGTCAATACCTCCAACTACGGAACAGCCTTTTGCGAATCGATCGACGCCCGGCGCGGCACGACCACCGGCATCAGCACCTCCGACCGGGCCATCACGATCCTGGCGGCGATTGACCCCGGAACGCGACCGGCCGATTTGGCGCGTCCCGGCCACGTTTTTCCGTTGCGCGCTCGGCACGGCGGCGTGCTGGTGCGTGCAGGGCAAACCGAGGCGTCGGTGGACCTGGCGCGCATTGCGGGCCTCACGCCCGCCGGAGTCATCTGCGAGATCATGAATGACGACGGCACCATGGCGCGTGTGCCACAATTGGCGGAATTCTGTCGCACTCATGACTTAAAGCTGCTGACCGTCGCGGAATTAATTCGCTACCGGATGCGGAACGAGCGGTACGTCCGCCGCGTGGCCGAGGCCCCTCTATCCACTCGCTATGGCAATTTCCGAATGATCGCTTACGCCTCTGAGGTGGACCGCGAACAGCACATAGCGCTGGTTCGCGGGAACCTCGGCGAGGATCTCACTGGCACGCCCCCGCTGGTGAGGGTGCATTCGCACTGCCTTACCGGCGACGTCTTCGCGTCCACCGATTGCGATTGCCACGAAATCATCGAGCACTCGTTGGAAGCCATCGTTGCCGAGGATCGCGGCGTGTTCGTCTATCTCCACCACACGGGACGCGGTTTTGGAATTGATTCCGCCGCGCCCGCGCCGGGCATGCTGCCGCTTATTTTAAATCATGCGCGCGGACAGCTCGATCGGGACATCGCCCGGCAAAGGTTGCTGCAGCATGAAAGCGGCATCGGGGCGCAAATTTTGATTGATCTCGGCCTTAAAAGCCTGCGCGTGCTTACCAATCACCCGCGAAAAGTGGTTGCACTCGAAGGGTACGGCCTCACCATCACCGACCAGGTACCGGTTTTGTCCCCAGCGAAGAAGCACACCCACCAGACGTTTTAGAGTTTCTTCAAAAGGCGCCCTACGGAGTCAGGGGCTTTAGCCGCTGGCGTCCGGAAGTTTTCGCGATGAGTAGGCTGCCCTGCGCGGATTATTTTTTCTTCGCGGGCGGGGTTGCAGGTGGCGGAGGCGAGACCGTAACGTAGGGCCGTAATGTGTCCAGGCGTTTTCGGCTGATTCCGCGGATGGCTAGCAGGTCCTCGACACGGTGAAAACGGCCGCTTTTTTGCCGGGTATCGATGATTCTCTGCGCAGTTACCGGACCAATGCCCGGCAATTCCTCAAGCTCCTTGATCGTGGCGGCATTCAAATCAATCGGCCTTGCAGGATGCTTCTTCTGCGCGGACGCGGTCGCACAGAGCAAAAAAAACATCAACCCCGCAAACAATAATTGAGCCGCTAGGTTTCGCGTTCGCATGATTGCCATTTTGGACAGCACAGGCTGAACCCTGTGCTGTCTAAATACGATTCCCTTGTGCGTCATACACGTTCACTTTGCCAAACATGGAGGCTTGCGCCTCAATGTCCGCGCGATCGCCGACAACGACAATCTGCGCGTTGGCCGAATCAAAATATTTTTGCGAGGCGTCCAGAACCTCAGCGGATGTTAGCTTGGAGATGCGCTCCCGATAGGTCTCCAGGTAATCTTCCGGCAGGCGTTCGAGCGTGGCCGTGGCAAGCTGCCCGGCCAGGCCATCCTGCGTTGCCAGCCCCAATGAAAAAATTCCGGTCAAATAGTTGCGCGCGTCGGCCAGCTCTTCCTCGCCGACAGGAGTCGAGCGCATCCGATCGACCTCGTAGAACATTTCGGTGAGCGTGGCGGCCACCACGTCGTTCCGCACGGCCGCCGAAATGCTGAAGTATCCGTGCTGCCTGAAGGGGTGCACACCGCTGCGCGGGCTGTACGTGTAACCCTTCTGCTCGCGTATATTCATCACCAGGCGTGAATTGAATGCGCCCCCGTAAATCGAGTTCGCCAGCGTCAGGCGGAGCCAGTCAGGATGCTTGCGGGTGATAGCCCGATTGCCAACCAGGATCTGCGCCTGCACGGATCCGGGAAGGTGCACCAGGCAGACGCCCCGTCCGTGCAATTCCGGAAGCGCCGGGTTGGGAGCCTCTTCGGCATTGCCTGCGGGCCAGGATCCGAATACATTTTCAATCTGCGTGAGCATGGCCTGCGGCGAAAAATCGCCGACCAATACCAGCAGCGCGTTGCCGGGTCGATAGTATTGCCGGTAAAAATCCTTGAGTTGATCGAGGCGGTAGCTTTCCACCTGCGTCTCGGTGGGCGAAACCGTTCCATACGGGTGCTCCCCGAACAGAACCTTGCGAAACCGTTCTCCGGCGAGGAAGCCGGGCGTGGCGCGCTCGATCCGCAGGCCCTCGATCAATTGGCGCCGCTCGCGTTCGAATTCGTCAGCAGGAAACGAAGCTTGCTGGGTAAGTTCGGCCACCAGCCGCAACAGATCGTTCGAAAAATCCACCAACCCTGCAAAGGAAACCGCGCTGGTGTCGGCGCCGGCCCCGGAGGAAAGGTCAGCACCCATGCGGCGCAAATCTTCTTCAATTTGGCGGCTGGCACGAACGGCGGTCCCCGTGCGCATCACCGTGGCGGTCATATCCGCCAGGCCCGGAACGCTCGCGGCCGTGACAGCATTCCCGCTTCGAAAGAAAAGCTGCCCGGTAAACTTGGGAATCGTGTGCGATTCCACGAGCACGACTTCCAGACCATTCGAAAGGGTTGTGCGCGTTCGTGGCGGCCAGATCACCGGCCGTTCGGCGGAAAGCGCGGGGACTGCCGTGTGTATTTCCGAGTGCGGCGCGGAAGCCATCAAGCCGCCTCTTTCTTGGCCGGCTGGCGAATCACGATGGAACGATTGGACCGCGTCAGCAGCTTTTGCGCGACGCTCTGCACCGCCTCGGGGGTGACTTCCAGAAAGCCGCCGAGGATGCTATTTACGAGCTGCGGATCGTCGTCAAACAGCGTAAAACACGCCAGCAGGTGCATCAATCCGTACCGCGGAATGGACGAGCCGTGTCCCCCTTCGAGCATGGAAAAATAGTGCGATCGAAATTTTACCTTGATCGGCTCCAGTTCTTCGGCGGTGATTCCCTGCTCTTTCATTTCGTCGAGAATCTGGTCGTAGGCGGCAATGGTCTGATCGGCGGAATATTCGGGTTTGTGCAGCAGGCGCGTCACCATGAGCGTCGGACCGTTGTAATCAAATAAATCGCCGACCGGGTAATGAATGCCGCCCTCGGCGTCCACCGCAATCTGCTGTTCGAGCACCAGCTTGCGATACACACGCCCGGCACGTCCGCCATGCAGAGCTTGATCCAGCATCGCCGCGGCGTACCATTCAGGAGTAAGGCGACGCGGCGCTTGGTATCCGATGGCGATGCCGGGAAGCGTGCCGAATTTTTCCTCGACCACGCCGCGGCGCTCTTCGATCTGTGGCGGCTCGTCGATATTGGCGGGCAAGGGCTGAGGCCCCGAAGCAATGGAAGCGAAATAGCGTTCCGCCAGTTTGAAGCCTTTATCGGTATCCACATCTCCCAGAATCAGCAGGACGGCGTTCGAGGGCGCATAGTACGTCTTGAAGAATTTCTGGACGTCCTCGAGCGTCGCGGCATCGAGGTCCTCGAAATCTCCATAAAAATTATGCGCGTTGGACCAGTTGCGGTAAGCGATGGGAGGAAGGTCGAGCCACGGAAATCCGCCATAGGGCTGATTGAGGACGTTGACGCGCACTTCTTCCTTGACGACGTCGCGCTGGTTACGCAAGTTCTCATCGTCCACCTTGAGGGCACGCATGCGGTCGGCTTCCAGCCATAACACTCGCTCCAGCGCGTTGGAAGGGACCGATTCGTAATAGTTCGTGACGTCGTAGTGCGTCGAGCCGTTCAACACGCCGCCGGAGGAATTGATCAGCTTGATGTGCACCATCTTTCCGGCATTGGCCGACCCTTGAAACATCATGTGCTCGAACAGGTGCGCAAAACCGCTCCGGCCACGCGGCTCGATCCGGAAACCAATGTTGTAATAGACGCCCACAGTGGCTACCGGCGCGGCATGGTCAGGAGAAACGACCACGCGCAGGCCGTTGGGTAAGGTCCTGGTTTCGATTGGGATGTTCAGTTGTGTCAAAGAGCCCCTCGCGGATTAAATTCTTTTGCTTTCATTGTTTCTGATTCTCTCTGGATCTAATTATCATTGCAGCGGCGCGTCTTTGTGGAGCCTATCTTTTCCAGCCCGCACTGCTTTCTTTTGCGCCTTTGATTCCGGACCGAATACGCGGTCGAGCTGCCGAAGCGCCGGGCCTGGCTTTCCGGAAAGCACAGCGGCGGTCAGGCGCGAAATCGTTTTATACGCCTCCAAATACTCATGTGGAAAATCCGCAAGGGCTTCCGCATGGCGTTTCACGGTCGAAAAATCTCCCCGCGTCAGGGGTCCGGTCCACGCCGCGCGCGGCCCAGCCCGTTCGAAATTATCGAGCGTCTGGCGCGTTAAGGGCAACAGCGCCCGGGCAGCTTGCTTGCGCGTAAAACCCTGCGACATCAGCAATCGAGTGGCAGTCTCCATCAGCGCCAGCACATGCGCGCATGCAAACGATGCAGCAGCATGATACGCCGCCTTGTTTGGCCCGGACAAGCGGACCGCGACGCCGCCCATTTGACGAATCATTCTTCGCGCCACATGCAAGGCGGCCGGGCTGCCGTCAATTCCAAACACGAGTCTCGCGAACTTCGGTGTGCTCTGATTGCTGAACGTCTGCATCGGATGCATCGACCCCGTAGCTGCCCCGGCACCGGCGAGCGGCCGGAGCACCGAGAAATCCAACGCGCCGCTAGCGTGCAGGGCCACTTTCCCGCGCCACCGATTGCCGCCAAGACGCGCCAATTTTTCGGCCACGCCTTCGATGGCGCTATCCGGTGTGGCAATCAACACCACCTCGGACGCGCATATGCGGCTCGTAAGCCGGTCCGTCGGATATCCGGCCCCGATCGCGCGCACTGCCGCGCGCGCCGTCGTTATGGATCGTCCGGTGACGACGCCGATCCGCCACCCAACCTCGCGCAACTCCCGCCCCAGCGCCCGGCCTACGCGCCCCGCCCCAATGATGGATAATGTTCCCAGCATCCGATGTGTTAGCATATCTTGTCTGGCCGTCTTCGCCTTGCGGAAAATTGGGCTTCACGGAAAATTCAACCTTGCATCTCTTCTGGATCGTGCTGTTCGGCCTGATTGCTTCCCTGTGGATCGTTCAGGGAATCCGTGCTGGAATCGGGATGTCACGCCTTCCCTGGCTCTCCGATGCTCCGCTGTTCGCTTCCGATGGCGCTCCACTGATTTCCGTGATTTTTGCCGCGCGCGATGAAGCCGAAAAGCTTCCCGCGGCCATCCAGACGCTGCTTGCCCAGGATTATCCGCGCTTTGAAATCGTGGCGGTCAACGACCGCTCGCAGGACCGGACTCCGGCAATCCTTCACGATTTGGAACGCACAAACCAGAATCTGAAAGTCATCGATATCGCGAATCTGCCCACGGGCTGGCTGGGAAAGCCGCACGCGCTGGTTGCAGGATTCGAACAATCCCGCGGCGAATGGCTGGTGTTCACCGATGCGGACGTCCACTTCGCGCCCGACGTGCTGCGCCGCGCCGTCGCGCTCGCCGAGCAGAGGCAGTGGGACCATCTGAGCCTTCTCGCCTCGGTGGAAATGCGCGGCTTCTGGGAAGTAACAGCGATCTCGTATTTCGGCCTTGGATTCGTCATCGGCAACGAACCGTGGCTCGCTGCAAATCCTCGTTCCGGACGCTATGTGGGAGTCGGCGCATTCCAACTTGTGCGCCGCGCGGCCTATGAAAAAAGCGGCGGGCACCGCCGGCTGCGCATGGACGTTATCGAAGATATGAAACTTGGCAAATTGATTAAGATGGCGGGTATTCGGTCCGGCGTAGCCGTGGCGCAGGACATGGTCCACGTGCGCTGGCATAGCGGTTTGCGCAACGTGATTCGCGGGGTCACGAAAAATATGTTTGCCGCGTGTCACTATAATGCCCTGTTTGCCGTCGCCGCGATTCTGTTGCCGCTGATCATGAGCGTCCTGCCGTTTTTCGGTCTCGCTTTCGCATCGGGCTGGGCGCGCGTGTTTGCCGGAATCGCAGTAGGGGTTGCCGTCCTGATTCATGCTGCGATGATCTGGTCGACTGACGCTTCCCCGCTCTACGGGCTCACGCATCCGATTGGCGCGCTGCTATTTTCCTGGATGCTGGCGCGCTCGGCAATCGCAACACTCTGGCGCGGCGGCGTGATGTGGCGCGACACGTTTTATCCCATCGAGGAACTACGCAAGGGGTTGGTGTAGGTGTCAGAATTCTGTAGCACAAGTTTCAACCTGTGAGGTTTTGCTTTTCCGGCAGACAAAACGAGACACAGGCTGAAGAGTCTGTGCTACCAGAGCCTTCTGCTCAGCCGGAAGTTTGCGTTCGTCCGAGTCCACCAGACCCAGCGCCCAACTCGACCGGCTTGCCGTGTGGGGTGTGCCGATAGGCGTCGGCCCACGCTTCCTTGCGCGAGAGCAGCGCCGCCGGGTCGGTCAATCCCTTCTCGGTGACCAGGCGCTCGAGAGCTGCCAGCCAATGTTGGTAGTACTGCGAGCCGTCGTCGGGCTCACCGCGCTCGGCCGCGGCCTTGAGTTCGCCGGCGAGCGTGGCGGCCCACTCTTTCCAAGTGAAATGCCCTAGTTCGGAAAGCTTGACGGCGAGGGCGAACGCCTGCGCCTGCCAAGGCTCGGCGAACACCGGTCCGCCCTCATCGCGCGGCAGGCGAGGCAGCGACGCGAGTCGCTCAGAATCGGGAACAGAATCAAGCTGGGTCAAGATAGTTCTCCCATAAAGCGAGATAGACGGAATCCTGCGGCTTGGCCTGTTCGCCCCACAGTTCGCGCGCGGAAAAGCGCACTGCGTAGACGTGATGAGGATTCTCACCGAGGAAATGGGCGTTGGTGTCCGGGAAAACAAAGACGCCATAGTCTCTCTCGATTGTGCCCAATTTTCCGCGCGCGTAACGCGGCAGGCGCGTATGGCCTGTGGGATTGATGTTGCGCGCGCGAACGCGCTGGCCGGTTTGGAAGCGCGGGGATACCGGCACATCACGGCTTGTCGGCACGCCTTTTGAAACCAGCACGGCAACTTTTTCTGGCGTGAGCGGCGGGACCGCCTTGGGGGAGCCGCGTGCTGGAATTCCGCTGTCGATTTCGACGCGCGTGAGCATGCCGCGCTTGACCAGCGTCTCAATAAACGCGACAAATTGCCTTTCGTAGTAGCCCAGGCGCAGGTAGTCAGCCGCCGGAACTAGCTCAATCTCGTGACGTGTTGTGTCGATGTTCCATTTGCCCCAGGCGCCGGTCGCGCGTCTCAGCGCGAACACACGTGATTCCCAGCGGTGGTGAAATACCGGCTCGTTCTTTTCTTCTTGGATGGCACCCATGCCGTGCATGCCGCCCATGTCGTGCACGCCGTTCATGTGGCGCTTCCTTCCCGCCGTGGAGAAAGCTTGGCCACACCAACCATGGCATCGCGCGTGACCAGAGCGGCTAGAGCATCCTCGCCCAGCGCCTCCGTGCCGGATGGCCGCTCGGGCAGCACCAGGTAGCGCACTTCCGAGGTGCTATCCCATACGCGCACTTCGACATCCTCGGGAAGCTCAAGACCGAACTCGCGCAGCACACCGCGCGGGTCAATCACAGATCTCGAACGATAGGGGGCGGACTTGTACCACACCGGGGGCAAACCGAGGACTGGCCACGGATAGCAAGAGCACAGCGTGCAAACAACCATGTTGTGCACCGCCGGTGTGTTCTCGACCACCAACATGTGCTCGCCTTGCTGGCCGCCGTAGCCAAGCTCTGCGATAGCCTTGTCGGCGTCAGCCAACAGGCGCTGCTTGTAGGCGGGATCAACCCAGGCCCGTGCGACCACTCGCGCGCCGTTGCGAGGACCAATCTTGTGTTCGTAGGCGTCGATCAGCGCGTCGAGCCCCGCGCGATCGACCAGCCCCTTTTCCACGAGAAGCGATTCGAGCGACTTGACCCTCAGAGTTGGGTCCGAAGGAACCACTTGGTGGGAATGACCGTGGCCATGGTCTTCCGCATGGGCCAGGTCGCCCGCCGCCGCTGCCCCTGCTACCGTCACCGCAGTTGTCAAGAAATCGCGTCGGGTTGTATCCATGAAAAACCTTTCCCCGATCCGCTTTGAGGATTCCAAACTGAGGCGAGCGTTCGCGGAACGGATAGAGTCACAACTTGAAGTGCACTATAATTTACAGCATTGAGCGATGTCAAGCAGAAGCCAGAGGCCAAACAGTTTGCGGAAAGACTCTCAGCGCTGTCATTCCGAGGCACGCTGCGTGCCGAGGAATCTCTCTTTTCTTAACTTTAAAGCAAAGAGAGATTCCTCACTTCGTTCGGAATGACAACCGGAGGCACTTTTTCCGCAGCCTGTATAGCAGCTTTGATGATGCTGGCGTTATGTCACGGCTGAAGTCGGAGGTACCAGCCCTGTCGGAGCCGTGCCCTACAAACAATCTCGTAATGTCAATCCGCCGGGGCAGGCTCGGTGGCGGCGGAAAAGAATCCAGCGAGGTCACGCTGCTTTAATACGCGGATGCGGTCGCGCAGGGCGGCGGCGCGTTCGAATTCGAATTTTTTGGCGGCTTCGCGCATCTGCGCTTCCATTTGGGTGAGGACTTCATGCAGCTTTTCGTTGCTGGTGATATCTGCCTCGGCAAAATCCTCGACCGGGACCGTCACGTAATCGGCTTCCACGATTGCGGCCAGCTTCATGTCCACGGACTTGATGATGGATTGCGGAGTGATGTGGTTGGCGTCGTTGTAGGCGACTTGCTTGGCGCGGCGGCGATTGGTTTCCTCGATGGCCTGGGCCATCGAGCCGGTCATGCGGTCGGCGTAGAGGATCGCGCGGCCTTCCACGTGGCGGGCGCAGCGGCCAATCGTCTGGATGAGGGCCGTCGCGCTGCGCAGGTAGCCTTCCTTGTCGGCATCCAGAATAGCAACTAGCGAAACTTCGGGAAGATCAAGACCTTCGCGCAGCAAGTTGATGCCGATCAGAACGTCGAATTCTCCTCGGCGCAGGTCGCGCAGGATGCGGACGCGTTCGAGGGTATCGATTTCCGAGTGCATGTAGCGGCAGCGCGCTCCAGTCTCGGTAAAATACTCGGCAAGGTCCTCAGCCATGCGCTTGGTGAGCGTGGTGACCAGGACGCGCTCGTTACGCTCGGCGCGCACACGAATTTCTTCAAGCAGATCGTCCACCTGGCCTTTC
>JBGOVX010000014.1:0-34087 GCA_041478355.1 Terriglobia bacterium | reverse complement strand
GCTTGGATACATCGCAGCTCCTTAGAAAATGTTCCTCAGGCCCGCTCGAGGTCGCGGGCGAATGCAGCCCTGTTCAGGCGGGTTTCGGCCGCTTGTAAAACGGCATGGACACAATCCGCGCCGGCGCCGCCTTGCCGCGTATTTCCACGGTGATTTCAGTTCCCGGTTTTTTGAACGCAGGCGGAATATACGCCATGCCAATGTTCTTTTTCAAAAAGGGCGCTGGAGAGCCGCTGGTTACGCGGCCGTCCTGCTTTCCTCCGGCTGACACCAGGTATCCATCGCGAGCGATGAGACGGTCCTGCATTTCGAAGCCAACCAGCGTGCGATCCGGTCCTAGTTGTTTTTTCTGAATTAGAATATCGCGCCCGAGAAATTCTTCTTTTTCCAGTTTGCAAATCCAGCCCAGCCCGGCTTCCCAGGGAGTCGTGGTGGTGTCGATTTCATGGCCATACAGGCACATGGACGCTTCCAAACGCAGCGTGTTGCGCGCGCCCAGCCCGCAGGGAAGCATGCCGTGACCGCTCCCCGCTTCCATAAAATCGGACCATAACTTCTCGGAATGTTCAGGCGCAAAATAGATTTCGAAGCCATCTTCGCCCGTGTATCCGGTGCGCGCGATCAGGCAATCAACGCCATCCACCCCTCCAAACGTGAAGTGGTAGTAGGGAATCGGCTCGAGCGGAACGTCGGTAAAGACTTGCAGGATTCTCAGGGCCTTGTGCCCTTGAAGGGCGAGTTGCGAATAGCGTTTGCCGGCGTTCTCGACTTGGACGTCCCAGCGGTTGTGCGCGCGGATATGTTCGAAGTCCTGATCCTGATTGCCCGCATTCACGCACAAAAAATAGTGTGTGCTGGAAATTTTGTGGACCAGCAAGTCATCGACAAAGGTGCCCTGCCCGGTCATCAGGCCGGAATATTGCGCCTGTCCGATGGCGAGCCTGGAAGCATCATTGCAGGTCACGTGTTGGACCAGGTCCAGCGCGTGCTCGCCCCAGATTTCGATTTCGCCCATGTGGCTGACGTCAAACAGCCCCGCGGCGGTGCGGGTGGCCATATGTTCGGCGATAATGCCCGAATACTCCACAGGCATATCCCATCCGCCGAAGTCCACCATTTTGGCGTTCAGGCCCCGGTGCACGGCGTTCAACGCGGTCTTGCGAAGTTGAGAAGTAGTTGGAGACGTCACGCAGAGTTCTCGCGAGCAAAATTAAAATTAACACGCGGCTTTGAGGAGTGTCAAGAAAACCGGCCGGGTGGTCGTGGACTAAGTTCATGCTTCTGCAAGTCCCGAAGGGACGTCACATCGTAGCCCACCGAGGAAGCGGTGGGAAAACGCGTCCAAGATCACCAGAAAGCCCCGGCAGGGCGACACATGGAATTCATCCACACGCAATCAGCCCATTACCGGCCGCGTGGATTAGAGTTTCCTGGAAAATGAGCCACTCCTAATTTTGGTATTGACTTCGATTCCTATCCTGCGGTATCAATGGCATCAGTAGTTAGGTGTCTCATTCGATCAAGGAGCGTTCCTAATGGAATGGACCAAGCCTGAGCACGAAGATATCTGCCTGAATTGCGAAATCAGCTCGTACGCGAACGCCGAGCTATAATTTTTAATTCACATGCGTGTTAAGGTCCTCGGTTCCGCAGCCGGTGGCGGCTTTCCGCAGTGGAATTGCGCCTGCGATAACTGCCGCCGCCTGAGGGGCGGTAGTCTGCGCGGTAGTATCCGCTCCCAAACCCAGGTTGCCGTTAGTTCTGACCCGTGCGGATGGATTCTTCTTAACGCCTCGCCTGATTTGCGAACCCAGATTGTTTCCACACCGCTGTTGGCCCCTGCGAAAACCCCGCGTCATACGCCCATTGCCGGAGTAGTGCTCACCAGCGCCGATGTCGATTGTGTCGCCGGCTTGCTGCATCTGCGCGAATTTCAGCCGCTGCACATTTATGCGACACCATCGGTGCGGCGCATTCTATTCGAAGAAAACCGGATTTTCCGGGTTCTGGAGCGATCTAATCCTCCCGCCGTATGGCACGACATTGCGCTCGGCGCCTGGTTTCCCCTCGCAAGTCCCGGCTGCTCGAGCGAAGAGTCTTCGTTCCGGTGTCGCGCTATTAGTCTGGGCGGCGCATATCCGGATTATGTGAGCGATGAGTTGCGCCGTTCGCTGCCTCCCGAGGAAGCGGTCGCCGGGTTGATGGCTGCGCAGGGGGGCAAGCAGATGTTTTACGCCCCGTCGCTTCCCGGGCGCTCGGAGGAATGGAAGCAGTGGGCGCGCTCCAGCGATCTTTGTCTGCTCGACGGAACGTTTTGGACCGAACACGAATTAATAGCCGCGGGCGCGGGTTCGAAGACCGCGCGCGAGATTGGCCATGTTTCGCTTTCCGGGGCCACGGGTCTGCTCGAGGAATTAGGTCCCCCGGGGCGCGGGAAGCGCGTCTTGATTCACATCAACAACACCAATCCCATCCTGGATGAGGAGAGTCCTGAATACAATCAAGTACGGCGCGCGGGTTGGGAAATTGCGTATGATGGAATGGAGTTCGAGCTGTGAGCGTTGCCATGACAGACACCCTATTACCGGAAGCGGATTTTATCGCCGGCTTTCATGCCATCGGCGCGGAGCGTTATCACCACAAGCATCCGTTTCATCTTCGGATGCACGAAGGCCAGCTCACCCGCGGCCAACTTCAAGCTTGGGCCCTCAATCGGTACTACTATCAAAGCCGAATCCCGATCAAAGACGCGACGATCCTTGCGCGCTCCGAAGACCCGGACTTCCGCCGAGCCTGGCGCAAACGCATTCTTGATCACGATGGTGACGGCACGCGTCCTGGCGGCATCGAGAAGTGGCTTCGCCTGGTTGAAGCGACCGGGCTCTCGCGCGCCGATGCCATTGGCGGCGAAGGCATCCTGCCCGCCACGCGCTACGCTGTACAAGCCTATGTCGATTTTGTCTCGACGCGCCCACACCTGGAAGCCGTGGCCTCTTCGCTCACCGAACTGTTTTCGGGCAAGCTTATTGCCCTTCGCATCGACGCTCTCCGCAAGCATTATCCCTGGCTTTCCAGCGGCTTGGACTACTTCACCGGGCGTCTCACGCAGGCGCCGGAAGACGCCGATTTCGCCCTGGCCTGGGTAGTGAAGCACGCTCGCACGCGCCAGGAACAGGAAAAGGCCTATGCAGCGCTTCGCGCCAAGTGTGACATTCTGTGGGCGCAGCTCGATGCCCTCTACTGCGCCTATGTAACTCCGGGCTGGCCGCCACCCGGCGCATTCCAGCCCGCAGTTTCCGGTGCAGCAGGCAACCGTGATGACGCCTGAACTCAACAGCCGCCCGGTGCTTCCCCAGGGGTGCCGCCTGAATGATAAGAATCAGCAACCGCGCGTCCTGCACATGCCTGAGCGCGCGCTGCGATTGAACGGCCCAAGCCTTGAAATCATCGAGCGCTGCGACGGCAGGCATACGGTGGAGCAGATCATCGGCGAATTGCAGCAGATCTATTCGAAGGCCGAGCCGCGGAAAGTTGCAGAGGACATCCTCGGCTATATCGCGCGGCTCCACGACCAGCGAGCGCTTGATTTCGCCTCCGGCCCGGCTCCCGAGCGGAGACAGAACGAAAAATGATGATCGCGGTCAGCACGCCACTAGCCCTGATCGCCGAGCTTACGCATCGGTGCCCCCTCCACTGCGTTTACTGTTCGAATCCGCTGGAACTGGAGCATCGCGCCGAGGAACTCCCCACCGAAGTGTGGTCGCGTGTCTTTGGCGAAGCCGCCCAGGCCGGTGTTCTCCAGGCCGACCTGACAGGGGGCGAGCCGCTCGCCCGGCCCGATCTTGTTGATCTGGTTAAGGCCGCGCGCGGAGCCGGACTTTACGTCAACCTCATCACTTCCGGGCTTCCGTTGGACGAGGCGCGCCTGGACGCGCTAGTCGAGGCGGGTCTGGACCACATGCAATTGAGTTTTCAGGGCGCCGAGGAAGGGCCGGCCAACGAAATCTGCGGCACCGGCGCGTACGCTCAAAAGCTCCGCGTTCTTGAATGGCTGGGGCGGCGTCGCGTGGCGGTAACCTTGAATTTCGTCATTCATCGCCGCAACATCGATCAACTCGATCGGATGTTGGCATTGGGCGAATCCTCCTGCGCCGGCCGAATCGAATTTGCAAACGTGCAGTATTACGGGTGGGCGTTGGCGAACCGCGAGCGGCTGCTCCCCACGCGCGAACAGCTCGAGCGTTCGGTGGAGTTTCTCAAGCGTGCCCAGGAGCGCCTTCGCGGCAAGATGAGCATCGAATTCGTCGTGCCTGATTACTACGCCAAGTTTCCGAAGGCGTGCATGGGGGGATGGGGACGCAAGCTGATCCTGATTGGACCCGGCGGCGACGTCCTGCCCTGCCATGCGGCCCAGGTGATTCCGAATTTGCGTTTTGACAATGTGAAGGACCGCAGCCTGCGCGAGATCTGGGAAACCTCGGAAGCCTTCCAGAAATTCCGCGGTCAAGAATGGATGCCCGAGCCTTGCAAGAGTTGCGACCGCCGCGAGCAGGATTTCGGCGGGTGCCGCTGCCAGGCGTTTCTCTTGACAGGCGATGCAGCGGCTACCGATCCTGTATGTTCGCTTTCGCCGCAGCGATCCAAGGTCGACATCATCCTGGCCGCTGTGAACGGGTCTGCGGAAGAATCTTCCGCCAGGCCAAACTGGGTCTATCGCGCCAATCCCGCCTGAGTCGCCGCCGAGGCTTGCGGCTCCCGCAGTCAGACCGCTACGAGCCGCGCTAGTGTTGCGTTCCACGGCACTTGCGGCTTGTTCTGGCGCGCCGGGCTGGCCTATAGTCTTTACTGGAGCTTTTCGGCAGCCAAGTTTTGCCATGCCCGCAATGGTGGCGAAGGAAAGATATGCACGACACGATTCTGTGTTCGCAATGCGACCTGCCGGAGAGCAAGTGCAAATGCACCCGCTATTGCTGTTACTGCCAGGCGCTCGAAGGAATACGGCTTTGTGATGACGGCCAATATTACTGTCCGGATTGCCGGGAAGCCTGCGAAGTTCACGTGGCGGACCCTGATGCCAACTGATCCCACCCGGGTTGTCCTTCATCTGGACCGGGGTCCGCTGTCGGCCGGGGTGGTGCACACAGCCGTACAATTTCAGGCCACTCAAGCGGGGCTGGAGGCTAAAACCGGCGGCCAGTTCGCCCAGGCCTGTGAAGATGTCTGCCGCGAAACTCTCTCTCAACTCACTGACGGCGACCCCGGGCTTGAAGTTACGGTCGATACATTTGCGGATCGCATGGAGGTCTCCATCCAACATCAAGGGCAGCTGGAGCCGGCAGTTGGCCTGGATGGTATTGTCCGTGCCGGGGGACCCAGCGGCGGCTCGAGGGGACTCGACACAATGGAACTGCTCGTGCAAGTGGATCGGGTGATGTTCAACACCGAAGGCGGTGTTGCACGCACCACGCTGGTGAAGTTCTTAAGACCCAAGCATTAAACCACCAAGAAATCCGCATTCCGGAAATAAATCCCTTCCACTACATTGTCACGGCAAAGGTATTTCTCCGGATCAGGGACATCATTTGGTCATCGGTGAGGGACACCTTTATGGCGAGACGGTCGCCGGAGGGCGTGATTTGCGCGCTGTCCAGCAACTGGCCGAGCTCTGGATTTTTGTCCCCAATCTGATATTTCCGGTACATCAATCCGGCCTGAAGCAGCGCGGCAAAGGTATTGGCGTCGTCGCTGGAGCCGCAAACGGCCTCGAATTTCGCGTCCACCCCGCTGCCTCCCCTGACGCTAATCGTCATGGCCTTGAGCTTTGAGGTCAGCTGCCCGGCGGCGGGGAATTGCGCAGCTTCCGGGACCAGTTGCTGCATCGCCAGCCGCGTGTATGACGGGTTGAGCACGGCCCAGACTGTCCCGCTGCCATTGGCCTGATTGACCAGGGACGACAAATCGTTGTTCGCATACAATCCCTGCGCTTCGCCATAGCGCACCCCAATCAATTTTTCAAGCTGCTGCCGCTGTCCAAACGCCGCCGTGCTGGAATCAATAAAAAAGAAAAACAGGTCGTTGGGGCCGCTGCCTCCGCCAAACGCGAACAACGAAAATGTCCGGACCTTTACGATAGGGAGCTTCTTGGATGTGAAATAGGCTTCGGCGGATGCCGGTTGAAATTGTCCCATGGCAATTCCGACAATTTGATCGCTGGTCGGAACCGCTCCGTTGCTGGTGTCGGTCGAGGCCTTGCCCGGCACCATCGCCCAGGCCAATTCGGTCACCTGAGTGTTTGGGTCGATGCCGGCCGACGCCAGGAATTGCTCGAATTCCCGGAATTTCGGAGGCAGCATTTGCTCCTTGAGTTGCGTGAACCAGGGGAATTGGCGGGCCTCCTTCAAATCGGCATACGCCAGTTCCCCGGCATCCTGCGGAAACAAACTGATGATGTCAGAGCCAAGACTGCCGGCGCGGGATGATCGGGGGAGCGCGCAAACCAGCGCGATAAAAATTGCCGTCGAAAGAATTTTTCTGATGTTCACCTGTTCCTCCTGAATTGCCCGGTACGGTTCGATTCCGGCAGGGAAACATTTACCTAGAATCGTTAAATTCGCCGGAGCCTCACGCGCGCGCCTGCAAGCATAGACGGCGCGGTTACTGCTTTGAGTTGCACCAAATGTTCATAAACTTTCGCGGCGAGAGGGATGTTCTCCATATTCACCTCGGCGGCATGCCCTGCTGCGCGCTCAATAACGGTTCTGCGACAGTCGAGTCCAGCTGGGCCGCGGCGGCGTCTAGACGATTTTCCAATACCGATGCCGATGAAAAATTTTCAAGTTGCAGATAATACGCAGCGGTCGCCTCGATCGCCTTTCGAGGAATTAGGCCGACGATTTCGCTTCCCACGATCGCACATCCGCGGCGCTCGGCTTCACGCTTCACCATTTCGAAAACGCGGTGCAACGGCGTCTGTTCGAAATCGGTCAGATTCATGGAGACTTGCGCGAGGCCGCGCGACTTCAGGTCCACGCCGATGGCTTTCACATAGCGCAATCCACCAGATGAGAAGCGGACGGCCCTGGCAATCTTGCTCGCAACGGAGACATCGGGCGTATTCAGAATAATGTTGTATGCGATCAGCAGTTTTCGCGCGCCCACCGCGGTGGCGCCCGCCGTGGGGTGAAGCCGGGGCTCCCCGATATCGGGAGAACGGTCCGGGTCGCGCAGCGCGTCTTCGCGCAATCCTTCGAATTGTCCCCTGCGAATATTTTCGAGGTTCGCGCGTTCGGGTCGCGTTGCCGCTGCCTCGTAAAAATATACCGGAATGCGGTAGCGCTCCCAGATTTCGCGGCCCACACGGCGGGCCAGTGCTACACAGTCTTCCATCGTATAGCCTTCGATGGGAATGAACGGTACGACGTCGGTTGCTCCGATGCGGGGATGCGCTCCGGTCTGCCGCGTCATGTCGATGATTTCCGCGGCCTTGCCCACACCGCGAACCGCGGCTTCGGCGACCGCTTCTGGCTCGCCGGCCAGCGTGATCACCGAGCGATTGTGGTCCTCATCGCTCGAGCGGTCGAGCACCCAGATTCCGGGGACGGCGCGCATGGCGCCAACCAGTGCGTCCACCTTGGCGATGTCGCGTCCTTCAGAGAAATTTGGCACGCATTCGATCAGGCGTTTCATCAGGCCCTGGGGAACTACTCTCTTCTAGGGGTAGCCTACAATTGAATGGTACGGGATTTCAGGGCGGTCCTCCATATCGAAATATTACAGCACCCGCCGATTTGATACCTGCGAAGCGTGTAAGTTTAATTGCCAGCGCGAAGATGGGTGCGGTACTGTTCTGGTTCGGCCATGCCCTACGCGACACTCACGAAAAAACTTCTCGATGCGGTCGACCAGCTGCCCAATGACCGCGCGGCGATGCTAAGGGTCAACGGGCGCTGGGAGCCTACGTCGTCCGCCGAGTTCCTGAGGCGCATCGCGGGATTTTCCAGTGCGCTCGAACAGCTCGGCGTCAAACCTGGAGACCGCGTCGGCCTGTTCTCGCCCAATCGTCCCGAATGGCACATTGCGGATTTCGCCATCCTGGGCCTGGGCGCCGCAGATGTTCCCATTTATTTCAACGAATCTCCCGATCGGATCGTGTACATACTGAATCATTCCGGCGCGGAGGCCATATTTGTTGCCGGAGAGATGCAAACCCGCCGCTTGCTCGAGTGCCGCGGGCGTCTTACGTCGGTGAAACACATTATTTGCGCCGCCGCGCCGCCCGATCTCGGCAATGACGTTCTCCGCTATGAAAGCTTTGCCGCCGCGAGCAATGACGCTGCTGTTGCCGAATATCGGCTCCGCGCAGCAAGAGTGACCCCCGACCAGCTCGCGACGATTATTTATACATCGGGCACCACCGGCGAGCCCAAGGGCGTGATGCTTACACACAGTAATTTCAGCTCGAACGAGGAAGCTTCTGGCGAACCCTATGCGATGTCGCCCGCCGACACGGCCGTCAGCTTTCTGCCGCTTTCGCATGTGTACGAGCGCGTCATCGCCTACGCCTACCTATTTCGCGGCGTTCCCGTGGCCTACCTCGAGCGCATGGAGGACCTCCCGCAGGCGTTGCTGGAAGTTCGTCCGACCCTGGCCGCCGCCGTTCCACGGGTGTTCGAAAAGCTGTACGCCAACATTATGCAGAAGGGCCGTGAGAACACGGGCGTAAAACGGCGGCTGTTCGAATGGACCATACGCGTGGCGCTGGACTCGGTGCGATGGCGCGCCTATGGCCAGCACGCGCCGCTGGGGCTGCGCCTCCGCTGGAAAATCGCTGACCGCGTGGTGTATTCAAAAATTCGCGCCGGGGTAGGCGGGCGCATGCGCGCGTTTATCTCCGGCGGAGGACCACTTTCCCGCGAGCTCGCCGAATTCTTCTGGGCCGTGGACGTGCCTGTCTATCAGGGTTACGGCCTCACCGAGGCCTCTCCGGTCGTCAGCGCAAATGTTCCGCGCGCCAACAAGGTGGGAACGGTCGGAAAACCGATCGCCAACGTGGATGCGCGCATTGCCGAAGATGGAGAGATTTTTGTGCATGGCCCGTGCGTCATGGAGGGCTATTTCCAGAAACCGGAGGAAACGCGGGCCGTGATTTCACCCGACGGCTGGCTCGCTACAGGAGACGTCGGGCGTCTGGATGAAGACGGCTATCTCTACATTACCGATCGTAAGAAGGACCTGTTCAAGACGGCCGCGGGGAAATTCGTCGCGCCGCAGCCGATTGAAAACCTGCTCAAATCGAGCCCGTTCATTTCCAATGCCGTATTGGTTGGCGACAGGCATAAATTTATCTCGGCTCTTGTGGTGCCGGATTTTCAGGCCGTCGAGGCCGCCGCGCGCCAGCAGGGCCGCGCGTTCGCCACCCGCCAGCAGCTTGCCGCGGATCCCTGGGTTCGCGACCTCATCGGCAAGGAAGTCGCGCGGATCAATGCAAATCTGGCGCAGTACGAGACGATTAAACGATTCGCGCTGCTCGACCATGACTTCACGATCGACGACGGACAACTCACACACACGCTCAAACTCAAGCGCCGCATCATTGACGAGCGTTACGCGAAGATTATCGAAGGTCTTTACGCGGATGCGTGAACGACTGAAATCGAATAGCGCGCAGGTGGAAACCTGTGCTACCGGCGACGACCGCGTTACAATATCCGAAGGAGAATTGATATGAGCGACCAACTGGTGATTGCCGGGCGCGCGTTCAGCTCGCGCCTGATTGTGGGAACTGGAAAATATCGAAGTTTTCAGGAAATGGCCCTGGCGCACGCCGCCTCGGGCGCCGACATGGTCACCGTCGCGGTGCGCCGAGTGAACTTGACCGACCGGACGAAAGAATCCCTGCTCGATTATATTGATCGCGAAAAGATTTTTATCCTGCCCAACACGGCGGGATGCTACAACGCCGACGAAGCCATTCGCACCGCGCGCCTGGGACGCGAAGTGGGATTATCGAACTGGGTAAAGCTCGAGGTGATTGGCGATCAGCAGACGCTGTTCCCGGACACCGAGGAACTGGTTCGCGCGACGCAAATCCTGGTGAAAGAGGGGTTCGTCGTGCTGCCCTATTCGAATGACGATCTGGTGGTCGCCCGCAAACTGATCGATGCCGGTGCCGCGGCCGTTATGCCGCTGGGCGCGCCGATCGGCTCCGGCATGGGCATTCAGAACCACGCGAACCTGCGGATTCTCCGCGAGCGCATCACCGAGGTGCCCATGATCGTGGATGCCGGCGTAGGCACCGCTTCCGACGCCGCGGTCGCGATGGAATTGGGCGCGGACGGGGTCCTGATGAATACCGCAATCGCCGAGGCGCAGGACGCTATCCTCATGGCGGAGGCCATGCGCGATGCCGTTCAGGCCGGTCGCAAGGCGTTTCTCGCCGGGCGGATGCCAAAAAAACTCTACGCTTCGGCGTCGAGTCCTCTTTCAGGTGTTGTGCGTTAGATCGTGATCCTTTTGCACAAGCCTGCGATTGTCCCCCATAAATATCGATCCGCGAATTGGTGAAGCGACTCGTGCCGGAAAAAACCACAACGCGGATTGCCTACATCGACTGGCTGCGGGGATTCGCCTGCTTGATGATGTTCCAAACGCATTCCTATGATTCCTGGCTCGGCGGAGCGGCGCGAAAAGGGCAATTCATTAAATGGTCTCAGCTTGGAGGAACTCTTCCGGCGTCGCTGTTTCTTTTCCTGGCTGGAGTTTCCTTCGCACTGGTGACGGACAAGCTTCGCCAGCGGGGCGCATCGGCGGACGAAATCGCGCGCACCACCATTCTGCGCGGCGGTGAAATTTTTCTCCTGGCTCTGCTTTTCCGCGTGCAGGAGTTTCTACTCGGATTTCGCCATGCGCCGTGGACCGATCTGCTCCGAGTGGATGTGCTCAACGTCATAGGAATATCGCTGATGATGATGGGCCTGGCATGCCGGATTGCCTCAGCGGGGAGCACGACGGATTTTTTGCGCCTACGGAGGACGAGCATCGTCACGGCAGTGGCGTGCGCCGCGGTCATCGCAGCCGTCACGCCGCCGCTCTGGACCACCTGGCAGCCGCACTGGCGCGCGTGGTGGCTGGAGTCCTACATCAACGGAGTGCACACGTTCGGCACGCCGCAGCCGTGGCTGTTTCCGTTGTTTCCGTGGTCCGCGTTTGCGTTTGCCGGATTGGCGGTTGGATTTCTACTGCTATCGGATTGGGCGCGCCGGAATGAATTTGCCGCCGTGGCTTTTGCCGGTGCAAGTGGCATGGCACTGGCCGCTTTGGGGTTTTGGCTGGATGCCCGCCCCGTGCAGCTTTATGCCGTCTATGATTTCTGGCACACGAGCCCTAATTTCTTTCTGGTGCGCACCGGCGTCGTAATGATGATTTTATTTGTGAGCTATGCCTGGTGCCGTTGGGGGGCAGGGCAATGGGGTTTCAGCCCGCTGGTCGAGATGGGGAAGTACTCGCTGCTGGTCTATTGGGTGCACATTGAATTTGTGTATGGCGGACTTTCGATTTTGCCCCGGCGCAATGTGGGAATCGGGGCGGCGACGATGGGCCTGCTTGTAATTTTCACGGCGATGACGCTGCTCGCGGCGGCGCGCAATCGATATGCGGGACGCGGGCGCGAGGTCGCAGCCTTTTTCCGCCGCGCCGTAGCATAGGTTTTAGCCTGTGCTACCAAACGCTCCCACTGCATGTGTTGAAATTTCATTTCTCGCGAAGAAATTATTTTTGCGGGTCTGATCCTTGGGGATCACCGGGCTTGGCCGAATCGGGCAGTTTGAAAATAAGCTCGCCGGGCCGGGCCAGGCCCATCTCTTCTCGCGCGATACGCTCAATGGCTTTGGGGTCTGATTTCAGGGAAGTGACCTGGTTGGATAACGACTTGTTTTCTAGGGTGATTTTGCCGATCTGCTCGCGGATCTGTTCAATTTCCTTTTGCGTGCGCCGCATGGCGATTAATCCATGCGCCCCGAAGACGTCGTGCACCAGCAACGCAAATAGCGCCAGGCCCAGAATTTGCCGGACGTTTTTCCGCAAATAAGTTCCCGCTTCACGATGAGAGACCTTCGGCAGAGATTTCACGCGCTTGCTTCCTGAACTGTGTCCATGACCCATCCCTGAGTTTCGCTGGCCAGTTTTGACGCTGCATCCCGCGTCGCCGCTTCGATGTAAACCCGCAGCAGCGGTTCAGTGCCGGAGAGCCGCAACAGTACCCACGACCCATCGCCGAACTCGAGCTTCAACCCGTCCGTGCGGTCCAGGCTGACGACGCGCCGGCCAAGAAAAGTCGAGAAACGTTTCTTCAACCGTTCCATCGTCTTCGACTTTATATCTTCAGGCAAGTGCAGGTTGGTTCGCAACGGCCAATATTCGCGGTTCACCCGTTTGAACAATGCGCGCAACTGTTCCGCAAGCGTGGCGCGCCGCACCGCCACCATTTCCGCCACGAGTAAGCAGGCGAGGATGCCGTCCTTTTCCGGGATGTGGCCGCGGATGGAGAGTCCCGCGCTTTCCTCTCCACCCAGCGCGATTTTGTCCTGCTGGATTAGCTCGCCGATGTATTTGAATCCCACCGGTGTCTCAAAAGTGGTGACGCCGTAAAGCCGGGCCACCGCGTCGATCAAGTGCGACGTGGCCACGCTGCGCGCCGCGGGCATCTTCCATCCGCGCGTTTCCACAATGTAGTCGTACAGCAGGGCCAGGATGTGATTGGGCTGCATCCACTCGCCGCCGGAGTCGATGATGCCGAACCGGTCGGCGTCACCATCGGTGGCCAGGCCAACGGCGGCTTTTTTCGCCAGTACCGCGTCGCGCAAGGGATGCAGATTTCCCTCGGAGACATCCGGCCCCGTGCCGTCGAACAAGACGTCGCGTTCGGTTCGCGTCGCCAGCACATCCACGCCGTGGGCTGCCAGGGCGCGATCCAGGTATCCCGCGCCGCAGCCGTGCAGCGCGTCGGTTACAACGCTCAATTTTGCGTCGCGAATCGCTTTGAAATTTACCAATTGCGCCAGGCGATCGAGATAGGAGTCTCGCGGGTTAATGGTTTCAAATGATTTCCCGGAGGCCTTTGCCGGCGCGCGCTGTGCCATCTTTGCCGCGCGGGCTTCGATGTCGCGGGTTACTTCGGGGAGCGCCGGGCCGCCGTCAGGACCGGAAAATTTCAAGCCTTGATATTCGGCTGGGTTGTGGCTCGCCGTGAAGTTGATCGCGCCGTCGATCTTGCGCTGCATGATTTCGTAGGAAATAGCCGGCGTGGGAGCAGGACCATCACACAACAATACGTGGACGCCATGTTCGCGCAGGATTTCCGCGGCCGTGCGCGTAAATTCCTCGGCAAAAAATCGCGTATCGTGCCCCACAATCAGCGTAGGCTTGCGGTTGATGCCGCGGACGTGGTCGGCGATGGCGGCCGCGGCCAGCCGGACATTTGCGAACGTAAAATCTTCCGCGATGATGGCGCGCCAGCCCGAAGTTCCGAATTTGATCGCTGCAGTCAATTCGTAGATGAAATGCGTGCGTCTCCGGGGACGTATTGTAGCGTATGGCGCAAGACACAAACATACGCGAAACTAGGTAGGTGAGAAAGAGTAACGCAGGGTTGGCAGCCGGGTTTGTGTGGTAACTCGCCATCCGGCAGGCCAGCGGCTTTAGCCGCTAGGGACGGAAAAATGACCGACAAATTAGTGGTTCTGGTGACGTGTTCCAGTTCTGCCGAAGCGAAGCGGATCGCGCGCGCGGTGGTGGCAGCGCGGCTGGCGGCTTGCGTCAATATACTTCCTGGCGCGGTCACCTCTATTTATCGTTGGAAAGGGAAAGTTCAATCTGCCAGGGAACGCCTGCTGCTCATCAAGACGTCGCGCAAGCGCCTGGCGAAGCTGCGGGCGACCATAAAGCGGCTGCACTCCTATGATGTCCCCGAGTTCATCGCTCTGCCCATTGCCGCGGGGTCTCCGGCATATCTTGCGTGGTTGCAGGAGTGTCTTGTGTAGGAGTACCGCATTTCTTGCGTGTGGGGTGCTTAGGACAATCGCCGCGCATAACAAATAAAAGCCATAACATCAATTCTGTGTTTTCGGAAAGTCCCGAAGGGACGGCACACCGTAGCCCACAGCGGAAGCTGTGGGAAAACGTATCCATGACGGCCAGAAAGCCCCGGCAGGGGCGACACAAGGCTCCCGCCCATTTCCCCGCCTCTATTCGACTTCCTGTTCAGATCTTTCTGAGCGCCTGATCCAGATCCGCAATCAGATCTTCCACGTCCTCGATTCCCACCGAGATACGAATCAATCCGTCGGTAATTCCGATGCGCCGGCGCGTCTCGGGCGGGACCGATGCGTGCGTCATGGTGGCCGGGTGGGAAATCAGCGTCTCAACACCGCCCAGGCTTTCCGCCAGCGAGCAGAGTTTTACCTGGTTGAGGACTTTCCGCGCATTTTCCAGGGTGACCACGTCGAACGAGATCATGGCCCCAAAACCGCGTTGCTGGCGGACAGCGACATCGTGGTGCGGATGCGAGGGCAATCCGGGGTATAGAACGCGTTTCACGTGGGGATGGTCCTCCAGGAAACGCGCGACCGCCCGGCCGTTGGCGTCGTGCTGTTTCATCCGCACGGCCAGCGTCTTGATCCCACGCGACACCAGGAAGCAATCCATGGGCGCCAGACCCGCGCCGGTCGAGCGTTGCAAGAAATAGATTTTCTCCGCATCTGAAGCCCGTGTCAGAACTACAGCCCCGCTCACCGAGTCGCTATGGCCGTTCAGGTACTTGGTCATCGAGTGGACCACGATTTGAGCGCCAAGCGCGATGGGCGATTGCAGATAGGGGCTCAGAAACGTGTTGTCCACCACCAGCGTGGCATTGTGCGCCGCCGAAACCTTCGCTACGGCCGCGATGTCTGTGACGCACATGGTCGGATTGGTCGGCGTCTCGACGTAGATCATCTTGGTATTCGGTTTGATCGCGCGTTCCACCTCTGCCACCGAGGAGGTGTCAACGAAACTGAATTCCAGACCCCATTGCATCAGGAATTGCGTCGTCAGCCGGATAACGCCGCCGTACACCGCCTCCGAGATGATGGCGTGGTCGCCGGGGCGCAGGAGACGAAATACCGAATCGATCGCGGCCATGCCGGAGGTAAAGACGAACGCCGCGCTGCCGCTTTCCAGCTTGGCCACGGTTCGCTCAAGCGCCCTGCGGTTCGGATGTGCTGTCCTGGCGTAGTCGTAGCCCTTGTTCTTCCCAAGTTCTTCCTGAACGTAGGTCGAAGTTTGATAAATCGGCGCGACGATGGCTCCTGTGGTCACGTCGGGCTCCTGTCCTACGTGAATGGCATCGGTGGCGAATCCCATCAGCAATCTCCCTTCGAGTGCGGGCTCTACTTGGAGCCCGCCGGAATATTGGTTGCTCGCGCCGCTCTCCCGCGGCGCGGCATGTCTGATCCTCTTGGCGAGGGTGGCGGATATCCAGCCGAGAGTGCGTGATTCTGGAGGTCTGCTTGCGCCAAAAATTGTCAGCCGCTCGAAATTAGCTCAGGACCGCATCCGAGTCAATCCGAACCACCGGCACAGTGTTGCCCGCGACTCTCCGCGAGTGCTTGCGCGAACCCTGAAAAAGGGGAAGAATAGGTCGGCAGGAGATCAGGAAGTTGATTGATGCTTCGTTGTCGTCTTGAACTTCTGTTGAACTTCTATTGAGGATCGGTTCCGAGAACATGAAAAAGCTTCTTATCATCCTTGCTTCGTTGGGTTTGCTCCTTCCTGTTGTTTCCGGCGGGCAGAACAAAGCTTCTGATACCAAAGATAAATCTACCTCCAGCACTGTTCGTCTGACGATTGTCGTTACCGCCGGAGATGAAAACAAGCCAGTTGACAGCGCCAGCGTCTATGTGAAATTTGTTGAGGAACATAAGTTGGGCAAGGACAAGAAAGTCGAGATGAATTTGAAGACCAACATGTCCGGAGTGTGCCACTCTCCCGAGATTCCCCGTGGTAAGTTCCTGATTCAAGTGATTGCACCCGGTTGGAAGACGTTCGGCCAATACTACGACGTGGATCAGGCCGAACAGACGATCAACATTGGTTTGGTGCGCCCTCCCAAGTGGTATTGAGGCCAATCTGTCCGAGAGGGAATTATTTACCGAAGATATTTAACGTTTCCCTTTTTGAGACGCTGGGAATTCCAAAAGCGAAATTCTAGCACTCGGATTGCCAATGCTTGCCAATGATTGCAATGATCGGATTGCCTCATTTGTGTGCAAACAGTTTCAAACACCTTATTTCATGGGCGGAAAGTGTTCTTGCTCTGGTGTTTTCCACAAACTTTTCAACACAACTGTTGAAATCTTATAATTGGTTGGAAAGTTGACCGCAGGATTGTGTTGCTTTGACCGCACGAGCGTGGGGATGCTAGATTGATTTCGCTGGATGGAGTCGGGAACTGGATTGAATCAGGAAGATTAGCGGCGCGAATTTACCGGACCGAACGTAATGGACGAGAAACCATACAAGGGATTTGTGATTTGGCACCTGCTTTGGAGCAACCTGGGAGTTCGTCCCTTGCGCTCCGCGCTCAGTGTGCTGGCGCTGGCCATGCAGGTGTTCCTGGTTTTGCTGATCATCGGATTGACATCGGGTGCGTTGGCCGACTGGCGCACTCGCGCCGAGGGAGTTGGGGCAGACATCATCGTTCAGCCGCCCAACTCGTCCATTTTTTTTGCATTTTCAAGCGCTGTAATGCCTGAATCTCTGGTTGACACCATTGCCAGCCTTTCCGGAGTTGATGAGGTTGCGCCCGTGCTGATCGTCGTCGATCAACACAACCTGGGTGTGGTTTATGGGATTGATTTTGATCGGTTTGCCGGGCTCAGTCAGGGATTTGCATTTCTTTCCGGCGGGCCATTCCGGCAGCCCAACGAAGCGGTTGCCGACGACCTCGCGGCGAGAGCGCGCAAACTGCGCGTAGGGCAAACGGCGAGTCTTCTGGGACATGACTTCACGATTTCGGGGATTGTAGTGCATGGCAAGGGCGCCCGGTTCTTCATCCCAATAAAAACCGCCCAGGATATTGCCGGCGCCGATAAGCGCGTCTCGATGTTTTACGTTCGCAGCAAGGGTGATACCGAAGGCGTTCGCAACGAATTGGTTAAGCTGCTGCCCACGTATAAGATCCGTTCGATGGCGGAATATAGCACGCTGATGACCTCATCGAACCTGCCGGAATTGAAACCGTTTCTTCGCTCGTTCATCACCTTAGGAGTAGTCATTAGCTTTCTGGTTGTGCTTCTCACCATGCACACCATGGTGCTGGAACGCGCGCGCGATATTGGAGTTCTGAAGGCGCTGGGATCTTCCCGCTTGGAGATCTGCGGGATCATTGTCGGTGAGACTCTGGTGATGGTCGCGCTGGGTGTAGTGTTTGGATTGCTCTCGACCTACGGCGTTGTTGCGATTTTGCATCGAACCTCTCCCACGCTGCAGATTTACATCGAAGGGGGATGGATTGTGCGCGCGATCTTGCTGACGCTGGGGGGTGCCATCACGGGCGCGCTTTACCCCGCCTTTCGCGCAGCCCAGAGCGACCCGGTGGATGCCTTAACGTACGAATAATCCGATCCACTTTGCGTCATTCACCCGGTTAGGAATCCGATTGCGCCACTGGATTTGAATCTGATACAAGGAAAGAAAGAGGTAAACAATTATGAAAACAAAACAGATCATTATCGTACTCATTCTACTCGCATTTGCCTCACCCCTTTACGCGCAGATGGGCATGGGCCCGCGGATGCCGGATATGAGCGGCGTATGGCATCCGGTTGTGGGGTCTGGCGGGGCCTATGAGATGGCGGACCGCGACGGAAAGAAATCCTCAATTGAAATCACAGTCGTAGGGAAAGAAGACGTAAATGGTAAGCCGGGGTTTTGGATGGAAATGGCCATGGCCAACCCACGTTCCGGCGGCGATATGTTCATGAAGTATTTGCTTGCGCCAGGCGATGGTGGAATGACCTCAATGAAAATGATCATGCAACAACCCGGCCAGGACCCCATAGAAATGGATATGAGCATGATGAATATGGGCGGACGAGGGCCAGCCTCAGCAACACCGTCCGACATTCGAGGCAAGGCGGATCTGGTGGGCACCGAGGCAATCACCGTTCCCGCAGGAACATTCAGTTGTGAACATTACCGGGCCAAGGATGGTTCCTCCGATGTCTGGATTTCCGATAAGGTCTCACCCTGGGGTATTGTGAAAGTGCAGGGTAAGAATAACACCATGGTTCTCACCAAAGTCATCACCGATGCGAAGGACCATATCACCGGTACTCCAAAGAAATTTGACCCCATGGAGATGATGCGCAATGGAATGGGCAAACAGGGACAATAGCCTGCTTGGTTTTTGCGCGTAAAGTCTCGGAGGATACTCTTTAGGCGTGTTGATTCAAGTTTGGGATGCCGGCAGCGCGCATGGATGGATTAAGCTTATTTGGCCTCATAAGCGTGATTGCCAGGCCGGTATCCAAAATTTCTCAAAACTAGGGAAAATAGATCATGCTTCCTTCTGGCGATAAGTTTTACCGTGCCCGGATCACGGAACGGCGCGATATTTCAGACGATCTGTGGGTAATTCGTGTAGATCCTGGCGGGGAATATAATTTTGTGCCCGGTCAATATGCGACACTGGGAGTACTCGCTCCTGAAAAGCATTACGAGCGCGCATATTCGATCGCCTCCGCCCCGCACGAGAAATTTCTGGAATTTTTCATCGAGCTGGTGCCGCAGGGCGAGGTAACGCCGAAACTTCACCCCTATCGGGTGGGCGACGAATTCACCCTGCGAAAGGCCGCCCGGGGGCGTTTCACGCTCAATACCAGCAGTGGCCGCACCAATCACCTTCTGCTCGCCACGGTGACCGGCGTTGTCCCTTTCGTTAGTTTCGTGCGGTCGATTTACGAGCAGGGGCTCCATGAGAAGGACGCCAAGTCCGCCAGCCAGCACAAACTCTTTTTGATTGATGGCGCCAGCCGGTCCTGGGAATTGGGTTATCGCGAGGAACTGGAACGTATCGCCGCCAAGGTTCCCTGGCTGACCTACGTTCCCACGGTCAGCCGTCCTTGGGAAGACAACTCCTGGAAAGGCGAAACGGGCCGCGTAGACGATTTGGTTCGCAAATACGCCGACTTCTGGGGCCTTACGGCGGAAAACACCAGCGCTTATCTCTGCGGCCATCCCTCCATGATTGAAAATGTAAAAGGAATTCTGAAGCGTCACCGCTGGCAAAAGGATGCCGTAAAGGAAGAAGCGTTCTTCATCCCCGGCAAAGGGGCCGGCACGTCTTAGGTCTCTCGTTATCCGGAGCAAACTTTATAGTTCGTCGCGTTGAGTGATTTTTTGTGCCGGCTATTTCTTGAAATAGACAGCTCCAAGAGGCGGCAAGCGTAAGTTCAATGAATACGGATGGTTGCCCCACGGGAGGGCTTCGGTTTGCACCCCGCCGAGATTCCCTACATTGGTGCCGCCATATCGGTCCGCGTCGGTGTTCATGATTTCCCGATAAAAGCCGGGTTCAGGGACGCCCACTCGATATTCTTCTCGCAACACCGGCGTGCAGTTGGCTACCACAATCAGGATGTTGCCGGGCTGTTTCCCGCGCCGCAGGAACGACAGAACGCTGGCATCCGCATCATTGCAATCCAGCCACTCGAATCCGTGCCAGTCGAAGTCCACCTCGTGCAGGGCGGTTTCTCGGGCGTAGAGCGAATTTAAATCACTCACCAAAGCCTGTAGCCCTTTGTGCGGGGCGTATTCGAGCAAGTGCCACTCGAGACTGGTGTCCTGGTCCCATTCGGCCCGCTGGCCAAATTCGTCTCCCATAAACATCAGCTTCTTGCCGGGATGCGCGAACATATATCCATAGAGCAGGCGCAGATTAGCGAACTGCTGCCAGAGGTCGCCGGGCATCTTGTTGAGCAGGGAGCTCTTTCCATGAACGACCTCGTCGTGCGAAAACGGCAGCATGAAGTTTTCCGTGAACGCATACAACATGGAAAACGTGATCCGGCCATGGTGGTATTTCCGGTGGATGGGGTCCTGTTCAAAATAACTTAAAGTGTCGTTCATCCAGCCCATATTCCACTTCAAGCTGAAGCCAAGGCCCCCCACATACGTGGGCCGCGTAACCATCGGCCAGGACGTGGATTCCTCCGCGATGGTCAGAACGCCGGTGTGCCTGGCATGCACGACTTCGTTCAACCTCTTTACGAATGCAATGGCCGCCAGATTTTCCCGGCCGCCGAATTCGTTCGGAATCCACTCCCCCTCGCGCCTGGAATAATCGAGGTAGAGCATCGAGGCCACCGCGTCCACGCGCAGCCCGTCAATGTGATACTTGTCAATCCAGAACAGGGCGTTCGAGATCAGAAAGTTCTGGACTTCGTTGCGGCCGTAATTGAAGACCAGTGTGCCCCAGTCGGGATGAAAACCCTGGCGCGGGTCCGCATGCTCATATAGGTGAGTGCCATCGAACTCGGCAAGGCCGTGGCCGTCACTGGGGAAGTGAGCCGGAGTCCAATCCAGAATCACTCCAATGCCTGCCTGGTGGAGCCGGTCTACCAGGGACATAAAGTCTTGCGGAGTGCCGTAGCGGCTGGTCGCGGCAAAATATCCGACCGTCTGATAACCCCAGGAGCCGTCGAATGGATGCTCCATCACCGGCATCAGCTCGACGTGCGTATAGCCCATTTGCTGAAGGTAGGGGATGAGCTGGTCACCGATCTCGGTGTAAGACAGCCAACGGCTGCCATCCTCCACAACGCGCCGCCATGCTCCCAAATGTATTTCGTACACCGATATTGGCGAGCAGAGCCAATCGCGTTTTGCGCGCTGCTCGATCCATCCCGAATCGTTCCAGGCGTGATGATCCAGGCGCGCGACGATCGAGCCTGTCTTGGGCCGCAGCTCGGAGCGGAAGGCGTAAGGATCGCTCTTCATCACCGGCAGGTCGGAGGTGGACGGACGGATCTCGTACTTGTATATGGCGCCTTCGGTCAATTCCGGGATAAAAATCTCCCAGATTCCCGATGGCCCGCGATTCCGCATCAAATGAGTGCGGCCGTCCCACTGGTTGAAGTCGCCCACAACGCTGACACGCATGGCGTTTGGCGCCCACACGCCGAATTGCACGCCCGCCACGCTGCCGATTACGGCGGAGTGCGCGCCCAACTTTTCGTATTGCAGGTAATGCGTGCCTTCTCCGATCAGGTGCAAATCAAAATCGGACAGCACAGGAGGGAAGGCGTAGGGATCATAAGATTCCCAGTCCGCGTAGCCCGGCTCTTGAATGCGCCAGCGGTAGCTTGACGGCGAAATCGGCAACGCCGGGGGAAGCGGGAGATCGGCTTCGAACAAACCTTTCGGAGAAATGCGCCTGGCGGGAATGGAGTTGGGCTGTCCTGAGTTTGGACCTGCAATAATTACAGAAGCGGCGCTTGCTCGCGGGAAGAATGCGCGAGCCACCAGCCGCTTCGCGTTGCCTTCCTCCACAATGTGCGGCCCGAGCAGGCGGAATGGATCGCGGTTTTCGGCTCGCAGCAGCAGCGCGATTTCGCGCTTGAGTTCGCTCAATCGCTCATTTGGAGCCGCGGGTTTTTTCGGTGATGATTTTGGTGCGCTCAAATCAAGCCTGCTACTCAGTTCGGAACCACCACCGCTTGATTCTAGCAGGGTATACCTAGGGAAGAGGGAAACATTGGTCCAGGGGGGCAGAACGCTCGATTTGGACACTCGGGGGAGGGAAGACCTATTCCTTTCATGGGTAGTTGTGGAACGGTGTGCCCTTGGTGAGGCTGGGAGCTATGCTCGTTACATTCCCAAGACTTTTATAATCAGCGTGTTGAACGGTCTCACCTATGGCATTGAGCTTGCACATTCAACCTAGGATTCAACCATCGGTAGAGGGCGCAGACCACAGGACCAAGTGCCTAAAATGCCAACCTACTCCCAACCGTTCGCCACCGCATATAAGGCTGTACTCTGCTGTGCTGTAGCATTGCTGGTGGCTGCAATGCCTGCACGGGCTCAGAAATCTGTCAGCGGGACCTACAAGTGCACGAAGGTGGAAATTGAAGGAAAAGCCGCGCCTTGCACGGCGCCGTCACTGGAACTTAAATCGAATGGGACCTACCGAATACTGAGCGAGCGCGGCACTTACGAAGTTCTTGCTGGCCGCTGGCTGATCCTGTCGGCGGCCAAGAGGCATGGCAAAGCCCGATTGGATGGCCGCAGAGAAATCATCTTCGAATTCGTATCCGGGGGCAAGAGAAGCAGAATCACGTACCAGCGAAAATTCCAACGGCCCCCTGGTTCGGTGGCGATCTAAAGAATCTGCCGAGCCGTTCCCCTGGCAAGTCCCGTTTTCAGTAGAACTCTTCGAATGCATATTCCCGAATGTCTCTCTGCCGGGAGTAATCCCAACATGAGTCGCATGCAGCAATACCTCTGATCACCACTCAGGTGGCTTGTAGCTGCCGGGTACAGTCAACGGTCATTTGTGCTCGATTGAACCAATTTCGACATCCCTACAACGGGAGCGATCAGCTCGGTACTCATAACCTGCTTGTTTGTAATGTGTTCTGGCCCTCTTTTTTTCTGAAAATGGCTGCCGAACGGCATCGAATTTGCCTGTTTATTCTGCCTAACCGCTGATAGTCCGCCGGTTCTAAGGGGGGCAAGATGTTCGACAACAGATTGGACAACCAGGAAGGCCAAGAAATCGCACAACAGAAGCTTTGGCGCGCCGTGATCGCCAGCACCGTTCACGAGTGGGTTAACGGTCCGCTTTCCAGGCAACGCGAGGCTGAGCGGTTCCTTTTTCTGGACGAACGAGATTATCGCACCGTATGTTTTTCAGCCGGAATCGATCCCGGGAACCTTCGCGATAGGCTGCAAAGGATTCGCACAAGCACGGGTTCAAGACTGGTTACGCAAGCTTCTGTGGCCTGATCCGGCGCAGCGGGTACGACCCGCGGGTCTACGGCCAGAGTTGATTCAGCAGCAACGCTAGTCTTGCCCCAGCCATGGCCAGCCGTTGTTTGATTACAGGCGCGGCAACATCCTGATAGGCCTGCGCCAGGTGTATATTAAGTTTGAGCCTTCGCTGGGCAACGTGGCTCGCGTCAGCGCAGGATTTGACAAATTGCGGAAATTCAAACGGGATATCGACGGGCAATTTGCCGTAGGCCGTCTCAACCGCTGCCTGATAGCTTTCCCAAGCCCAGCCATCCACGTCAGCCTCACCTTGTTTCCACCGGACGATTTCTGATCGAAATGTTTGACTTAATTCGGCGGCAACCTGGCCCGCCGTCTTTCCGGTGGAAATCTTGGCAAGAATGCCGGTGTCCCACACACCATGCAGATTCGGTGTGTAACTCTCCCTTTCCGGATTCATTAATTGTGGCAGGGTGTCGAAATACGCCACGGGAACGCAATTTCCGCCCTGATCATTATTGGTGGTGCCGTGAAGCGGCTGGTGGAGGTCGCCTACAAAGTGGATGAGGAAACGCAGGGCTTCGGCTTTTTTCCGCGCGTCCATCTCCTGAGCATGCCCAGAATTGCCAAGCACAGCTAGCTGTTCTCGAATCGCTTGCGTCACACAGCTTTCCGGAAGCGCGCAGAACTTTGAGACCTCGCGACGCCCGGCGCCGTGCAGGATGTCGATGTAATGCCACGGCGCTGTTTCCGGCCTGAGAATGCGAATGTCGTCCGCCCATGTGGAAGCATCCGCCAATGTGTCGGCGCCGCCCTCCTTGCAGTAGCGGTCCAGGCGGGAATCAATCGGGGCGCCGGTCAGGATTTGCTCCGTCATGGCCAGGGCGTGCGGCGTAAGGTTGCGTTCCGCAATCAAGGCCACCACTTGATGCCCCTCACACCCCCAGGCCCGGGCCGTCGATGGCGCTGAAAGAAATGATGTGACGGCGAGAAAAGCGAGGAGGGCGATCGATTTTAGCTGGTGAACAGCAGAGCGCGAAGGAACAGGCCCGTCAAATTCCGGAGCTGTTCTCGCGCGTTTCACTTTTCATCTTTCTTAAGTGGCTCTTGGTGGTCAACAAGGTTCAGGGAGGCGGAATTGATGCAGTAACGCAGGCCGGTTGGTTTCGGGCCGTCGGGGAAAACATGGCCGAGGTGGGCATCGCAGCGGCTGCAGACGATTTCCTCGCGCATCATTCCGTGAGAAGTGTCCCGTTCCACTTCGATCTTGGATTCATCGAGTGGCGCCCAGAAGCTCGGCCATCCGGACCCTGAATGAAATTTAGTATCCGAGCTGAACAGCGGCTGACCGCAGCAAACGCATATATATGTCCCCGGCGTCTCCACATCTTCGTACTCGCCGCTACCTGGGGGTTCGGTGCCTTTGCGCCGGGTCACGTGGTATTGCTCGGGAGTCAGCGTTTTCCGCCATTCCGCGTCCGTCTTTCGAATTTTGTCGGTCATGTTGGTGTGCCTCGATTCGAACATCTTAGCATTGTGGGCAAAGCAGATGGAACGATTGAGAATCGTTGGCAAGGGGCAATTAGGTGTGACTCATCCAAAGTGTCGCTCCTGCCGGGGCTTTCTGATCATCCTGGACACGTTTTCCCACAGCTTCCGCTGTGGGCTACGGTGTGACGCCCCTCCGGGGTTCCCGGAAATACGGAATTGGCCCGCTGCCGAATCGTCCTGGGCGGCGCGCGACGGCCTAGTCAAAACGCAGGTGAAGAAATCACTTGCCTTCGACCGTGAACAAAAGCAAGAATCGCGACTGGCGCGATGGACCAATTCAAACGGCACGAATGGACAGGGCTATGACTCAATCCTCCAGAAGGTTTGCTATAGGAATCCTATTTTTAGGTGCCGGGATTATTGTGGGAGTCGCCACCCTTGGTGTGGTCGCGGGCCAGGCGCAATCCGGAATGGGGAAGTCGTTCACCGCAATGGAGCCGGTGCCGGCCCTGACTCCTTACGTGGAGGTGCATTCGCATTTTGACGAGCATGACATCGCCGGCACGATCGGTTCGGTGCTGGAGGCGTTAAAGACGCAAAACACCGCGAAAATATATTTACAAATGCTGCCGGACTCCTTCGACCACCCGGGACGATATGACGCCGAGGTCATCCTGGAGGCGGCCAAGAAATATCCCGGCAAGCTGGGCATCCTGGGCGGCGGCGGAACTCTCAATGCCATGATCCAGCAATCGGCTGCTACTGGAGACGCCGGCCCGGAAGTTCAAAAGAAGTTTAAAGACCGCGCCGAAGAACTTCTTCGCTTGGGCGTGGCGGGGTTCGGAGAAATGACCGCGGAACACTTCTCGGGCGCGACGCCTTATCAATACGCTCCCGCGGACCACCCGCTCTTTTTGTTGCTCGCGGATATCTCCGCGCAACATGGCGTCCCCTTTGACCTGCACATGGAAGCCGTACCCATGGCGATGCCGCTCCCTCCCGATCTGAAGTCCCCGCCCAATGCTCCACAGCTCCATGAAAATATTGCGGCGTTCGAACGGCTGCTCGCGCACAACCCGCGCGCCAAAGTGATCTGGGCCCATGCGGGTTCCGACGGCACGGGGTACAGAACACCGGGACTGTGCCGTCGGTTATTGCAGGCGCATCCCAACCTGTATATGGAAATCAAGACGGATTCCCAAAATATCGGAAAGAATTATCCGCTTGCGGGTGACGGCAGCATCATGCCGGAATGGCTCAAACTATTCGAGGATTTCCCGGACCGTTTTATCCTCGGCACCGATCAGCATTATCCACAACCCCAGGGCGCCGTGCAGCGATGGCAGACAGCCGTGCTCCTGTTCAATCAGCTTCCGCCCGGTCTGAGGAAAAAGATCGGCACGGAAAACGTTGCGCATATTTTTGGTAATTCCGCGTCCGCATCTGCAAGCGGGGCAAGAAACTGAAATCGAAAATCGAGCAAATCGAATCATTCGAGAATTGCAAGGGATCTCAATCATTCAGAGGAGAACGATTATGCGCCGGCGTGATCTATTCAAGAATTCATTGGCATTGTCCGCACTGGCATTGGGTGGGAGACGCGTTTACGCTTCGCCAACTCCAGCAGTGGAATTTCCAAAGGCTCCGGGCCTGACCAAGTACGTGGCCGAATTTATCGTCAACTCGAAATATGAGGACATTCCCGCCGATGTGCTGGAGCTGGGCAAGAAATCGATCCTGGATGGGTTTGGCCTGGCGCTGGCTGGCTCGGTCTCCGGAATGGGGTCTCGAGTCCGGCAATACGTTCTGACGTTCGGGCCGGGTGGGGCGAACGCCAGCATCATCGGTACCGGCATGAAGGCCCATCCGCGCTTCGCGGCGTTTGCCAATGGCGTCTCCATCCATGCGGATGATTTCGACGACACGCAGCTCGCCGCGGCCAAAGATCGCATATACGGATTGCTGACGCATCCCACGGTGGGTGTGCTTCCTCCCGCATTTGCGCTCTGCGAACTGGGGCACCGTACCGGCAAAGAGTTGATGCTGGCCTACCACATGGGTGTGGAAGTGGAATGCAAGATTGCCGAGGCCATCTCGCCTCGCCATTACGACGAGGGCTTTCATACCACCGGAACCTGCGGCACCTTTGGCAGCGCCGTGGCTTGCGCCAAGTTGCGAGGCTTGAATGTCTTGCAGACCACCTATGCCCTGGGTATCGCCGCGACCGAAGGGGGCGGCTTCCGCGATAATTTCGGCTCGATGACCAAGCCTTTCCAGGCCGGACACGCCGCCGAGAATGGGACAGTTGCCGTGGACCTGGCGGCCCTGGGTTGGACAGCCGCCGATAATATTTTGGAAGCGCCACTGGGATTTTTCCAGGCCGCGGGAGGCGGCTTCGATCCGGATGCGATCGTTGGGCGTCTCGGGAAACCCTGGAACCTGAAATGGCCCGGCGTATCCATCAAACCCCATCCCTCTGGTTCGCTGACGCACCCCGCCATGGGTGAAATGCTGCGCCTCATCCACGAAAACGACATCAAGCCGGAAGAAGTCGAAAAAGTGGATTTGGGTGCGAACCACGCGATGATGACTTCACTGCTGCACCACCGTCCGACTACCGGGCTGCAGGGAAAATTCAGCATGGAATATTGCCTGAGCATTCTGCTTCTGGACCGCAAGGCAGGCCTGATCGAATATCAGGATGCCGTGGTGCAACGCCCGGACGTGCAGGAAATGATCAAGCGAATTAATTTTTATATCGATCCGGAAGCTGAACAGGCCGGCCTCGATAAGATGACCAGCATTCTCAGAATTCATTTGAAGAACGGCAAAGTTCTTTCCGGGCGGGCCGAATTTGCCAAGGGCAGCCCGTCAAATCCAATGAGCTACGACGAGGTGGCGGACAAGTTTAGGGGCTGCGCCGAATTTGCCAAGTGGCCTGCCGCAAAAGGCGAGTCGGTCATCGCCTTTGTGAAATCGCTGGAGAGCGCGCCCGATGTAAGCAAACTCACGGCAGCCTTGACAACCTAGGGTCCGGCCAGAGCGCGCGTAACGCACTCGATGACAGGAGAACAGTTGGTGTCAGCGCCAGACCTCAAAGCGGCAGGCAAAACCGAAAGCGATTCCGCGGGCGTATTTGCGCGGCTGGGCATGGCGCTGGCCGACTGGTCGCAGAAATGGTTTCCGGACGCCTTCGTCTTTGCGCTGGTGGGGCTGATCATCGTCTTTGTCGCCGGGCTATTTGCCGGCGTTTCAACGCGGGATCTCATCAAATATTTCGGGGATGGGTTTTGGAGCCTCATTCCATTCACGATGCAGATGGCCATGATCATTATCGGCGGCTATGTCGTGGCCACGTCAGGGCCGGTTCACGGATTAATTCGCTGGCTGGCGAGCATTCCGCGCAGCCCTCGCGGGGCGGTGGCCTTTGTGGCGTTTTTTTCGATGGTGACGGGCCTTGCTAGTTGGGGACTTAGTCTGATTTTTAGCGGCATTTTGGTGCGGGAAATCGTCAAGAACGTGCGCCAGATTGACTATCGCGCGATTGGAGCGGCCGCTTACTTAGGTACCGGCAGCGTTTGGGCGCTGGGGTTGTCGTCCTCGGCGGCTCTGGTCATGGCCACACCCGGCTCGATTCCTACGGCGCTGCTTAAAATCAGCGGCGTGATTCCTCTGCGGCAGACAATTTACACCTGGCAGAGCCTGACCACCGCGACGATATTGATGGTATCGGGAGGAGTGGTGGCCTATCTGTCGACGCCGATCACCTCCGCCGCGGATGCCGAATCCTTTGGAGTGACCGAGGGGCTGGAAATAAAAAAGCTGGAGGAGCGCCGCACTCCAGCCGAATGGCTGGAATATGCGCCCGTACTGTCGCTTGTGATTGGTCTGCTCGGCATGGCGTATCTGGTCCAGGTTCTTTCCGTGCGAGGTCCGCTGGCGGCGCTGGATTTGAACACTTACAATCTCTTGTTTTTGATGCTCGGTCTGCTGCTGCACTGGCGTCCGCGGTCGTTCGTGCGGGCCGTCAATGATGCGATTCCCGCCACCGCAGGAGTGCTCATCCAATTCCCATTTTACGGGGGGATCTTCGGCATCATTACGCTGTCATCGATTTCACGGGACATGGCGCATTTTTTTGTGAACTTCTCGTCGACCGGCACGTATCCCATCCTGGTCTCCTTGTACTCGGTGATCCTGGGGATGTTCGTGCCCTCGGGCGGCAGCAAATGGATTATTGAAGCGCCCTACGTGTTGCAGGCTGCCAAAGACCTGCGCGTAAATCTCGGCTGGGTCGTGCAGATTTACAACACCTCGGAAGCGTTGCCGAACCTGATCAACCCGTTCTGGATGCTTCCTTTGTTGGGCCTGCTGAAAGTGCGCGCGCGGGACTTGATTGGGTATGGACTGCTCTACTTCGCCGTTAACTCCGTGCTGGTCTTTTTTCTGATGTGGTTTTTCGCGCGGACGCTTCCTTACATCCCGCCGGTAATTCCCTAATTCGCTAGTTTGTCATTCCGAGACGCGCTGCGTGCCGAGAAATCTCTCTTTTTCATGGATTTCAACCGAAGAGGGATTCCTCGCTTCACTCGGAATGACGACCCGGGTTACTTTTTCCGCAGCCCGCGAAGCCGGGCGCTACAAAGACATCCAATCCGGGAGTACGTAATAAAACAGCAATGTGATCAGAATCAGGTAGCCAAGCATAATAAGCGTCCAACCCATGTTGTGCCGGATCACCTGGCCCTCGCTGCGAACCAGTTTGCTGGTGGAAACGCCGACGCTGGCAGTTTGCGGCGCGATTGGCTTTCCTACTTCGGCGCCTACCGAGTTGAAGGAAGGCAGCAGCAGAGGAGGGAGATTCAGCAATCTGCCGGTCACCGCTTGCACTGGCCCGAACATGGCATTGGTGGATGTATTGCTGCCGGACAGGGCCACACCGATCCACCCTAAAATGGGCGCCAGGACCACAAAGAACGGGCCGATTTTCGCGAGTCCGAAGGCCAGCGAGTTGGCCATCCCCGTGTAAACGAAAATATATGCCAGGCCGAAAATGAAAAACGCCACCAGCAGCGCGCCCCACATTTGCTTAAACGTGCGAGCGAACACTTTCTTTAGAAGGCTGCCGTTGGGCCGCAGAATTGCGAGGATCACCAGCCAGGAGACCAGCGTCGAGGTTCCCGCACCGAGCGGGTTAAAGTTAAAAGTCGACGAAATTGCGGCGTGCGTCACCGAAGATTTGGCAGCTACCGTGAGCTTGAACCAGCTCATTAGCGGCAGATGGGACCAAGGGCCTGTCCAGGAGACTACGACAAGTATTAGAACGATATAGGGTATCCAGGCGATGAACGCCTCGCGTGGCGATCCGATTTCCAACTTATTCGAAACTCCCGCGGGCAGCGATTTCAGTGGAACGCCGCCAAATCCGCGGATCGTCTTCGGACGCCAGACCTTCACGAAAAAGAAAAGGATCCAGAAAGAAGCCAATGCGCCGCTCAGGTCGGGCAGGTAAGGTCCCAAATAATGAGCAACCGGCCACTGCCCGGCGATGTAGGAAAGTGATCCCACGATTGCCAGTGGCCAGGCTTCCACAACCCCTTCCCAACCGCTCACCAGGTAGATCAGCACCCAAGGCGGAAGCAAAGCTAGAATGGCAACGATGTTACCGATGGAAGCAGACAGCGCCATTAACGGAAGTCCCGTCACTGCCGCCAGGCCAAGGATGGGAGCACCCAGCGCGCCGTAGGATACCGGCGCATTGTTGGCCAGGGCCGCGACACGGATGGCTTCCAGGTCGGCAATTCCCAGCCCCACCAATATCGGCACCACGAACGCCCAGGGAGTGCCGAACCCCACCAGCCCTTCCAGCAGCGCGCCAAAGGCCCACGCCAGCATGATGGTTTGAATTCGAATGTCAGCGGTGGCGTGGTGAACCATCCAATTCTTGAACCGTTCGAAATCTCCCGTGAGCACCAGTGTATTGAAGATCATCAGGCCCCAAAACGTGATCCAGTCGATGACCCAAAATCCCGTCAGACCGCCGTAAAGATAGGATTTCACCGTGTTCACTAGAGGAGCGTGCCATACCAGGACGCCCAACGCGATGGTGATCGCGCCCACAATAATCGAGGCCAGCCAGGCCGTCATTCGAAAAATGGCGAGCATGAATAGCAGCGCAATCAACGGCAACAGCGCAACCAATATGGTGAGCCAAAGGTTTCCTACCGGGTCGAGAATTTGCTCAAACATTTATTTGTCCTTTCCAGGGATATTTCCCGCCCCAACAAAACCCAGGCTCTTAAATTTGCCCGAAACACAGTGTTCCCGGACCGGGTTTGCTCATTGCGTTGCATGTGCAAAAAGACAGGGGAAAGCAATATCACATCTAGATTCTTAGTCAACTGAGAAGTGAAGGATATCGAGAAAGCTCCCGCGAATCATAGAAGGCCAACCAACGGGCATGGAAACCTTTCTGGATTGGACCGAAAAAGAGCGACCGGGTGTACAATGCCGCCTGTTTGAGGAATCGAGTGAGCCAGGATCAGCGTGTGCGGCCCGGCCCAATCAAGAAAAGTTCAGGCGGAGGGTTTATGCATCGCGATAGGTATCGGGGCGCGTTACTTGCAGTTGCGGCAGTTTGGGTTGTGACCATTGCCGGTTGCGCCCGACATGTCGAGGTGGACGACGCTGCGCTACAAGACGCGGATTCTGATTCCGCGAACTGGATCACTTATGGCCGCACATACTCCGAGCAGCGCTTCAGCCCTCTGAAACAAGTTGACGAGCAGAGTGTCGGTAAGTTGGGACTGGCGTGGTCCATGGATTTTCCAACCCTGCGCGCCTATGAAGCAACGCCGCTGGTCAAAGATGGCGTGATGTATACCACAGGCGCCTGGAGCGTCGTTTATGCGGTGAACGCGCAAACCGGCGCGCCGCTGTGGACTTACGATCCGAAAGTTGCCAAGGACCACTCGAAATTTGTGTGCTGCGATGTCGTGAACCGGGGAGTGGCTCTCTACAAGGGCCGTGTCTATGTGGGCGCGTTGGACGGACGGCTGATCGCCCTGGACGCCAAGACGGGCAAGGTGGCGTGGGAAGAGCAAACGACGCCCAAGGATGGACCCTACGCCATCACCGGCGCGCCGCGCATCGCCAAGGGCCGGGTCGTGATCGGGAATGCGGGGTCGGAATATGCAGTGCGGGGCTACGTATCCGCGTACGATGCGGAGACTGGAAAACTGGCGTGGAAAACCTACACCGTGCCGGGAGATCCTTCGCAGCCGGGTGAATCCGAAGCGTTGCGCCGTGCGGCGAGCACATGGACGGGCGAGTGGTGGAAGGCAGGCGGTGGCGGAAGCCCGTGGGATTGCATCGTGTACGATCCCGATCTCGATCTGGTCTATGTAGGAACGGGGAACGGATCGCCGTGGTACGACCGGGTTCGCAGCAAGGGAGACAATCTCTACATCGCCTCTATCATCGCATTGCGCGCCGGCACCGGCGAACAGGTGTGGGCCTACCAAACCACGCCGGGTGACAACTGGGATTACGACGCGACCCAGCCCCTGTTGCTCGCAACGCTCACCATCGACGGGCAGCAGCGCCGTGTTCTGATGCAGGCCAACAAGAACGGCTTTTTTTATGTTTTGGACCGGGAAAAAGGCGCGCTGATTTCGGCGACCCCATACACGGAGATCAATTGGGCGACCGGCATTGATTCGAACGGGCGTCCCATTGAAAACGCCGCGATCCGGGCGATGAACGACGCCACGATTGTGCGGCCGTCCACCGAGGGCGCGCACAATTGGCACCCCATTTCGTTCAATCCATCCACGGGGCTTGTATACCTCGACGTGCTCGATAGCACCTCGATGCACGCGACGCCGCGCGACTGGAAAATCAATTTTCACGATCAGACCACCGGCTTAGACAGGGCCTACCGCGGGCCGGTGCGTGATCAGTGGCTCAAGATCGAGTCGAAGGGACGCCTGGTGGCGTGGGATCCCGTCGCCCACCGCGAAGTCTGGCACGCCGATCAGCTGCTTCCCAAGAGCGGGGGAACGCTGACTACCGCCGGGAATCTGGTGTTTCATGGCCGGGGAGACGGAAAACTCCTGGCCTATCGCGCGACCGACGGCAAACCGTTGTGGGAGTTTGACACCGGCGTGGGGATTTCAGCGGGGCCGATGACCTACTCGGTGAATGGGACTCAATACGTTGCGGTGATGGCCGGATGGGGCGGACCCGCGGTGCTGGGCAATCGAGCCATCGGCAAAGGCAAGGTCGGGCGCGGGAGGCTGGCAGTTTTTTCGATTGGAGGAACCGCGACGCTCGAACGAGTCGAGCGAAGCGTTTCGCCCGTCCCCATGCCGACCTTCAAGCTGGCCGTATCGCGTTCTGAGATCCAGCAGGGATCCAATCTGTTTGCCACATTTTGCGTGCGCTGCCACGGAGGCGACGTGGTGAGCAGCGGATTGGTGCCGGACTTGCGTTATTCCAGCGAATTCACGCACCAGACGTTCGAACAGATTGTGCGAGGCGGAGCGCGGCGCGAGCTTGGAATGCCATCGTTTTCCGAAGACCTCACCTCGTCGCAGGTTCGGTCCATCGAGGGCTACATTCTGAGCCGCGCGCGCGAATCGGCGCAGGCTGACGCCGCGGGGAAGCATTGAGCACATAAACCGCGGCGCCGGGCCGAGTGTTTCAATCCTTGTAGGCATCGGAACCCAAACCAAGAACCCCACCCTTGCAAAAACCGCAAGGATGGGGCACCCGGCAATAATTGTTACAAGATTTGGCGCACTCTGCTATATTTTTTGGTCGGCACTTTATATCACTCAGGAAAGGATGTTCTTCTATACCTATGGACACTAGATTTATCGGCCAGCCACATGAATGGGATCCCCGGCGGCTATACAGCCAGACGGGAGCAGATTGGCAGTACCGGGTGGATTTTGACAGGTTGCGGAAAGAACGATTGGAGAAGCTGCGAGCGTCGATGTAGGTGCACGACCTGGGGGCGCTGGTGCTATTTGCCGGGGCCAACATCCGCTACGCCACGGCGTCCTATCAAGGGAATTGGAAATACAACATCAACATACGATACGCGGTGGTGACTCACACCGGCGATCCGGTTCTGTTCGAAACCGCGGGGTCAGACCTGCACTGCGCCGAGATCGACATGCCGTGGATGGAGGGGCGGATTCGTCCCGCGATTACCTGGCAGTGGGCCGAAGGCGCGGTGCCGTTCATGGCTGCGAGAATGGCCGAGAGCGTCCTGGACGTGCTCAAGGAACATGGAGTTACCAAGGAACGAATTGGCATCGACAACTTTGACATGCCCGCTCTCGAAGCTTTTCAAAAGACGGGCCTCAAGATTGTCAACGGCTGGCCGGCGGTTTCGGCGGCGCGCGTGGTCAAGACGCGCGACGAAATTGAACTGCTCAAGCAGGCCTCGAGCATCGGCGACGCGGCGATGTGGAAGATCAAGTACGAATGGCTCAAACCAGGCGTGCGCGAGCGCGAAATCGAAGCCAAGGTGCACGAGTTCATGCTGGAGCGCGGCTGC
>JBGOVX010000222.1:0-5464 GCA_041478355.1 Terriglobia bacterium | reverse complement strand
CCTTGAAAATCAGTCAGGCCCCACTCCCCTACCTGGACGGCATAGAGAAAGGGCCAGTTGTACACCTCGTCCCCATCTTCCAGATTTACGGGTTGCTCGACCGAACGGACGTGAATGCGGGTCAAGCGCCGGAGTTGCTGAGAGAATTCGCGATCGGCGAGGGGATAATCCTGGGTCCAAAGGGAAAGCCCCAGCCGCCAGTCTCCATCGAAGCGGCCGCGATACCCGTCATTCCAGCCTGGGGGATACATCAACCGGGCGAAGGCAAATTCAGTCTTCTCTTGCCAGTCCCGAGGCAGCGGTTGAACGCCGTATTCCACCGAGGGATATTCCCGGAACTGTCCCTGATAAGCATACGCCGCTCCGGCAAGAACAAACGCAAGCCCTAATAGCCACCAAGCCTTCACGATGGTCATCGTCAGCGCCCTATGCTGAGGATATCACGGGCACACAATTTCGAAGTATCCAAGGGCAGACTGGGTAGTGTTCTAATTCCTTATTTCCAAGAGTCCCGAAGGGGCGTCACAACGTAGCCCACCGCGGCAGCGGTGGGAAAACGTATCAAGTCCAAGGCGACCAGAAAGCCCCGGCAGGGGCGACACATGGGATTTAGCCGCTGGTAATTTGATAGGGATTCGAAATTCACAGGCATTTCGGGAAAGTCTGTTTGGCAACACGAGGCGGTGTAATCTTAGAAATAATCAGAAATCGACTGCCGCTGAACACATTGAAAATGCTAGCAAGGACGATTATGGCGCGGGTTGGGTCGCGCGCCTACGAATCCGATTTCTCGGACCCGTCGTCCCCGCAGCGCAGCTCCCAACCCACTGCAAAGATGTTTGCCCTGGAAACCCATTGGCTCAATGGGCCATACGAGTCAAATTTCGCGGTACCCGGGTTTTGGTAGTACCCGGACCGGACACTGCTTCTCTAACGATGCGAAGCCACCTTGGGCGGCGCGATGAGCGTGAGATGCAGCGTCACGCTCGTGCCCGTGCCGGGTTTCACCAGTAAGTTGTGAACCCAGTCGGACGATGCGGAGCCTTTCGAGGCCCGCAGTTCATACAGGCCTGAGGGAAGCGACGCGATCCGGAAGTGCCCATGTGCATCACAATGCAGGGCATGCGGCTTGCCGCCATCGGCGGTTTGCCACACAATTTGAGCCCCCGCCACCGGCGCGCCCTGAGCGTTGACCACCTCGCCGGCCACCTCGCCCGGCCCTAGCTTGCGCTGCTTGGGCAATTGCGCCCGCAGACTCACCGGCAGCAGTGCCAGGCCAACCAACAGAATCAGGATGCCAATCCATGTGCGCCTCATCGGGTCACCTCCGAGCGAGCAACACCCCCATTTTACTCTTGCGGGACCGGTCCAGCGCAGCGGTGTGCATCCCAGGAAGCGCGAATGATACGGGGGTCTTATTCGCCTGGAATCTGGCCGCGCCCGGCGCCGGCAAATCCATTGCGTCGGCGTGCATGAGTTTCTCGGGAAATAAACCACTTCCGGGAATTGTGCCGGGAGATGCGCTCACCGCGCAGGCGTTTCCGCCATAAGCTCATTCAACTCATTTCGAATGATTTCAATCGACTGCGCTGGCTGCCCTACATGGCGGTAGCGGGTTACCTCGATACGATCGTGGAGACCGAAACCAAATAAGAACTTACGACCGTCCACATCATAGGTGCGTAGCGTAGGCAGCCAGATTCCAGGTGACACTTCCGACTGCTCCATAACGAAGTGGCCGCCATGATAAACCTTTCCGATGATTCCACCTCCGAATGCGATGTCGCTGGCAATGTCCGCCTCGAGGCGCACCATTTGCGCCTGGGACTCCTCTACCCAGAGAGTGGCGCGAACGTGTTCGAACGTGGCCGCGACGCGAGAGGTGGGCTTGTAGGTCGGGTCAGGATTTAAAAGAATCTTAGCGAGCGTTTGCCCGCCTCTTGTCTCCCGCCCCGCCCAGGTGATGCGGAAGGCCTTGAATGCCTCGTCCACTAGTTCGGCGCGATCGCGGCGGCGCTTTTCGAACCGGACCATATCCTGGTTGTAGCGGTCATTGGGATGGATGGCCAATTCAAGAGCGGTAACCGCGAATTGCAACTGGTGGCGACGCAGTTCCGGAGAAACGGGCGTGCCGCCTTGCGCCATCTGCAGCCGCATGATGCCGGTGCCGGAGGGCACAATGCGATCGGTGCGATCGACCAACACTTCCGAATTCTCGCCGAGCTTTCGCGAAACCACATGTTCGACGCGATCAAACTCCTCGATCGCCCGGTCGTTATGGTGCTGATTCTGAACGGCACGCGCTATCAGGGAGTGAAGTTGTTCCGGGGTAGGCGCGGGGTTGGCTGAGACAGTCGGGGTCTGGCTGGCGGGCGCCGGGCTGGACGACTGCGCGGCGGCGTACAGAGCAAGGGCCAGCACCGAGGCGCTCCATACCACCATGTGTCTCAGAGTCTTCATCTCAGCTCATTCATAATCTTAGTTCAGCAGCGATTTGCCGGGCCGGGCCCGGGCAATTGCTGGAAATCTGATTCTACGGCGAAACCGGAGGTTGTACCCGGCTGTTTCACTATCGTTACTCTGGAGCGAACTCTGGACCGGGGATCACTGTGTTACCGAAGAATCTCAAAGAATATTATGTGCATCCCCGCGATTTCTAGTTAGTGGACTAATTCTATGTTTCTGCGAGTCCCGAAGGGACGTCACAACGTAGCCCACCGCGCCAGCGGTGGGAAAACGTGCCCAGGATGACCAGAAAGCCCCGTCAGGGGCGGCACATGGGCTTCAGCCACACGTAATTAGCCCATAACCGATTTCTACGGCCCATAGCTGTAAAACCCGCGCCCGCTCTTCCGCCCGAGCCACCCCGCAGCGACCATCTTCCGCAGCAGCGGACATGCGCGATATTTCGAATCGCCAAAGCCGGTGTGCAGGACTTCCAGAATATTCACGCAAGTGTCCAGGCCAATCAAATCGGCAAGCTCGAGCGGGCCCATCGGATGATTCATGCCCAGTTTCATAACGGCGTCCACGGCTTCGGCCGTGGCGACGCCTTCCATCACGGCGAAGGCGGCCTCGTTGATCATGGGAAGCAATACGCGATTCGAGACAAAGCCAGGGGCGTCGTTCACCGCGACGGGTTTCTTTCCAAGGGTTTCGCACAGCGCCATCGTCGTCTGAAACGTCGCGTCGCTGGTCTGCAGCGCGCGAATCACTTCAATCAAGACCATTACCGGAACTGGATTCATGAAGTGCATTCCCACGAACCGGTCGGGACGACGGGTCGCGGCGGCCAGCGTGGTCATGGAAATCGATGACGTGTTGGACGCCAGGATCACCTCGGGACGCAACAGCTTGTCAGCTTCGCGTAAAACGGAAAGTTTCAGGTCCAGGCGCTCGGGGACGGCTTCGACGGCGAAGCCAGCTTGGGCAATCTCCGACAAATCGGTGGTGGCATGTATCCGGCTTAGGACTTTCGGTTTTTCGCCGACTTCTATCTTGCCCTTCTTCACTTCCCGGTCCAGATTGTTCGCGATTGTGTCGAGGGCGTGGTCAAGAAAACGCGTCTCGACGTCCCGCAGAATTACGTTGTAACCGTGGCGCGCGAAAACGTGCGCGATGCCGTTTCCCATAGTTCCCGCGCCCAGCACGGCTACGTTGCGAATTGTGTCGACGACCATTGGACCTCCTGAATTTGAGGCGATTGAGGAAGTATAAGAAGTAAACGAAACATGAAATCGCTTGTGCGGGCGTTACTCCTTATTCCGGAGCATGGCCTTGCATGATCTCGCGGACAATATCTTTCGCACGTGACAGGTCTTCGGAGCGGACGCACAGACGCGCTCGATGGCCCGGCTCATCCGGAATCTTGCTGGGGATTCCGTTTTCGCGTAGCGCGCTGGCCAGGTATTCCGCCAGGGGTTCCTCTTCACCGGCCCATACCTCGGAAGTCGCCTGGTTCGAATCCCAATCGTACGGCAGGGATGGTTTCAAATCGAGTGAGTCTTGATCGCGTAGCGAAGACCCGCCGGGAACTTCAGAAGCATTTCCCTTACTCTCAACCCACTCCAGCGCACCCTGGGCGCGCTGTAGATCGGAGGTATAAACGCGAATTTCAAAGCCGGGCACTGCTTCGAGATAATACGGCCGCGAAGACAGAAATCCGCCCGCGGGATCGTAGACCTGGGTTTGGCAGAATTGGATGTCCTCGTCCCGCAGCGCAGCTTGCAGGGCGGTAAATTTAGCGGGATCGGAACCGCGCCAGAGGATTTCGAGAGATTCATTAGTCATGTTGAGTTGTAGGGGCACGGTTCACCGAGAACGTTCTCCGTGAACGGCATGCCGTGCCCTTACGGCCTTACATTGGAGCAAGTGAGTTCAGGCCAATCTCTACCGCTCGACGGCCAGCGCCACCGCGTTGCCGCCGCCTAGACACAGCGCGGCGATTCCTCGATGCAGGTTGCGACGCTGCATCTCGTAGAGCAGCGTGGTAAGGATTCGCGCGCCGGATGCTCCAATCGGATGTCCGAGAGCGACGGCTCCGCCGTTTACATTCACTTTCGCGGGATCCAGGCGCAACTTCCGCGTCACGGCGATGGCAGCGACGGCGAACGCTTCGTTGAGCTCGACCAGGTCGAGATCGCGATCGCGGTCCCAGCCGGCCTTTTCGAGCAGTTTCTCGACCGCGTAAATGGGCGCCTCCATGATCCACTTGGGATCGACGCCGCTCACGGCCTGCGCGACGATTCGCGCCATCGGCGTCTTACCCAGGCGCGCCGCGGTGCGCTCGGTGGTCACGACCAGCGCCGCCGCGCCGTCGTTGGTTCCTGGAGCGTTGCCTGCCGTCACGCTGCCGTCTTTTTTGAACGCCGGCCGCAATTTCCCCAGCGCTTCGAGCGAGGCATCCTCGCGGGGCGACTCATCGTACTTGATCACCACGGAATCGCCCTTCTTCTGCGGGATTTCAATGGGCAGGATTTGCGATTCGATGAAGCAGGATTTTCTGGCGCGTACGGCTCGCTGGTGACTTTCCAGCGCGAACTGGTCTTGCTCCTGCCGCGTGATCCCGTATTTTTCGGCAACCAACTCCGCCGTAATGCCCATGTGAAAATCGTTGTACACATCCCACAAGCCGTCATGGACCATGGAGTCCACAACCTCCGCGTTGCCGAATCGATAGCCGGTGCGCGCGCCAGGCAGCAGGTAAGGACAGTTTGACATCGACTCCATTCCGCCGGCGACCACGATTTCCGCTTCGCCCAACAAGACGCTGTGCGCCGCCAGGCCCACGGCTTTCAACCCCGATCCGCAAACTTTGTTAATGGTCATGGCCGCGACACGCACGTCCAGCCCGCCGTGCAAGCCCGCCTGGCGGGCGGGATTCTGTCCCAGCCCCGCTTGCACGACGTTGCCCATGATGATTTCATCGACCGAACCCGGTTCGATGCCTGCGCGGCGCACCGCT
>JBGOVX010000184.1:0-6974 GCA_041478355.1 Terriglobia bacterium | reverse complement strand
TTCGGGAGTTGATAAAAAATCAGATTCCCTAATTGATCGCCGTCGCATCGCGCGGCCATCCATCCGATTAAATTATCCTTGCCGCGCGGAGTGAAAGGAAGAATCAACAGGAACTCAGGATTTTTCTCCCCCGGCAAAGTAGCCACCACGTATGTGGGCTGCACTGCTTCGGGCTGTCCAGACTGGCCGAACAGATTGCGCGCCACGTCCCAGATGTCTTCCTTGTTGTAAAACACCTGGGGATCACGCATATGAAAAGTCCGGTAAGCCTCTGCCTGCGCGCGGAACATGGCTTCGGGATAGCGTGCGTGGCGGCGCAGGTCGGCAGGCATGTCAGAAGCAGGCTGAAACAGTTTTGGAAACAGACGCTGGTACGCCTGAATTATGGGGTCGCTCGGATCGAAAACGTACAGCGATATTTTGCCGGTGTACGCGTCCACCGTGGCTTTGACCGCGTTTCGAATGTAGTTTGCGCCCTCCTCCAGGCCAGCCACCGGAAGCGTCGCCGAATACGGGTGTGAGAGGGAAGTCGTATAGCCGTCTACCATCCAAACCAATCTGCCGTCGTCGGTAATCACCAGGTAAGGGTCCTGATCCCACTTCAAGAATCCCGCGAGGTGCTGCAATCTGTCCATCACCTTGCGGTGAATCATCATGCGGCTTTGTCCGGTGAGGTAGCCGGTGAAAATAATATTGGGTTCGCTTTGGGATATCGCGGCGGCAACCTTCAGCAGAAAAGATCCGACGGGAAAACCTCCGCTGCCCTGATAGGTGGAATACTTGTTTTGATCGCCGGACGGATAGTCGAATTCCTCGCGAGCGGTATGGACAAACACCGGGTCTTGAGTTTTGTCGCCGTAATAGATTTCCGGGCGCGTGAGTTGAAACCCGGTAGTCTTGATCTCCGGCGGAGCGTTTTCGATTAACAGGACGGGAAGGCCATCCGGGGTGATTTTGTTGACCTCCGATAGGACCGCGCCGAAACCGTGCGTATAAATGAAACGCGGATTGATCCAGCTCTGGCTGGCCTCGGCCGACAATTGGTTGACGTCGATTTCACGCGGGGACAACAGCACTTGCTTGATGCGCCCGTTGGGGAAGTAGCGGTCCACGTCGGTGGCGGGAAACGTGTAGTAAGGGCGCAGAGCCTGGATCTGAGTGATCGTTGCATTGTAGGCGCGCAGATCCCACAGACGAACGTTATCGAGCAGCGTGGCATCCTGAACCGGATTCACTGCCGCTTGCACGGTTGGGGCAAACGGAACCTCCTTGGAGTTGCGATTCAGCCCAAAGGCAACTGCAGTCGCCTGAATGTGGCGCTCGATATACGGCCGCTCGATTGAAATCTCATTCGGGCGCACATAAACGGCGTGAACAATTCCCGGCAAAGCCAGCTGCAGGACAAAAAAGCCCATGACCAGGACGATCGCATTCTTGTATTTCCGCGTCCAAATCAGGGGCACTGCTCCCAACGTGACAACGATAAGCAGCCAGCGCAAAGGCAGGGTAACCTTTTCGTCCACGTAATCCGCGCCGGTCATGAAGGCATGAGAATTCAGCAGAAGCTCATAGTTGCCCAGATAAATCCACACGGCAAAGCCCAGCAACAGGATTACTGAGATGATCCGGACAAAGCCGGCGCGCGTCGCGCCCGGTAGCAGCAAGGCGTCCGGTCCAAGAACAAGAGTCTTGCCCGGCCCTTCGGTCAGCCGCCCATATCGAAAACGCTCGGCCAACTGCCACCCTCGCGCCGTCGCCCAGAAGACCAGGGCGCAAAGAATCGCCAGCACAAATACAAACCCGAGTACTTGCGAATAGAAGGGCAAATCGAACAGGTAAAACGGCAGGCCGCGCGAAAAAACCTGGTCCTTCCAGGCATCCGCGGTTAGCGTGAGCTCCCGCGAGCCGAAAAAGCGCATGACCGTCCAGTAATCAATCGAGCCCGAGCCGTACATTAGCGCCACAACCGCCAGTCCCACAGGAATCAGCCGGGAGTACAACCGATAGTTTTTTTGACGGATACCGGCGAAGTGCAGCCCTCGCGCATGAGACACCCAAAGCGCGATGAAAGACACCAGCGCGCCAGCCGCCGTGGGCGCGATGCTGTACCACAACATGCCAACCCAGGTACCTACCTGGCCGATCTCTTTCCACCAGTTGTATTCGATGATGAAGTCCGCGGCGGTGCTGATGGCCCACATGGCGAGCGCCAACAATACCGACACGACGATAAGGTTGCGAATCTGTGAAGGACGCATAAGAGGTAATTTCCAGGTGTAGAGCGATAGCGCCGCTTCGAAACCGGAAAATCACACCTTGAGCGGCGCGGTATCGCTGGTGATGAAAGACGACAGAGATCGTATCACAGCTTCAGAGGGAGCGAGTGGCGCATGCAGAGTGGATGGGTAGCTCCTACGGCGATTGCGATATTTCCCATGTTTAATGATTGATTTTATAAATTTTTGTTGCGAGCAATTAGCGAGATTTCAGATTTGTCTCCTAGTGATACTTAGATATACGGCTCGCACCAAGCCGGCGTACACTCACCGGTAGTTGCCGTCATGTCAACTTCGCCGCTTATATCCCGATGCATGCTCACGGCTTGGGCGTCGTTTCTATTCTTCTGGGGGCTTGCGAACACCGGCGCCGCTCAAATTCAGAAAACACTCTGTAGCGAAGGTAACAGTGAATTCCAGGCAAACTTCCGCGCACGCGTGGGTGTGACGGTGCAACCAGGAAAAAATGGGGAGATGGCGGCTCGAGTATGTGACGCATCCCTGAATTGGGAAACGCAGAAACTGGTGGTAGCCGAGCGTGCCGCGCAAATCGACCTCGATCTGTTCGGCGTCGATATGGAAATGGACGGTCCAGTCGCCGCTTTCCAGGTGAAGAAAGCGAAAAATGAGTGCTGCGTAACTTACCGGCTTTATTCCCTGGACAGCCCGCCGCGCCTGCTGCGAACCATTGCGGGCGGGAGCAGCTTCAGTGCCGCGGACCGGGATCTCGACGGACGCATCGAAATCTGGACCGATGACGCCGCCGCCGTCGATGCCCTGGATGATATTTTCGCGGCGGAGATTGAATATCTTCCGGTTTACGTGCTTCGGTTCGAACACGGCCGGGTGCTGGACGCGTCCACTGAATTTCAAAGTTACTTCGACGATGTCGTCAAAGCCATCCGTGCTGAATTTAATCCAGATTCTCTTCACGAATTCAAGCTCAGCGACGGCAGACTGAAGGGGGAACTGACCTCCGACTTTTCACGACTACACCGGTTGCGGGTCGCAAAAATTCAAGTTTTGGAGATCGTGTGGGCCTACCTTTACAGCGGCCGCGATCAGCAAGCATGGCAGTCCCTCGCCGAACTGTGGCCCGACGCAGATGCCGAGCGCATCCGGTTGGCAATCATCAAAGCGCGATCGAGTGGCATCCTGGCTCAATTGGATGGAGTATCGACAGGCAGCCCGGGGCAGCGAAAAAGCCCACCACGAATTTACGACCAATCGGATGTGACATCGGCCAAGGCAATCCACATGTGGCGATTTCCGCTATCGAGTCAGGCCGACCAATTCCTGTTCGATGCAGAAGTGATTCTTGACCTGGTCATAGATTCTGCAGGCAAGGTTTATTCGTACAAAGTCTTCGGAGACGAGGGAAAAGTGGACGAGGGCTTCCTAAGCGCCGTCAAATACTGGAAGTTCATCCCCGCCATGAAGGAGGGTCATTCCGTTGCAAGCCGGCTGCGTCTAATAACTTCAGTAAGACGATAAATCGCCCGCGCCCCTTGGAATTCAAGAGATTTTTGGCGTTTAGGGAGATAGAATTCCAGTTCACGCTCTGGATTGATTTGGAGAAACATGAAAACCATTTATCTCGGCTGGATCATTGCTCTGTTCCTGGTTTGGCAAGTTCCAACCGTGGTTCTAGCCTCTCCATCGCAGACTCACGAGAAAAAGATTCTCAACGCTTCGGCATCTCCCGAGTTTGAACCGCTGGACCGCTGGAGGGCAGCTGTGCTCTCCGGCAATCGAGCGGCCCTGGCAGACTTCTACACGACATCCCCGGCGGCCAGGGCCAAGACCCCACAGGGCGAGACGCAAGACCCGGGTGAGGAGCCTGCGTTCTGGTCTTCGCTGCGAAGTTTGGGGCTCAACCGCATGGATTCGAAGGTCCTCGAAGTGAAGAAACTTCAGCCCGGGGTTATGGTCTTCGTCCTGCGAATCGAAGTGGGACTTCAGACAAACACCGGGGAAAAGTCCGGCGTCATTTCCGCATCCCAGGTCTGGATCCAACAAAAAGGCGAGTGGCGGATCGCATCGACGCAGAGGAGTGATCTCGCGGCCGCGGAGCCCAGGCGCCTTCCCGAGCCTGTGAAGCCCAATACGCAGCTTTATCCCGACCCCGAGGAGGCTCCGGTGGAAATCGCGGCGGCGCTTAGCGCTTCCGCGAAGGATCACAAACGCGTCATTCTAGTGTTCGGTGGAAATTGGTGCTACGACTGCCACGTTTTGGATACGACGTTTCGTTCCAAGGCGATTGCCCCGCTGGTCAACCAGAACTACCACGTCGTTCACATCAACATCGGGGAATACGACAAGAATATCGATCTCGCGAAGAAATACGAAATTCCCCTGGAAAAGGGAGTGCCCAGTCTCGCCATTCTGGATCCGGATGGCAAACTCGTCGTGAGCCAGAAAAAGGGGGAATTCGAATCCAGCGTTCGAATTGGCCCGGAGGACGTAGTGCAATTCCTCAAACAGTGGAAGCCAAAGCGTGGAGGTTGAAGAACGGCGATTTAGGAAACCTGCGACCTGGAAGACGCGCCTGACCACAGGCTGATTGAGCTTGGCATATCCTGGAAAGTCCTATGCTCATCCCTCAGAATTGGTCATCTTCCGGGACACGCTTCCAACCAGGAATATGCCTATTCCATTAGGGCCGGGAATTAGCCCATTCGGACGTGATTTTTGACATTTCGGTGAATTGTGTTATTAAGGCGACCAATTGAGTCGTATATTTTAAGATGCTGCTTACATGGGAGTTGCAGTGAAATTGTCTGCTTGACATTCGGATTAACTAGGGCCTATGATTCAAATACGACTAGGTTAGTCGTATATCAAAATGTTGAAGCTTTCAAAGAAAGCGGACTACGCACTGATCGCGGTCAGACACTTGGCCAGGCATGGTGCGGATGGATCGCAGAGCGCGGCGGACATTGCCGGCATTTACTGCATCTCGACGCCTTTGTTGGCAAAAGTGCTGCAGCGGCTGGCCAAGCATGGATTAGTGACAGCGCGTCACGGGTCAAGCGGGGGATACCAACTAGCAAGGCATCCCAATGACATTTCGGCGCTGGAAGTGATCAGCGCGGTGGATGGGCCGCTCATCATCACATCCTGCGTCACCAGCCACGGTGACTGTGATCAGAGCATGAAGTGCACGGTGCGTGAGCCGCTCCGGCGAGTGAACGAAAGTATCGTAGAGGTATTGCGCGCGGTCACGATCTCGCAGATGACCGAGGAATCGCCCGAAGCCGAATTGGTCGGGCTGCCGAGTTAGAGGAAGCAGCTATTTTCAGAAGCCATTTTTGGGGCTATTTTCAGGGGATTAAAGAAAGCGACGGGAGAAACAAACATGCCCATTAAACTGCCGATTTACATGGATTATCACGCCACCACTCCAGTGGATCCGCGCGTGGTCGATTCGATGCTGCCGTATTTTCACGAGAAATTCGGCAATGCCGCCAGCCGGAACCATTCGTTCGGGTGGACCGCCGAGGAAGCCGTGGAAAATGCGCGCGCACAGATCGCCCGCCTGATCAACGCGACGCCCAAAGAGATTATCTTTACCAGCGGCGCGACCGAGTCCAACAACCTGGCCCTCAAGGGCGCCGCGGAAATGTATCGCGAGAAGGGCAACCACATCATCACGCAAGTGATCGAGCACAAGGCTGTGCTCGATACCTGCAAGCGCCTGGAGAAATATGGCTTCGAAGTCACCTATTTGCCGGTGGCCAAGGATGGCCGCATCGACCTCGACGACCTGCGCCGCGCCATTACGCCAAAAACGATTCTGATTTCCATTATGTACGCCAACAATGAGATTGGCGTGATTCAGCCGATCCAGGAAATCGGCAAGATTGCCAAGGAAAAGGGCATCTTGTTCCATTCCGACGGCGTGCAAGCGCTCGGGAAAATCTCCGTGGATGTCCAGCGCGACAACCTGGACATGCTTTCGCTGACCGCGCACAAGCTCTACGGCCCCAAGGGTTGCGGCGCGCTCTACGTGCGGCGGCGCAATCCCCGCGTGCAAATTTCAGCGCAGATTGATGGCGGCGGACACGAGCGCGGGATGCGCTCGGGAACGCTGAATGTGCCGGGAATCGTGGGTTTCGGAAAAGCGGCCGAACTTTGCCAGAACGAAATGGCGGAGGAATCTGCCCGGCTGAGCGGCATGCGAGACAGATTGAAGGACGGCATCTTCGCCAAGCTGGACGAGGTCTACATCAACGGCTCGATGACGCATCGTCTGCCGCACAACATCAATATCAGCTTTGCGTTTGTGGAAGGCGAATCGTTGCTGATGGGCATTAACGACGTGGCCGTATCGAGTGGATCGGCATGCACCTCCGCCACGCTCGAACCCAGCTACGTGCTTAAGGCATTGGGAGTGGGCGAAGATCTGGCGCACACTTCGATCCGCTTCGGCCTGGGGCGCTTCAATACGCAGGAAGAAGTGGACTACGTTACCAGTCGTGTTGTCGAAGTTGTGCAGCGGCTGCGCGAGCTGTCGCCGCTCTACGAAATGGCCAAGGAAGGCATCGATCTCAGCAAGCTGAATTGGAAGACGACAGCGGGCCACTAAAGAGATTTCATTCGTCAGAATATCGAAGGGGGTAATGTTATGGCTTATTCCGATAAGGTAGTTGATCACTACGAGCATCCGCGCAACGTCGGCACCTTGCCCAAGGACGA
>JBGOVX010000232.1:0-5090 GCA_041478355.1 Terriglobia bacterium | reverse complement strand
CACATCACGAAAGTGAGCTGTACTAGAAGTCGCCCAGCCAACCGTAAGGAGGCAGGCGCCCAAGGTATGGCCCATGATTGGGGTGAAGTCGTAACAAGGTAGCCGTAGGAGAACCTGCGGCTGGATCACCTCCTTTCTAAACAAAGTGACAACCGATCCTGTGCAGGTGTGCAGGTGAAGTTGTCCAAGCTCCAGAGGCTCTCACGGGCATCTGGGGTAATCGCTCGAACGATTCAATCTTCGAGCGGGTTCTGTCAGATCTCATCTTTTATTGCGTCGCACTCCATGTGCGACCTACACGCGCATTCGATGTGCGCCCAAAACACGCACACTAGGTGCGCTCCCAGTTTTCAATGAACTATCCGAATAGACGAAAGTCCGCCAGGCAACTGGCGGGCTTTTTGTTTTTGGCGCGTCATTTTCTGTAGGGGCACGGCACGCCATGCCCCTACTATTTCCGATCACTCCGCCGGGTGCCCCATCCTCGCGGAGCGAGGGTGGGAGGTTTAGATTCCGCCTATGCGACAACGGAAATTTTGAGCAGCGTAGTTTCCCGCTCGACCGGGATAGGCTCTTTCACTTTCTTTAGCCCTTCGATGTAGCAGCGGATGGCATCCTTTGCCATGGATCGCGCGTGGTCCAAGTCCTTCCCTTCCGTGACAAGTCCGGGAAGAGAGGGCACCGTCACGGTGTAGCCGCCGTGCTCATTGGCTTCAAGGAAGACAGTGTATTGACGGACGCGGTTCTTCCGGTTCTTCATAAATACATTCTAGATCAACCGTCCCACCACGACTTGTCATTCCGAGGGCCGATTTCTTGGCCCGAGGAATCCCTCCGTTTCTTTGACGCTAAAGAAGGAGAGATTCCTCGCTTCGCTCGGAATGACACATTACTTTTCTCACGCGTTCAGTAGTCGCATCAGCCCCACGGCCGCATGAGAAAGCCGCGCTCGGACGGGCGCCCGTTAGTGAATTGGCCGCCGGGTGTAGAGCAATCCTGCTGTCTTGAGCATTGGCGCTCGATCGGAAGCTAGCAGATAACCCTCGGCTATCAGCTTATCGAGAGACGCCGCGTACAAATTCAAATACTTTGATGGATCGCCATAGCGCTCGGTGAGTTGCGCGGCGGTGAACTGCTGCCACTGTCCCAAGTTTGCGCAGGTCGCTTCGATCGAAGTGGTCGCCACCGGCGGCAGGGATACCGGTGTTGGCCTGCCGGTGGGATGATCGACTTCCGGGAAGCGCACCCCGCCAACGGGCTGATCCTCAGCGTCTGTTACGGGCGTTTTGAGTTCCACTCCAGGCAATGGATTGAAATAAGCAGTGCTCGCGGGCGCGGGGCCAAGTTTGAACAGCGTCGTTGGAGGCAGCGGCGGCGCGCTGCTTGCGGATGGGACTCCAAGTGTTCGTTCGAGTTCGAGCGTCACAGCGCGCAGGTAGGGCGAATACGAAATCGGATTGAGGTCCACCAGCACTCCCCCGTTGCACTTGCCGGCGCGAGCCGCGATCGCGGTTTGATCGATGGGCGCGGCGGCGTGGGGGCTTGGCCAGTCATAACGGCGCATTCTCACGGGCAGCGCGGCACGATCGGTGAGGCTAGCGCGGAGCCGGTAGAAATCGGTGTAATTGGCGATGTCGATGTAATACGGGTCGCTCTGAGGCCTGGTCAAAAGCATTTCTGCGTCGAGCGGCTTTCCGTTCGGCACCAGGTACGGAAGCTCGTCTGACCCGTTGGCCGCCGCGAGTTGATTCAATGCCAGCCAATTGCCCGCCCCATCCACGGCGATCGCGCCGTCGAAAACGGCATGGCCGTTCACAGGGTCTGCGTTAAAACCTTCCGCGATGAACGTATCGATATAGAAACCGCTCAGGCTGATCCCGCTCAGGATCAGGGTATGGTATGCGCCTGGATCGAATTGAGGATTGGTCCCGAATGCAGTTCGTCCCGCGAGCCAGCGGCCAAAATCGCGGAGGATGACTTCGCCGACGCCCTCGGCTTGCTTCGGCACGCTGCCGGCAATTCCGGTCTGCCACTGCACACGCGCGTAGGAAGTTGCGTGGTCGAAAAGGAAACCATTCCCGAAACCTTGTTCATAGGTGGCGGCGGCAGGCGGCCCGGCTGCCGCGGTGCCATTCACCGAGTTGAAAAAAACCGGATTGCCTCGATTTTCCGCTTCGACTACGATCACCGAATTCAAGCCGGGCTTGGCCGGCGCGATGATCTCAAACTCTGACTGGTATTGGTAGTCGCCATTGTTGTCATGGGGCAGGGCCTCGAGGCCATGTACGTTTTCTCCGGGCGCCACGACTCCCGTGACGACACCCCAAGTTCTTGTGTACGGGACCCCGCCAAACGTTCCAGCCGGTTGCGAACCTAGAACTGAGACGCTGGTGATTCTCGACTGCCGTTGTGCCCCCGAAGCAACCGGGCATAAGGCCATCAGAGTGGCGCAGATCAAGCAGGCTCCTCTGAGCCGTGGGGAATGCATGGATATTTCCTCCAGTTTCCTGGCCGCACGACGCGCCCAGCCTATCGTGGAGTCAGTCTATACTCGGAGTTCTTCACTGCCAATGGCAATGCCTTCCGCATGAAGTTTCAATGTGGATCATCCGGTCATAAATATAGAGAGCCGAACAGTTGCAAATGTTCCGATAGATATACACTACGGTATGGCAGCGTCCGTAAATGATATACAATCTTTCCTCCTATTAAACAACAATCCCTCGTATGCCGATGTTTTTCAACAAGCGCTAGTCAACTCAAGTGAGGGCCCATTCAAGGGCCAGTGGATTACGGGTTCGGAGGACTATAGTAGCCATGCAAAACACAAGGAATCGAAGACGAATCAGCTTGCCGTTGCTCGTTATCTTGTTCGGTACAGTGGCCGGCACGCCGCTTGCGAGGAGCCAATCCTCGCCGGCAAGTAGTGAACAAGCAAGAGCTAAGTCTGATGCATCCGAGCGATCTTCCATTCTGGTGTCGCGACTCCATAGTGGAGATTCTAATAACCAGATGGCCTCTGGCGCGGAGGACCCAGTGCAGAGCGCAGTGGACATCGTCCGTGATCCGTCGGATGTGGTGCCTCCGGTAGGGAATCGCGAGCCGCAGGTTGTCAAGGTTGCTCTGGCGGCGCAGGAGATGGAAGGCAAGCTAAACCCCATCCTGGGCAGCACCTATGAGTATTGGACGTTCAACGGCAAAGTGCCGGGTCCTATGATTCGGGTGCGACAAGGCGACACCGTAGAACTCACCTTGAAGAATGAAGGGCGTCTGGTTTCCCACTCGATTGACCTGCACGCCGCCCTCGGACCTGGCGGGGGAATGGATTTGACGGAAGCGAAGCAGGGAGAAAGTAAGACTTTCACATTCAAAGCAATAGTCCCAGGAGTTTTTGTGTACCACTGCGGAACGAATCTTGCGGCCCAGCATATCGCAAACGGAATGTACGGTCTGATCGTCGTCGAACCCCCTGGCGGATTGCCGCACGTGGATCACGAATTCTATGTGATGCAAGGCGAAATCTACACGGTGGAAGATTTGGGCGAGCAGGGGCATCAGAAAATGAGTCTGCCCAAGTTGATGGACGAACGGCCTGAATATTTCGTTTTCAACGGCGCGGTCGGAGCGCTCACAGACCAACATCCAATGCACGCGAAGGTGGGTGAAACGGTGCGGATTTTTTTCGGTGTAGGCGGGCCGAACCTGATATCTTCCCCCCACGTCATCGGACAGGTGCTGGAGCGGGTCTATGACCAAGGCTCATTCACCTCTGCGCCACTTACTTCGGTACAGACCACAGTGGTGCCGCCGGGAGGCGCGACTATTTTGGAAATCAAGCCGCAAGTGCCGGGATCATACAAATTAGTGGACCACGCGTTGATCCGGGTTGCCCGGGGCTTAGTCGGCGTTATCGAAGTGACTGGACCTGCCAACCGGGAATTGTTTCATGATGGGCCAGCGCGATAATTCTAGTCCATTCAAGAAACCTGCAATGGAGCGCTCAATAATGTGAAATTCATTTGCGTGACTGGGCACTTTTGACGACAGCCATTGGTCGCCGGGATGCCGGTAAAGATTTCCTTGTGAATGTGATACCTCAACCAGTGAATGTTCGAAGCGCGCCGCGCAGAGTTTGCCCTGACGCGGTAACCCCGTTATAATGGTTGTCCGCACCTCACGTAGTCCGTCCCTGTTACCGAGAAAGGAAACATGGCTTCTAGAACAGTCTGGCATTTCGCTTATGGAAGTAACATGAACCGCGCTCAAATGCTTTCCCGCGTTGGAAATATTTTGGAAGAGCACAAGGCACACCTGCCGAATTTTGAACTGCGCTTCAATAAGAAAGTTCGCGGCGGCACCGCTGGCGCCAATGTACAGCCCGCACCGGGAAAAACCGTGTACGGCGTGTTATATAAAATTGAAGAGAACTCCTTCCGCAGCCTGGATCGCTACGAAGGCGTTCCCGAACACTATCGGCGGATTGAAATCCAGGTGACACTCGATGGCGGCGCCCCAGTTCCCGCGCAAGTTTATATTGCGTCGAAAGTGGAAAAGGGTTTGCGCCCATCCGCGCACTATCTGCAGGCGATTCTGGAAGGCGCGGGCGAACACAGTTTGCCGGAGGCTTACATCGGGGAGATTAAGACGGCGGCCGGTGCGGCCTGAGCGATTTTAGCGCGGCCTTACCGGCCGACTTACGAGCGGCCTTACCGGCCGACTCTAGCAATCTCACCGGCCAGTTGTAGCACCTCGCTGTCGCACCGGTTTCGCGATTGAGAGCAAGAGCTTCGACCCAGGAGGGAACATGGCCACAACATCGCTGCCGCAAGCGGCATCTCGTGGAGGAAGTTTTCTGGTCGAGACATGCGTTCCCGGCGATGTCTTCACGCCCGCGGATTTGACTGACGATCAAAAACTCATTGGCCAGACCGCCGAACAGTTCATTCACAACGAAGTAGTTCCTCAAATTCCCGATCTCGAGCAACACAAGCCCGGCCTGCTGCCGCAATTGCTCAAGAAGGCGGGCGAGATTGGCCTGCTCGGCGGAGGCGTGCCCGAGGAGTATGGCGGCGCGGGACTCGACAAAGTGT
>JBGOVX010000001.1:0-89768 GCA_041478355.1 Terriglobia bacterium | reverse complement strand
ATTAGTTCGCGACAGCGGATTCATACAAAACACTGCCCTGTTTAGGTTTGATTGACTACAGCCCGGTAGATCGGATCAATCTGAGATGTATTGTCGGATCAAGAGATTAGAAGGGTGTTGCATCGACCGGTTGAGCTGGCAGCGTTTATCGGGAACCATCGGCAGCGGCGAAACAATATGCGTGATCTCGCGCCCTGCGCCAAAGGGGGACGAACCGGCTACCTGTGGCCTCTAGAGTCGTGACCCGCGTCACGTTTGTCTGTAATTCCGGTCACATGCCATTGAAGCGCTCCTGGCTAAAATAAACCGAGGGTATAGAGCGGAAGCAGAGCCACCCTCGATGGCCAAGGAGGCAGTGTGTATCAGATTGATCAGGGAAAGTGCAAGAAGGTTGCTGATTGCGTGGAGGCCTGCCCGATCTCGGCTATCGAGATGAAAGGCCATGGAATGTTCAACATTGGCGATGACTGCACTGATTGCGGCGCCTGCGAGCCGGTTTGCGATTCAAAGGCGATTCATCGGGTGCAGTAGTTCTCAAGAAACGAAATGATGGCAAAGATCTCTTTCTAAAGCGCTCGCAGTAAGGCGAACAATCCGAACCCCAGCACCGCGCTCGTGAAGATCAGTATCGCGATCCGCCACCACTCCGTCGACTGCCTCACCAAGTACACTGCGTACCCAATCATGGAAACGGATAAGAAAATGTTTCCAATAATGGACAGCTTGACCTGCACGTGCAGATCAGTTTGCCTATGCGATATCAGTTGCAGGCCCACCGCTACCGCCAGCGGGACCAATATCACCAGCTTCCATCCCAGGGAGACCGACCGTGAGCGTGTCGTGTTTTCCATGCACAACCTTATATCGCAATCCCTCCCTCAGCACCAGCCACCAAAGCCCATAAAGATTGATGGATTCAGGTGCTGACAGGTAGCTGCTACTCAGACTTGTGGATGCTGCCCGAAAATCGGAATATCGGTAAATTCACTGCCCAACCGGAGTGCAACTTGTGTTGTGGCGGCCTGCGTGGTACATCCGAAGTGAAGAATTTTGTGATGAAAGGTATGCCATGGCCGATGCGATTGTGTTGATCGAGGATCTTTTCTTCCAGGCAAAGCTGCACGAGACCGCGAAGCTGACCGGCATCACCTTGGAAACAGCGGCAACGGGAGAGCAACTTCTGAAAGCAGCGCAGGAAAACCCGGCGGCGCTGGTGATTGTGGATTTGAACGCGCGGCAGGGAGCTCTCGATGCCGTCGAGCAGCTTTGCAAAGCAAACGGGCCAGGCAACCCGCGGCGCGTCATTGCGTTTCTATCTCATGTGCAGACCGAACTGGCGGACCGCGCGCGCGCCGCGGGATGTCAGGAAGTGATGCCGCGATCCAAATTCACGCAAAACTTGGCGGCAATTTTGCGCGGAGCGAAGTCGTGAGCAATCTAACAGTTTGCGGAAAAACTCTAAATGCTGTCATTCCGAGGCACGCTGCGTGCCGAGGAATCTCTCTTTTCTTGAATTTCAACCGAAGAGAGATTCCTCGCTTTGCTCGGAATGACAACGTAAGGGATTTTCCCCGTATCCTGCTAACGAGAAAACCTGAATTTCGCCCGATGCGCCGTACTGCGCGCCAATTTCTCATGCTGATGATGACGGCGACGCTCGCCTCAGCCGCGCTGCTTTGGACGGCGGCTGCGCGCGCGCAACAGCAAGCCCCGGCTAGCCCTGAAACAGCGTTGTCTGAAGCGCTTTCCGCGGCCTGCCGGCAGGACGCCATCGCATTTGCAAATTTTCTTACTTTGGAAAACGCCGCAGCCTACCAGGCGCTTCCAGGTTCGCAACGCACGGCATTCATGAAACGGTTCGTCCTGCTGGAAGAACCGGGCCGGCCTCTGCTTTCCACCAGCGCCGGTGGCCGCGTGGTGGTGCGCTGCGAAGCTCCCAGCGTCGCGACCGAGATGCGCTTCGGCGTGGCGCGTGTGCGCGAGAATCTTGCTTTCATCTCCATGGAAATTCCTCTTCCGGGTGAGCCTTCGCGAGCGATTACATTCGGGCTGGTGCGCGAAGGCGGTAATTGGAAGCTGCTTTCTGCCGGCTTGGTCCTGCTGGATATTCCCGCGATGGTCAGGCAATGGGAACAGGCCGATCTGGACGCGCGCGAGGACAATGCGATCGCCGCAATGCGAACGCTGGCCACGGCGCTGCAGGCCTACAGGAGCGCGTATGGAAAATTGCCGGATACGCTCACACCGCTGGGTTCGGCGCCGAAGAATGAAATTTCTCCAGAGGCCGCCGGCCTGATCGACGCCGAACTGGCCGCGGGCGGCAAAGACGGCTACACATTCCGATATGGCATTGTGCCTGCGGCCGGCCATCTGTCCGAGGAAGATGCCAACAAGGCGGAAACATTTGCTCTCGCCGCGGCGCCCGATGTCTACGGCAAAACCGGCCGGCGGTCATTTTTTCTGGATTCCAGCGGCATCCTCCGCGGCGCAGACAAGCAAGGCGCAGTAGCGCTCTCCACCGATCCCCGCGTAGGGCCTGGCTAGCGGCACCCTGCCTTGCACGGCACAGGTTGCAGTTTTCGCTTGCCAGCCCCAGCATCGCGGAGCGAAAATAATGTTCCCCTTCTGTAATGAGCTAGGAATCCCGCAACTTGAATAGGCATGCCAGTTTGGCTGGCAGAGCTATTTTTGTGATTTGACGAGCTATATGCCCGAACGATCAGACAAACCGCTGAGTGTGGTCGAGGCCTCGCCGTCGAACACATCGAAAGCAACACACAATGCAGAACGACGCCGATCACATCGTTATCCCTTCACCGCAGCAGCAGAGGCAATCGACCTGCGTTCGCAGACGCGCGTAACTGGGCGCAGCTCAGATCTGAACTTCGGGGGATGCTACATCGATACGCTTAACCCCCTTACGGTGGGCGCCGCCGTGCGTGTAAAAATAGAACGTGAACGACATCAATTCGAGGCTTTGGCCACAGTCGCTTACTCGCACCCCTCAATGGGAATGGGGCTGGCGTTTACACAGATCAAGCCGCAAGACCAGGCTTTGCTTCAAAAATGGATGGCTCAGTTGGGCGGGGAGGAGCCACACGAGTCCCCGATGGCAGTTAAAGAAGCTGAACCCGAAGCGCTCCCTGAAATTCTGAACTTGCAGCAAGTCCTGAACGAACTGATCAATGTGATGGTCCGCAAGAGGGTCATCGATCAAAATGAAGCCGCAGCCTTGTTGCGCGTGTTATTTCGTTGATGGCGCAATTCAGCTTCGCTCTTTCCCGACCTGGATTCCCTCACTGGCGGCCTCGCACTCATTTAGCACGAATCCTAAATTGGGCATCAGATTAAGCATCCATGAAGAGCTAATCACCCGGCGCGAAACGGTTGTGCGCAGGGGGAGCCTAGCGGAGATGAGGTGTTTGGCGATACCATCCTGACGGGAATTATGACGCCTCTATTTCGATGTGGATGCCAACGCGTGGCCGTGCTCGCGGCATTTTTATTAATGACGGCGGGAATCCGGACCGAGCCCTCCATTGGGGCGGCGGTCGCTGGCCGCGCGGAGCAATCCAGGGAACAACAAACAGGAACGCAACCGGGGACGGGAACCGAATCGCCTCTCCCGGTATTCGAATTTCACAGTGGATTTTGGGTGAACCTGCACCACTTTCTTTATCTGCAGGCGCGGCTCACTAAAGACAATCTGGCTTCCGTGGAAAGCGTGAGAGGAGCGGCTCCCGCGAATGAGGCTCCCGTATCGCTGAACAATTTCCCCGCCGAGGAAATTCGGGCCTGGCAGAATGCCGTCGCGTTTTATGCAAAGGATCTGGCGGGGCGCGACCTCCTGCTGAACGGCGACATGGAAACCATAAATAACCGGCTGTCCGAGATGGAGACTTGTTCGGACCTGGCCGGGAAAATTTCGCCCGCCTGCAAGTCCGGGCTGCAACCGGGACTGGTGGATGCTCTTGACCGCGCCGCCACGGTCTATCGCGCCCACTGGTGGCCCGACCAAGATCGCGCCAACCGTGAATGGATTGCGCGGGTGGCGCCCCTGATCCGCCAAATGGGAGTGGAGCTTTCGGGGCAGCTTGCCGAGGTCTATCAGAAGCCGTGGCCCACTGGGCGGCTGCGAGTGGATGTGGTGGGATACGCAGGCCCATATGGAGCCTACACCTCGCTTGGCCCCTTACACATGACGATCTCCAGCCATGATCTTCGCAATCAGGGCATTTACGGATTTGAAGTCTTATTTCATGAGTCTTCGCATGCCCTGTCTGGCGCGGTGACCGAAGCCATTGCCCGTGAGTTCCGCCAGCGCGACAAACCCATCCCGCGAGACCTCTGGCACGCCCTGCTGTTCTACACCACAGGAGAGCTGGTCCGCCGCGACCTTGCTTATGGAACGATGACACTGACCTCAGTGCCAGGTTCTGATCCCGGGCGCTACCAACCCTACGCAGCGCGATATGGACTCTACTACGGAGCGTGGGAGCGATTTCGCGGTCAGCTGGACCTCTATTGGCTGCCCTATCTGGAAGGCCGAGTTTCGTTTGATACAGCGATTGCACGGCTGGCGGCCACGCAATAAATCGTTCCGCAGGCGTCTTGTTGTTTCGGGCAATTTGAAACAATGCCTCGCCCAAAGCTGCGCCAATACCGAAAGCTGTGCTACCTTAAAATGGCAATCACAGTTATTGCATTTTTGCCCACGCGGGCATCCAATTGAATGTTCGGGCCTCCTTCGGCCTCCCTAAAAGGCTCGGGGCAGGCAGTTACTTTTCACGAGGCACGCCATGAGAGAAGCGGTAATAGCAAGCTCGGTCCGCACCGCAACCGGAAAAGCCTTTAAGGGAGGGCTGCGCGCCACGCGCCCTGACGACCTTGCGGCGATTGCCATCCAGGAAGCCATTCGCCGCGTGCCGGGACTTGATCCAAAAGAGATCGAAGACATCATCCTGGGTTGCGCGATGCCGGAGGCGGAGCAGGGCATGAACGTTGCGCGTAACGCGGCTCTGCGAGCGGGCCTGCCTGTCGAAATTTCGGCCATGACGATCAATCGATTTTGTTCTTCGGGATTACAGTCGATCGCCATGGCCGCCGAACGGATTATGGCCGGTCAAGGCGACGTCATTGTTGCGGGCGGCACCGAATCCATGACCATGGTGCCCATGGGCGGCAACAAAGTTTCGCCGAATCCCTGGCTGATGGATCACAATCCGGATGCTTACCTCAACATGGGTTTGACGGCGGAAAATGTTTCCCGTCAGTACGGCATCACGCGCGAACAGGCGGACGAGTTTTCGCTCGAGAGCCACAAAAAAGCCCTTGCCGCGATTGCCGCTGGAAAATTCAAAGACGAAATCGTGCCCGTGGAAGTGAAAACGACGGCGGTTTCAAACGGCGCGAATGGGCATCCCGCAAAAGCGAAAACGACCACAGCCATTTTCGACACCGACGACGGCCCGCGCGCCGATACCTCGCTGGAAGCCCTGGCAAAGCTCAAGCCCGCGTTCCACGCGAGCGGCACCACCACTGCCGGAAACAGCTCGCAAATGAGCGACGGCGCGGCCGCGGCGGTCGTCATGAGCGCCGAGCGCGCCCGCGCGCTTGGCATCAAGCCTATGGCGCGTTTTCTAGGGTTTGCAACAGCGGGAGTTCCCCCCGAAGTCATGGGGATTGGTCCGGCCTTCGCCATTCCCAAGGTTTTGAAGCGAGTGGGTTTGACCCTCGATCAAATCGACGTGATCGAGCTAAACGAGGCGTTTGCGGTGCAGTCTCTCGCGGTGATCAAAATGTTGGGAATCGATCCTGCGCGCGTCAACCCCAATGGCGGGGCCATCGCCCTGGGGCACCCGCTCGGCTGCACCGGCGCGAAACTCACCGCCACCATTCTGCGCGAACTTGAGCGCCGCAAGGCGCGCTACGGCATGGTCACCATGTGCATTGGCGGAGGCATGGGCGCCGCGGGAATCTTCGAGCGCATGGCATAACCCGGGAAGATCGTCCAATCCAAATGCCGCGCCCGATTATACTCTCGACGAGCACGATGCTCTTGCATGCACGGCGGGGCCGCGGCCGCTACGGCTTCTTCATATAGCGATCGAAATAGGCGATGGAGTCTTTCACGATTTGGATTTGCGTCGGGTCGGGCGCATAAACGCCTTTTTCGTTTCGCCTGACGAAGATGAAACCATGTTCGTTGTGGTCGTAGGACTTCCACTCGACCTGTTTTCCCGCCTCGCGCAACAATTCGTAGTTGGCCCTGAAAATTGCCTGGTTGTGATCCCGTTCGCGGCCTAGCACCAGGATCGGCGTCTTGATCGATCGAATCCGCTCCATCGCGACGCTCATATCCATCTGGCTGCGCGCCTCCGCGGTCGATTTCTTTTGCATCTCCTCGGTATTGACGGCAAACGTTTCCGGTGGCGCCGGCTCACCCGGTTTGCGCGGCGGCGATTTTCGGGCCAGGTAATCTCCCGAGGCGGGCTCGACCGCGATGCCGGCGCGCAAGCCGTCGTATTCGCTGGTGATTTTCATCAGCATCTCGCCGCCGTGACTTAGTCCAAGGTAGCCCACCCTGTCCGGATCGACGTATGGGAGTGTCTTCACGTACTTGATAATGGAAATTGCGTCGTCATACTCGAGCGGGCCTCGATTGAAAATCTGGCGTCCTTCCCGTTTTTTTTCCTCGAGGCGGGGGCCATAACTGTTGTTCACTTCGGCGCGATACCTCATCCAAGCCACCGCGTAGCCGGCCTTCAGGAATTGTTCCAGTGTCCAACTCCCATTCTGCGTCCACTCGCGGATCCATTGCGCACCCAGGCCGCCATTCATGTGGGCAAACAAAATGATGGGAAACGGACCATTTCCCGGCGGCTTCCTGAGGCCGATGGGGGCATACAGCCCGTCAGGGGTTTCAACGTAAATCAATTGAACAGGAATGTTGGACCCCTTCACTACTTCGGTGACGCCGGTGACGGGACTCTTGACCGGCTGGGTGAAGAAGATATGCTCGGGATCGATGCTGACGTTCCCAGAGCTGGCGTTTCCAGAAGACTGCTGCGCAACTGCAACCGTGCCGGCCAGGATCGCGGTGAACGCACAAAGAAAAACAGCCATGCGCATGGGGCCTCCTAAAATATCATGGTCCTGTTTGGGTCTGCTGAACCGCCGCCAGTCTACACCTATCCGACTCCCTGTAAGCAACGAGAATGGAACGCGAGAGCGCTGGAGATTCTCAAGCCGGAATTTTCGTTTTGACAGCCCGGATGGGCACACTTATACTCCCCGGAAGTCAAAAGGAGAAACCCGGCTTACTCGGCTTTCTTAAGGGTTAGTTGCCGCAGTTGTGACCTGGCGGGAAAAGCGGAGTATTCATTAAACGCGGAGCACGGAGGGAGAGCCAAATGAGCACGATAACCAGACGCGATTTTGTGAAAGGTGCGGCCCTGACACCCCTGGCACTGACGCCGTTTAGCTCCATGTCGCAACAAGCCGCCCCGAGCGAGCGTTTCGACTTCGTGGTCGCGGGCGCCGGTCATAACAGCCTGATCTGCGCGGCTTACCTGGCCAAGAGCGGTTTCAAGGTTCTCGTTCTGGAGGGCCGCCCGACCATAGGCGGTGGCACCAAGACCGCCGAAGTATGCCTGCCTGGATTCAAGGAGGATTTGTGTTCCAGCGTGCACGCGGGACTCTCCATGAACCCGCTGATGCGGAACAATGAACTCAATCTCCGCGATTATGGTTACGGCGAGTACATCGATCCTGATCCGGTCATGCACATTCCTTTCCTGGACGGCGCGTCCGTCACGGTTTGGCGTAACCTGGATCGCACCTGTGAGTCGATCGCAAAAATCTCCAAAAAGGATGCGGAGACATTTCGGCGGATGGTGGCCGAATACAAAGCCTACACCGCGGCCATGGGCGGAGACCGCAGAGGGTCCGGCGCGGAAGGCGCGGCAAAAATTCCCAAGGCCGGAGTCTGGCAGCGCCGCTTTGCGATGTCTGGCTACGATCTTGTCCATGATCTCTTTGAGAGCGAGCAACTGCGCAGGGCCAGTCTAGTGTGTGGCCATTTTGGCTCGGTCCCCGGCGGAGATCCGGGCACGGGTGGCCAGGCGTACTCCTTGGTTGTGCAGCACATCAGCGGGCGTGTTATTCCCAAGGGCGGTTCGGGCACACTGAGCGTCGCGCTCGGGCGCTTCATAGAGGCTCACAACGGCGTGGTCCTAACCAACAAACCCGTTACCCAGCTCATCGTTGAAAATAACAAGTGCGCCGGCGTGCGCTGCTCTGACGGCAGCGCTTACTACGCGGACAAATCCGTGGTCTCAACCATTCATATCAAGCATTTGGTGGAGATGGCGCCGCGCGAACTGTGGGGCGAGGATTTCCTGGAGGGCGTGGAACTGTTTCAGCCCGAACACGCCATGATCAGTCTCCACTACGCCACGACCGAACCACCCCAATTCCCTCTCGCCGGCGGCGGCACGATTTCAACCTGTGAGGCTGCTATCCCTCCCAGACTCGATTACTACTTGAACCTGAATTATCTGGATGCGCGCGGGGAGATCAACCTTGACGATCCGCCGGGGCTTCAGATTGTGTGCCCCAGCGTTGCCGATCCCAGCCGCGCGCCGGCTGGTTTTCACACTCTGAAGATCGAAAGCAATCTGCCGTATGCGCTGAAAGAAGGCCCCAAGCACTGGGACAACATTAAGGGTCAGGTGGCAGACTCTCTTCTCAATCACTTGCGCCGATTTGCGCCGAATCTGACGCCGGAAAAATTTCTGGGTAAATTCATCGAAAGCCCGCTCGATATTGAGCGCATGAACCCGGCGATGTGGCGGGGGAGTGCGCATGCCGGGGCGAGCAATCCTGCGCAAACCGGGAATATGCGCCCGGTTCCCGGCTGGGCCAATTACCGCATGCCCATTGCCGGACTGTATCAGACCGGAGCCTGCACCGCTCCCGGCGGTTCGGTTTCCGGGGTGCCAGGACGCAATGCCGCGGCCGTGATTCTCAAGGATTTCGGCACCAGTATCGAGGAAGCAGTGGCGAAGAAAACAGGCAGGGCATCGTAGAAACCTGTTCGCCACCATCTCTCAGGAATGCAGGAGGAGCGCTTGTGCGAAGTGAACCGATAGTCCTGGTTACCCGGCTAGCCTCAATAGCCGCCTCAATCGTGTTGATGGCAGCGTTTTTATTTCCGGTGCGCAACACAGAGGCGCGGCAATCGGCGGGAACTCCCGACGCGAAGCAGGAGGTGCCCGGCAACTTGGCCGATCACGCAGCGCCCGTGCAACCAATCTCCTATAGCCACCAGACGCACCTGGCAATCGGTTTGCAATGCCTGAGTTGCCACGCCAATCCAGAACCGGGTAACTTGATGACTTTCCCGGCGGCCAGTTCGTGCATGTCCTGTCACAAAACCGTTTCCAAGAACAAGCCTGCGATTCAGAAACTGGCCTCCTTCGCGAAGTCGCAGGAACCCATCCCGTGGGTGCGCGTCTATACTCTCACTCCGGGGGTGAGCTGGACGCACCGCAGACATCTGGAAGCTGGCGTAAAGTGTGAGACCTGTCACGGTCAAGTCGCCGAGATGGCGGCCATGTCCCAGACAACAAGCGTGACGGCAATGGGCGTCTGCATCAATTGCCACAAACTCCATAGCGCCCCCACCGTTTGCCAAACCTGCCATGCGTGGCCCTCGAACTGAAGAACGGGGGCTGTGGTTCACAGCGGGGCAAACACAACCTGAATTAGTGTAATCAGTGGTAAAGTCTGGTTTCGCGGGAGTGAATGGTCGCACGAGGGCACGAGATTTGAAGCTATCACGAGGAGGACAGAGATGCGATTTGTAGCACGCGCGATACTGTGGACCCTTCTGGGAGTAGCTTGCCTGATGGCGCGACCCGCGACTGGAAGCCCGCAGGGCGTTTCCGGGTTGAAGGTGGATAAGAATAGCATTGGTGGCATAGTTGTTAATGTAAATGGCGCAAAGCCCGAAGCGGGCGTGTGGGTGATTGCCGAGACGTCATCCTTGCCAGTGCCCTACCGCAAGATTGTGGTGACCGACGATCAGGGACGATTCCTGGTGCCTGACCTACCCGATGGTTCGTATGAAGTGTGGGTGCGCGGTTATGGCCTGAAGGACTCCGAGAGCACCAAGGCTGCGTGCGGCGATCAAGTCAAACTGCTGGTGGCAAACGCCGCGACGCCGCGAGAGGCGGCCAAAATTTATCCCGCCAGCTACTGGACCTCGATGATTCACCCGCCCGCAAAAGAAGACCTCCCGGCAGGCTATGCCAGCCAGGAGCAGTGGCTCGCGGCATTCCGGGGCGGATGCAACCAGTGCCATCAGATTGGCATGACTCCGACGCGCCGCTACACCAGCACGGATGATTGGGAGGGCATCTTCCAGCGCAACGAGGCCATGGGCGCGGCGGCCAAGCGTCTGGGAAAAGATTTGCTCGAAAAAAAATTGGTGGACTGGACGACGCGCATCCAGGCCGGTGAAGTGCCGCCGGCGCCGCCGCGTCCCACGGGCATGGAGCGCAATTTCGTGGTGTCTCAGTGGGATTGGGGCGCGCCGGAATCCTTTATTCATGATGTGACCTCCACGGACAAGCGCAACCCGGCGCTGTATGCGAACGGGAAAGTTTATGGCGCCGACCGCACGGGCGGGGGCCGGTTGTGGATTCTGGACCCAGTGAAGAACACGGTGAATATGTACCAGGTGCAGCCCCGTGTTAAGACTGGCTACACCACGAAACTCGACTACTATCACGATCGCGCGGCCGAGGAAGAATGGATGGCGAGTCCGCACAATCCCATGTTGGACGAGCAGGGTAGAGTGTGGATGACGCAACCGGTGCGGCCTCCCAGCATGGAGTACTATCCAAAGTGGGCCAAGAGCGCCATCGCCACCGAAACCAATGATCCCGCCGAAATCGAGGTGGCCTACAAGCTGCTGATGTCGCGGCGCCACTCAATGCAGCTTGGATTCTTCGATACTAAAACGGACAAGTTTGTCGGCGTCGATACGATTTACACCACCCACCACCTGCAGTTCGACAAGCAAGGGCGGCTGTGGACCAACAATCCAGGAGATGTGGTTGCGCTGGGAGAACTCGATTCAACCAAGCTCGATCCGAACAATCCCGAAGGGACCGAAGCGGCTGCGCAGAAGGGCTGGATGCGCATCGACATGGACACCAAAAAGAAAGTTCCTGGTACGGGCTACGCCGTGGCCGTGAGCCCGATCGATGGCACGATCTGGCAATCGGATCCCGACGTCGATGGACCCACGAACAAGCTGTATAAGTTCGATCCCAAAACGCGAAAATTCAAGGATTACGCGCTGCCCGCCCCCGGGCGTCTCCCGCACGGGATTGATTTCAGCACGGACGGAAACGTGTGGTTTTCCGCGGGCAGCGGCCACCTGGGCCGTTTGGACCCCAAGACCGAAACGTTCAAATTCTGGGATCTGCCGGGGCCGAAGTTTACAGGCACCGGGAAAGAGACCGGAAGCACCGAGTATCCATATTTCCTGTGGGTCGATCAGTTCGACACGCTCGGACTCGGCAAGGATACGGTTATCGTCACGGGCACGACTTCGGATTCGATGCTGATCTTCGATCCCAAGAAGGAGACGTTCCAGGTTTTCCGCATGGCGTATCCGATGCCGTTCTACACGCGCGGACTGGATGGCCGGATTGACGATGCCCAGGCGGGCTGGAAGGGTCGCGGAATTTGGGCGACGTATAGCTCGTACTTCCCTAAATTCACTGAGACTCGAATCGGCTCGGTCAACCATATCCAGTACCGGCCAAGCCCGCTGGCCAATTAGTTCGGCGTGCGCCGTTCGAAGCGTGAACGGCCCCAATGCCCGATACCGAATCATTGATAAATGATTAGGAGTTGATTCGTAGCGCTTTTTGCAACACAGGCTTCCAACCAAACGGCAGGTTGCGTGTACTATGGGTCGGTTCGAGGTTTCAAAAGCAACGGTGGGGTTGTGAGCCGTTGTGCCCACTCGCGGAAGAACGTGCTTATGCAAATCGTAGTATCCGAGGAGGAAGCATGAATTGTTTTGTCAGGAATGGTTTTGTCAGAAATCTTTTCGCCATGGGAATAGTGTGCGCTGGTCTGGCGGCCGCATTGGCTGGCGTGCCGGCGGCCGCTGCCGATGACGCGGTCGTAACCGCGGACAAAGCGGTGGTGGCGGCGCTTGCGAAAGGCGATAAAGTTACCGCGAACAAATGGCTCGACCCGGATTTCAATTGGATCGACTCCGAAGGAATCATGTGGGCCAAGGATGACGCTTTCCGTGGCGGCTTGAAGCCTCTGGTTATTTCAGGAGATGACGTTAAGGTCATTGAGCACAAATATGGCAAGAGCGTCGTGTGGATCCAATGGAGCCAGGGAAATAAGTATTCGGCGAGATTTTGGGTGAAGCGCCCGGCCGGATGGAAACTGCTGCACACGACTGAAATTGCGTCGATCCCAAAACGCGATTTCCAGACTGTCGAGCCAACCTATGACATCCCCTGCAACAATCCCTGCAAGGCCGTGCCGTACAAGCCATTGAGTCCGGGTGAAAAGGCCTCCCTTGACGAATGGCAAGAACAAGAATCGAGCCAGGAAAATTGGCAAAAGCACGTCGCCGACAATATGGACCAGAGAGTAGTGAGCACTTACGGCGGTGCTTCCCCTTCCAAAGCCGACCGTATCATCGGAATGAACAAACGCAAGGCGGCAAATCCTAACGCTCCCAAGGTCGGAGCGGCTCCGGCATTGTGGATCCGCACGTGGGATTTCGGAGATGCGGTCGTAATGGTTTCGATCCAACCGACCTACGGCGATAAGGCGTATTGGTCCAGCCGCGTGCTCGCGCCAAACCAGTCTGGCTTGTGGCAGATGATGGAAAGCTACCACAATTATGTCCTGGCTTCGCCTGTCATGACGGCCACGCCAAATCAACCTGACTTGAAATAATATGCGATCAGATCACAATTCTGCGTGGCGGGAGGAGGGCTCAATGATGCCCAAAAAACTTCCCTGAGCCGTTTCCATTGGGGGAAACGCGAATCGAGCAGGAATCATCAACCTGTCTTCCGTCACAATTTACTGTGACGGCCATCACTGTATCCAGCCCGAGGATCGATATATAAGACGGCTATTCCAAGCTGCAGGTCAGCAGGCGTTTCGATAGGCAGCTATCACAAAATTCGAAAATGGAGGTTTCTGATGAAAAGGCCAATCATTCGATCTGCAGTTTTGTTTTCCGCGCTGCTATTCGCAAGCGCCGCGATCGCAAACGCGCAGACGGCGCCAAAGACCATCAAGAAGGGGCCGATTGCGGTCACCAATGCCGGATCGGGTGAAGAGATGTTCAACACCTATTGTGCCGTTTGCCACGGAAAAGGTGGCAAGGGAGATGGCCCAGCGGCTACCGAATTCAAGGTTCCGCCCGCCAATTTGACCACTTTGGCCCAACGTCACGATGGCAAATTTCCGGAAGATTACGTGACCCAAATACTGGTGAGCGGCCCCCGGGATGCGAAGGCTCACGGCTCCAAAGACATGCCGGTTTGGGGAGTGCTTTTCAAATCCATTGGTGATCCAGGACAGGCCCAGCTACGAATCTTTAATCTGAAAAAGTACATTGAGTCCCTGCAAGCGAAATAAACTGGGCAGAGTCGGCGGTCCCGCAACGACACCGAGTTCATTGAACGGCGGATTTCCAAAGCCGTCATTGGGGCCGTTGGCTTGGGCCCTTTACTGCGCACCATCACACGGAGACCGGAAAAATGAGCGCTTTACCTGTGTGCTCCCTTGATCGGGGAGGTCCGCATGGGGAAGTTCGAATGTCGTTTCCCTATTCCACTTCCCCTGGTCCGGCTAATGTTGACGGCATCCACCGCCCGGTGGCCGATCGCCGCGCCAGGTGGTTCTCGAGTCACACCTGCTTAGCGTTCTGAATCAAACCCCTCAATTCCTTGTGGAACTCAACCCGGTCGATTGGTCGCGGGACACTTCTCGGCTTTCTGATTGGATGGAAATGGGAATTCTATATTAAGATGTCCGCGGAGATTCGAACCAGTCAGGGGGACTCTAGTGAGAAAATTCCTTTTCGCCGCACTGCTCAGCCTTTTTTCGATTTATCCAGCCGCGGCACAGAATCCAGATCCAGTGCCGCCCAAGGACCCGCTGTCTGTGATGCTCCGGGGATTCTTCGCCAGGAGCCGGGAAAACCTGGTGCGATCGGCGGAAAAAGTGCCGGAAAATTTTTACAATATGCGGCCCGGACCACAGACCGAAGTGCGAACCTTTGGTCAGATCATTGGACACCTCGCCAATTTCAATTACTTTTATTGCGCCAACGCTAAGGAAGAAAAGAATCCCCAGGCGGATAACGATTTCACCAAGCTCACTGCGAAGGCCGACTTGCTCAAGGCTTTGAACGGCGCCTTAAGCTACTGCGAATCCGCCTACACCTCGCTCACCGACGCTTCTGCAATGCAAGTTATTCAGATATCCATGGACAATGGCAAACCGATGAAGGCTCTCCGTGTGCGGACGTTGATCCAGAATATCTCCCACAACAATGAGCATTACGGCAACCTGGTCACCTACATGCGGATGAAGAGTATCGTGCCGCCTTCCTCCGAGCCGCGTCCATAGTGATGTAGTATGCAGGCATATACCGGAAAACCGCGCTGAGTGCCTATTTGCCGCGGACGGTGTTGAACGTCGAACAAGGAGTGATCAATGACAAACCATAAGATGCGTTCAGGATGGCGCCACACGGCGCCTGTGCTAATGCTCTTCGCTGCATTCATGTTGCCGCTCGGAGCGCGAGGTCAAACGGCCGGTGCCGGGTCCCCGGCAGCGGCACAGCGCCACGCGGCAGCGCCGGAGTCTTTGAGGCTGTACGTGTTCGATTGTGGAAAATTGCGTATTGGCGACCCCAGCGTGTACGGGCTCACCAAGGAGGATCTTGCGACAACCGATATGTCCGTGGCGTGCTTCTTGGTAGCCCATCCCAAGGGAACACTGATGTGGGACGCCGGCGTGTTGCCCGACAGCGTCTTCACTTCCGCCGGCAGCGTAACCGAGGGAAGGGCCACGGTTACCAGGCCGCTCAAGACTCAGTTAGCCGAGGCCGGATACGCACCGGCTGACATCACCTACCTTGCGCTTTCCCACTGTCATTGGGATCACACTGCAAACGCCAACGATTTTGCCGGCGCGACCTGGCTGGTGCAAAAGCAGGAGCGCGAAGCCATGTTTGTTCAACCGCCTGAATTTGCCCGCTGCACTACTCCCGAAAATTACAGCACCTTGCGAAATAGCAAAACCATTCTACTCACCGGTGAAGATTACGACGTGTTTGGCGACGGGCAAGTGATCATCAAGCCCGCTCCCGGACATACGCCCGGTCACCAGGTCCTATTTCTGAAATTGCGCAAGACCGGACCTGTCCTGCTCTCCGGCGATCTGTATCATTATCCGGAAGAACTCAAGCAGCGCAACGCTCCGACCACGGAGTTCAGCCGCGAGCAGACCAGCGCTAGCAGGGCCGCGATCCAAGCTTTCTTGAAACAGACCGGCGCACAGCTCTGGATTCAGCACGATGTTACGGCCAACGCAAAACTCAAGAAGGCTCCGGCGTACTACGAATAGCTCTCGAGTTCGGCTGCTTGTTGCGCGTCTTGGGGTGACGGCTTGGAGTGATCATTCGCGGAGAGCGAATGTGAACATGCCATTCCCGGAGGCGATGGAGACGTACTGCTTGCCTTCGACTTGATAGGTGATCGGGCCGGCAATGATTTCTCCGCCCAGGTTTTGCTTCCAAAGCAGCGTTCCCGCACGGGCATCAAGAGCCTGGAAATAGCCTTCACGCCCTCCGACAAATAGCAGGTCCGAAGCAGTGGTCAGAATTCCACTGGTGTTGACGTCGTGCATTTCGAACTTCCACTTTGCTTTGCCTGTCTCGGGATCCAGGGCAACGACGGCGCCGTGGGCGAGCGCCTCGGTATACGTATTGACGGGGCCCAGCCGTGCGCCAGAGGGGTTCTCGGCGCCGGGGATGGGACTGGTGTTCGCGCCGCCGGTGTATCGCTGACCTTCTCTATATTCGGCGTTCACGCCGGAAAAAATCGTGGCGTAATCTTCCCAAGTAGAGATGTAGAAGAGTCCGGTACGCGAGCTATAAGACGGCGAATACCAGTTCGTTCCGCCTTGAATGCCCGGAAAGGTCGGGGCGCCGGGAGGTTGCGGCGTGATGATTGGCCGGCCGCTGGCGTCGATGCCGCTCGCCCAGTTCACTTTGATGAATGGGTGCCCAGCAAGAAATTTCCCTGTCGCGCGGTCCAAAACATAAAAGAAGCCGTTGCGATTGCCCCAGAGCATCAACTTGCGCGGATTGCCGTTCCAATTCGCGTTCACAAGGACGGGAACTTGCACCGAGTCATAGTCATAGGGGTCGCCCGGAGTGAATTGGAAATGCCACTTGAGCTTGCCAGTGTCGGGGTCGAGGGCCACGGCGGAATCAGAGTAAAGGTTATCGCCGGGGCGTTGTTCCGGGTTCCAGTCCGGGCCGGGATTGCCGGTGCCCCAGTAGGTCAAGTTAAGCTCGGGATCGTAGGAGCCGGTGATCCAGACGGCGCCGCCGCCATGTTCCCAATCACCACCGCGCCAACTTTCGTGGCCGGGTTCACCTGGCTTGGGAATCGTATCGAAGCGCCAGGCTTGCTTGCCGGTACGAGCTTCGAAGGCAGCAATGAAGCCGCGAACACCGAACTCGCCTCCGGCGACGCCGACGATCACTTTGTCCTTAACCACTAGCGGCGCCATGGTCATGGCGTAGCCGGCGGCGGGCTCGGCCAGCTTTACGTTCCAGAGGGCGTGGCCGTTCTTGGCGTCGATGGCCACCAGGTGCGCGTCAACGGTGGCCATGAATAGCGAGTCGCCGAGAATAGCGACGCCGCGATTCACGATGCCGCAGCAAGGCCGGGCGGCGGGCGAAGGAGCGTAGTGGTAGACCCAGAAGACGCGGCCCGTCTTGGCGTCGAGCGCCACCACGTCGTTGGGCGACTGCGTGAGGTACATGATGCCGTCGACGACCAGCGGGGTAGACTCGAATTTCTGCAGCGATTGCGCCTGGAAAACCCACTTGAGCTCAAGATTGTTGACGTTTGTGGGGCTGACTTGTTGCAGGGCGCTATAGCGCTGGCTTGCATAGCTGCCTGAGTAGGTCAGCCAGTTCTGCGGCTCGTCGCTCGCGTGAAGCAGGCGCTCGGAGGTGATCTGGGCGCGAAGCGAAAAAGGAATCAGCAAAACCAGAAGTAGCAGAAAGGACCTGCGCCGTGAGTGATTCATTTCACACCTTTCAAAGAAAGAAGGTAGGCCTCCAGGTCGGCCAGTTCCTGGGCGCTGAACTTATCTTTGTACGATGGCATGGAAGTGGTCTTGAGGACGGTGAATTCGCGCAGGTCGGCCTTGGTGAGAGAGAGCAGGCGCTCCTGCTCGTCGATGAGCTGGACCGTGTATGTATCCTCGTTGAGGCGGCGGCCGTTGATGACTTTTCCGTCGCGGGTTACCGCGCGCACCGGGCGATTGACCGGCAGCATTGTGCCGGCCGGATCGAGCAGGGTCTTGTGAAGCAGGTCGGCAGTGCGGAGCACGCCGATGTCGCCCATGTCGGGAGCAAAGCGCGGGCCTTTGCCGTTGACGGCATGGCAGGTCGCGCAGGTGCCCGCGCCTTCAAACAGGGCCTGGCCGCGACCCGCGTTGCCAACCATCAGACCCCGGGCGTTGAAATTGCTCATGTTGCGAAGATAGGCGACGATGCCGGTAAGTTCCGAGGCGCCAAAGGTGAACGGCTGCATGGCGGTGCCGGGAACGCCGGTGGTGATGGTGGCGCGCAGGTCATTATCGGAGAGGACGCGCTTAAATTGGCCCGCGCGGAAGTTCACGCCGGGAATCATGTCGCCATTCTCGCCGTGACACGAAGTGCACTGCGAAACGAAGATCTGCGCGCCGTACTGAATGTCCGCCTGAAAATACTGCGGGGCGCGGTCCTGCCCCTGCGCTTTCGCGGCTGGTCCACGAAGTACCAGGACAATACACACGACTGCGCACTGCAACAGCCCGTATCGAGTTAGATTCCGGAGTTTCACTGCGTGCCCTCCACTAGAGCCAGAATTCTCAGGCTGCGATAATCACTGCAATGATCAGTACGATCGATCAGGATGATCAGCTTGAATTCCCAGGCGGAAAATATACACCCGCCCGCTGCTGTTTGGAAGACTTGTAATTAGATTTCACAATCCATTCACTTGTGGCGGGCAACCAAGAACCCTGCGCTTGTTAGCAGAAACGGGCAAGAATAGAGCGTCCGCACCCGCAAACCCAGCGTCGCAACTCCGAGTGGACATTGGGAAGGGTATCGCAGCTCTTATTCGATGGCCCGCACTCCGGTGGAATCGATGACCCGGGGTTCGGGAAGCGGCGCGACGAGTTTGCCGCCGCTCGACAAAAATTCGTCCTCGCGCTCGCGCATCTCGAGAAGGAAGTGCCAGGGAAGAATCAGGAAATCGTCGGCCTGGGCCCGCGCTTCGGCCTCGGAGACGATGGGAATCCACGTCCCCACGGTATATTTCCCCCACTTTTCGGGATTTCTTTCCGCCGCCGAGTGGATCAGCGAATGATCGAGCTTGAACACTTGAAGAAGTGTGTTGCCTTTGGTGGAGGCGCCATAAGCGGAAACAATTCTCCCCTGCGCGCATTCGCTTCGCACCCATGCTCTCAACTTGTCACCAATGATAAAAATGCGCTCGCCCAATTTTTCGTAAGTCGATGGAAGATTGAGTCCCAGAAGTTCTTCCTGGGCGCGCATGGCGCGCACCCGATCGCGCAGCGCGGGAACCTTGGCTCGCGATCCCTCGTGAACGACATAAACGCGCAAACTCCCGCCGTTGACTTCATTGGTTTCAGCGTCCGCAATCACCAGGCCGTGGCGCGCCAGCAGGGATTCGAGCGAGGCCAACGAATAGTATTCCAGATGCTCGTGGCAAACCGCGTCAAATGCGTTGCGTGTAATAGTTAGCGGCAGATAATGCATTTCAATGATCCAGACGCCATCCGCGGTGAGCACGCTGGCGATATCGGCAACAAACGCGTTGGGATCCTCAAGGTCATAAAACATGGCGATGGAAGTGACGATGCGAAAACGCTCGCCAGCCACCGGACCCGCGCTGAAGAAATCTGGAATAATTTGGTCGGCACTTTTTGAGGCGTCGCTATTGAGATTGATGGCAGGTTCAAATCCCATCCGGCGAATCCCGGGGACAGTGTAGGAGCGCAATAGCGTGCCGTCATTGCACCCAATATCGAGAACGGTATCGCCGCTGGAAAGCCCCACGAACTCAGAAGCCTTACGCGTAATATCCGCCAGTGCCGCGCGCATCGAAGCGTTTACGCCGGATTTGTACCAATACCGCCGATAGAGCCACTCGGGCGGGGTGGTGTGCCGCAACTGCAGCAAACTGCAGCGCGAGCAAAGAAGCAACTCCAGCGGGACGCGCGGCCAATTGCTGGCATCCGCGGTATCCGCAAAATTCGAGACGTATAAATCGCCCAGGTCCAGAACACTCGCGAGATCCCCGCTGCCGCAGGACCGGCAACTCGTTCTCACCTTCACGCTTAATGGCGCTGCTATAGGTGGCGCCGACTGTCGTTCCGTTTGTTGTGCCGTTTGTTGCGCTATCTGTTGTACCGTCACTGGCGTCACCTTTGCTTTCTTCGGCTATCTCAAGCGCGTAATGCGAATCTCATCTATTCGTTTCCCGCGGCGATGCGATCGCCGGAAAAAAAATGTACGTCAGGGAACTAGTCTCCCGTTGATTTGCGCGATCCCTTTAGTGAACATCTGTCCACCCCGGGGTGACACCGTGACCCGCGCTGTGTGTGCATCCAAAAACATGAACAGCAAAAGATATGTTGGAATCTTCTTAAGTTGAATGGACACCCTCCTCAGGCACTGTTTCAGGCATAGTTTCAGGCATTGTTGCGGTGCCTCCGGGTTCCGCGAAGGAACTGTTTCCCGCGGTTTCGCCTTCCATCATGCAAACCCCGCGCCAATCTAAGTTCGCGGGTCACATTTCAAAACGCTTATGAAAAAGGCAGCGTCGCCGCGCAAGTAGTCCTGGTATCCGGCGATCACCGCGGGGTCTGGTAGGTGATTGAATTCATTACCACATACTTGTGCGCATTGACCGGACACCCGAGTCCCGCGAGGTGCTCTTGGTAAGGAGAAAATGGCAAACTTGGGCAGGATTATTTGCTTAAATGGCGCATCGCGAGCCAGTCGGGAACATACTTTCCTTCCCAAATTGGTCATACAGAACTGGAATGAAATTCAGAGGGGCCAGTCAGAACCGGCTACGGCATCTGTTTTCGAGTTAAAGAAGAGTAGTTGCCGAAGGTGTGGGAGGTCCGTCTTACGAAAAATAAATGGTTGCCAAATTGCAAATTGTGTATACTTCGCCCGAAGTTCCCATAGACATGCCAGCCGCATCACTCAGGATGAAACTCGCGGCTCCCATCAACCGCATGTCACGTGCAAAGGTGGAGGAGTTATCATGAAGCGAAATCTCTTCATAGGTGCGATTTTTGTGGCCAGCATCGTTGCTCTTGCGCTCGGATCCGCTGTGCTTGAAAAAAAGGCTGCGGTCGAAGCGGCCTCGGTTCAGGCGCCCATGTTTGAAGTGGACCCGCTGTGGCCCAAGCCGTTGCCCAACCATTGGCTCATCGGGATGGCCATCGGAGTATCGGTCGACGCACAGGATAATATCTGGATCGTCCATCGTGCGGGATCACTCGAACCCGGCGAACTTCACGCCACGACGACTCCGCCGTTGGCGATGTGCTGCGCCGCGGCTCCGCCTGTTCTGGAATTCGATCAGGCTGGCAACCTGCTTCACCACTGGGGTGGCCCCGGCAATGGCTACGATTGGCCGGACTCCAACCACGGAATTACGATCGACTACAAGGGTAACGTCTGGATCGGTGGCAATGGACGGGGCAAAGAGCCCCCCGCGAAGCCCGTGGTGGCTGGGGAAATGGACGAATCTGCCGCTAAGTCAACCGCCTCCTACCATGACAACCAGGTTCTGAAGTTCACTCAGGAAGGTCAATTCCTGATGCAAATCGGCAAGCCCAGCCACAGCAAGGGCAGCAACGATTTAGAGAACCTGAGATTGCCCGCCAAGACGTTCATCGACAAACAAACCAATGAAGTGTACGTGGCCGACGGCTACGGCAACCATCGTGTGATCGTGTTCGACGCGGACACCGGCAAGTACAAGCGGCACTGGGGCGCGTATGGCCACAAACCCGACGACGCTGACCTCGGCAACTATGACCCCGATGGTCCGCCACCCCAGCAATTCCGCAATCCGGTGCATTGCGCCGATCTCTCAGTGGATCGCTTGTTGTATGTCTGCGATCGCGTGAATGACCGCATCCAGGTGTTCAAACCCGACGGAACCTACATAAAGGAAGCATTCGTCGCCAAGAAGACGCGGGGTTCCGGCTCGGCCTGGGACATTGCGTTCTCGAAAGACCCGCAACAAAAATACGTCTATCTGACCGATGGGGAAAACGACCGTGTGCACATCCTGCTCCGGGATACGCTGGAAGTGCTGACGACTTTCGGCGAGGGAGGGCGACAGCCGGGCGAATTCTACGGCCCACATAGCATCGCCACCGATTCGAAAGGCAATATCTACATCACCGAGACTTATCGCGGCCAGCGCGTGCAGAAGTTCGTTTACAAAGGCTTGGGCCCGGTCACCGCGGAAGATCAGGGCGTCCTGTGGCCGAAAATGAAGAAATAACCGAGATTCGCAACCGTTCGGTCATCATGATTCCGCAATCGAAGCGGCACGCATCCGTGTTTGCGAGAGCCCAAACGCCAGGAGCATCTGGCCCGACGCAATAGTTGTCACGCAAAGTGGCGCCTGCAGTTCACCTGCAATATAGCCCCGTCTTACACGCAGCAGATTTGCCTTGACACTCCTGTAGACACTCTAGTATCACGGTATCGAGATCGCCCGTCCTCAATCCATTACTAGTTGCAACAATGATAAGCCCGGGGAATTTGAAATCATGAGGGGAGTGTTGAAAACATGACTCGATCAGAGTTTAAGAGTTCCTGTGTAAGTCTTATGTTTTGCTTTGCGGCAACCTTTGCGGTGCTGCTCGTTTTCGTTCTCCCGGCGTGGGTCTCAGCTCAAGTGGTTGGAGCAACGATCTCGGGCACGGTGGTGGACTCCTCGGGAGCCAAGATGCCTGGCGTGGATATTGTGATCGCCAATGTGGGCACTGGCATTAGCACGAATACCATCACGAAGGCGGAAGGCATGTTCGGCGCGCCGAACTTGCAGCCGGGAAACTACGAGATTACGGCTTCCGCGAAGGGGTTCTCGACCCTGGTCCGCAAGGGGATCACCTTGAACGTGGGTCAGGAGTTGGTTCTGAATCTGACCCTGCAGGTCGGGAGCCTGAATGAGCAAGTCACCGTAACTGCCGAGGCTCCCACGGTGAACCTGGCCAACTCGACCATCAGCGGTGTCGTTAACGAGCATACTGTTGTGGAACTCCCGCTCAACGGCCGTTCGTGGACCGACCTAGCGGCATTGCAACCTGGCGTGCATCAATCACAGAACCAGCCTCCGATCAATGCGGGCGACAGGGTAAAGCGCGGTCTGGGGCTGGAACTGACGATTTCGGGCGCTCGCCCACAGCAGAACAATTACCTATTAGATGGTGTGAATATCAATGATTACGCCAATGCGGGTCCGGGGAGCGTGCTCGGAGGAAATTTGGGCACTGACGCGGTGGCCGAATTTTCAGTTCTGACCACCAACTATTCCACCGAGTACGGACGCACCTCCGGCGGAATTATCACCGCAACCACCAAGTCGGGAACAAACCAATTCCATGGCAGCGCATACGAATTTATTCGGAACAGCGCGCTGGACGCGGCGAGTTTCATTGACAACGCGAATGGCAACCCAAAACCGCCATTTCGCAGGAACCAGTATGGGGCATCGGCCGGCGGACCAATTCAAAAAGACAAGACGTTTATTTTTGGCGATTATGAGGGAGTCACCCAAGGTCTAGGAACCACAACCGTTTCCAACGTGCTAACGTCCGACGCGCGCAATGGATTCATCAATGGCTGCACTCCCACCACCGTGCCCTCTTGCCAGTTAAGTGTGGACGCGAATGCAACAAGATTCCTCGCCACAAACCTTGTTCCGCTGCCTAACGTTAACGTATCTAGCATCGCCCCCGGAAGTAATACAGGACAATTTGCGTTCGCTGCGTTCCAAAAGACACAGGAACATTTTTTCATTATCCGGGCGGACCATACCTTTTCCGCCAAAGACCGTATCTTCAGCACGTATCTTTTTGACAAGGCGTCTCAAAATGAACCTGACCAGTACAAATCTGTGCTGATTAGCAACCCAATGTTCCGCCAAATGATCGCAATAGAAGAGACCCACGTCTTTTCATCTTCCCTCGTTAATTCCTTCCGTGTGGGTTTTAACCGGGATAATGTGGAGTCCCCTTCAGGGGCGACGGCTCTCATCCCCGCGGCAGCTGATAAGACGCTAGGATTCATACCCGCAACGACAATCGGCAATATTCAAATCAACTCGGATGGCCTTGGTGGCTTCTACCCGGGGGGGCTGGACTTTTATACCCCATTCAAATTCCATTGGAACTCCATCCAGGAGTACGACAACTTGTTTCTCACCAAGGGGATTCATTCCCTGAAATTCGGCGCCAATCTTGAACGGCTTCAAGGGAACACTTTTGGGGCAGACTTCCCAGGCGGCCAAATCATATTCAACGACTTGACCAGTTTCCTGACGAATAGTACTGGTGCTATAAATGCGGATGTGCCGGGCCTTGTGACAGGGCGAGGCGTTAGGCAGTGGATTGTAGGCGCTTACTTCCAGGATGACGTTCGCGTCCGCCCGAATCTGACCTTGAACTGGGGCTTGCGTTACGAGATGGCTAGCATCATCACCGAACAGGCTGGCAAACTTTCAAACCTTCGCGTACTGAATAGCGCTCCGCCGAATCCCTTTTTGGGTAGCCCCTATATCCTGAATCCGACCAAAAAGAATTTTGAGCCGCGTGTTGGCTTTGCTTGGGACCCGTTCAAGGACGGCAAGACTTCGGTCGCGGGTGGCTTTGGAATGTTTGATGTCCTGCCCTTCCCTGTGGAAATGGGGAGCGGTGTGGATGGATCCTTTCCCTTCGACATTTCGGCAAGTCAGAGTGGCTTATCGAATCCTTTTGTGCTTGGCTGTACGACTGCGTGCGGCGCCTACGGACAGGCTTTAGCCAACCAAAGCCACCGCTACTATGTCATGCAATTCAATCCCAAGCGTAACTACGTGATGCAGTGGAACTTCAACGTTCAGCGTCAGATCACCCCCAACACTACGTTGATGGTCGGCTATGTGGGCGCGCGGGGCATACACATGAGGTTTCAGGCGGATGACAACAACATGGTTCTACCGACCACTAATGCCCAGGGCCAACTCCAATGGCCGTGTACGGCACCTCTCCAGCCCGTCACCGCTCCTCAGGGTTACGTGATCCAAACTTGCCCGTTAGTACCGTTACCGGCAGGCAATCCAAATGCTGGTGTCTTGACATCGGCTCTGCCCGCCATCTGGAATCCTGCCCAATTTCCTGCGCTGCCGCCGCCGATCATCAATCAGAACACAGGCCGTACTCAGATGGCGCTCTGGGACGGACAATACTTCTATGATGGGCTCCAGGTGCAAGTCAACAAGGCCATGAGTCGCAACTTCGAGGTTGGAGGTTCTTATACCTGGTCCAAGAATATTGACACCGGTGGCGGTTCGGTCGCCTCGGACCCGTTCCGGAATTCAGTCTCGACGCTGCTTTGGTTTTGCAAATCATGCAGGCGGGGTCTCACCGACCAGGACCAGCGCCACAATTTGACTGTGCATTATGAGTGGGACATCCCCACGCCGGCATCTTTCGCAGCACCGTTGAAGGCGATCCTCGGCAACTGGGAAACCGGCGGCGTTTTGACGATCGCGTCGGGCACACCATTTACAGTGCTCGTTGCCGGTGACCCGCTGGGGATGGGCACGACGGACCCGTATCAGTACCCGGATAAGGTCGCCGGGCCTGGCTGCGCCACTCCCGTCAACCCCCAGAATGCCAGCAATTACATCAAGCTGGAGTGTTTCAAAGCCCCGGCCGTCAGCACTGTGCTTGGAAACGGAGGGCGCAACTCGGCGATTGGTCCAGGATTGGTGAATATGGATTTTTCCCTATTCAAGAACATTCCCATCAAGAGAATTTCTGAAGCCTTTAAGGCGCAGTTCCGTACGGAGGTCTTTAATATCATGAATCGGCCGAATTTCAATTCTCCCAACGACAATCGCGTCATTCTGGCGGCAGATGGAACTCCCAACGGTTCCGCCCCGGGTGCAATTACTTTGATGAACACGACTTCGCGGCAGATACAATTCGCTCTAAAGCTGACTTGGTAAGGGCATTAGCGACTCGAGTAGGGCTCGCTTAAAGGTGAACAAACATTATGGAGAAGCTCGCGAGCATTACGCGTAATGGTTTCAAGGCAGCGGTCCTCGCGTTCGCTTTCTCTCTGGCGTTTGCCATCACCGGCCTCGCGCAGGAGCGGACGCTCGACGAACTAAAGGTGGAAGTGCAGGCACGCGCCGACCGTAACGCGTACCCGCTCGAAGGACTCAAGCCGGACGAGGTCCGCGAAGCGCTGGCCCGTCTTACCAAGCTTGATCGAGACGACTGGGCAGCGTCCTGGAGCGTGATTGGCGACCGCTATGTGAGCAAGGCGCGCGCCGAGGCCGCATCCGCGCCAGCGCAGGCCGATGCCGACTACGTTCAGGCCTGGCTGTATTACAACTTTGGCCGCTGGCCGGGACCTCTCTCACCCGGACAGGAAAAGGCCTATGAAAAAGCGCTTCAGGCCTACCTCGCGCACACTCGCCTGCTGGATCCGCCGCTCGAGGTGATACACATTCCCTTCGAAGGTAAGGAGATTATCGGCTACTTGCAAATGCCCAAGAGCGCGAAGCCCGCGCCCATCGTGATCGTGATCCCGGGACTGGACCGCCGCAAAGAAGACATGGCCGAGCGATTCCGCCAGATGCTTGACCATGGTGTCGGGTATCTGGCGCTGGATTCGCCCGGGGCAGGACAGGCGCCCATCAAGGCAGCGCCTGGCGCGGAGCGCATGTTCTCTCGCGCAATCGATTACGTGTACCAGCGACCGGATGTGGACATGAAGCACGTTATGGTTTACGGCGCAAGCTACGGCGGTTACTGGTCGACAGTGCTCGCCGTGACCGAGAAGAGCCGGCTCTGCGGCGTGGTCTCCCAGTCGCCCGCGGTTCACGAGTTTTTCCAGCGCGCTTCGACGATGGAGATTCCCAACAATCGGGAATACCTGTTCGACTACCTCCCGGCGCATTTTCGAATGTTTGGGGTGACCACGATCGACCAGCTTGCCGATGTGCATGAGAAGATGTCGCTCAAGACGCGCGGCTTTCTCGATAAGCCGATGGCGCCGATGCTGGTCATCGGTGGCGCGCTCGATTCGCAAGTGCCCATATCCGATACCGACCTGCTGCTCAACAGCGGCCAGGCGCCTAAAGACGCGTGGATAAATCCGCAGGGTGGCCACATGGGACGCGATGCCAAGGGCTGGTCAGATGCGCGAATCTTCAAGAGCGTTACGGTACCGTGGATACTGCGCGTCATGGCGGTTAAGACGGATCTGGCTGGCATGTGATGGTCGATTGAAACTGGCGGATCCCGGCGGCAAAAAATAATAGAAACGCAGAATGGCAGAATATTTTTGGTCACGACGAAGTCGGACGCGGATCACAGCCTTCCCACCGAGCTAGTCCCCATGTACAATGAATTAATTTGGTTTCGAAAACCAAAGGGGAATTACGCCTAAGTCCGAGAGCTGAGGAAAAATTCATGGCGAGATCCAAGAAACCATCGGTTGACCGTCGAGATTTCCTGAAAAGCGTAGTCGCTGGAGCGGCAACGCTGGCTGTACCGGCAGAGGCTCAGCCTGCGCAACCGGCCGCACCGCAGCCAACCCATGCCATGCCCTTGATGCCGCCCGTGGTCGAAACCGACCCGCCCGCCGAGTCTCCCGTGCTTACCGTGGACCGCACCGGGTCCGACTTCATGGTCGACGTGATCAAGTTCCTGGGCTTCGAGTATGTGTGCTCGGTCGCAGGTTCCAGTTTCCGAGGGCTCCATGAATCCGTGATCAACTACGGAGGAAACCGGATTCCAGAGTTCATCACCTGCTGTCATGAAGAGTCTTCGGTCGCCATGGCCCACGGCTACGCCAAGATTGAGGGCAAGCCGCTGTGCGTCTTCGCGCACGGCACCGTCGGGCTACAGCACGCCGCCATGGCAATCTACAACGCCTATTGTGACCGTGTGCCGGTTTATATCGTGATCGGCAACAACCTGGACGCCACCATGCGGGACTCAGCCTATGGGGAATGGTCCCATAGCGTCCAGGATGCCGCGGCGATGGTCCGCGATTACATGAAGTGGGATGACATGCCCATCTCGCTGCAGCACTTTGCCGAATCCGCGGTGCGCGCGTATAAGATCGCGATGACGCCGCCGATGGGGCCGGTGATGCTGGTGGCCGATAGCGAACTCCAGGAAAACCCGATTCACGAAGGGGCCAGGCTGAGTATCCCCAAGCTGGCGCTGCCGTCGCCTCCCCAGGGCGATTCCGGCGCAGTCACCGAGGCAGCCCGACTCCTGGTGCAGGCTCAGAATCCGGTGATTGTTGTGGATCGCGCCGCGCGGACGCAGGCCGGCATTGAGCATCTTGTCGAGCTTGCCGAGTTGCTCCAGGCGTCGGTCATCGATCAGGCCTCACGGATGAACTTTCCCACGCGGCATCCCCTCAACCAATCCTCCCGACGAAGCGCGGCGATCGCCGGCGCGGACGTGATTCTGGGTCTTGAAGCCTCCGACCTCTGGAGCGCCGTGAACTCCTTCCACGACCAAGTGGAGCGTAGTTCGCGTCCTATCATGAAAAGTAGCGCGAAACTAATCACCATCACCGCCGGCGATCTGTACATCAAAGCGAATTACCAGGATTTCTTCCGTTACACCGGGGTCGATGTGGCCATGGCGGCCGATGCGGAGGCGACCCTTCCGTCGCTCATCGAGGAAATCAAGCGGCAGATCACCGCAGATCGCAAGCAGGCGTTCCAGGCTCGCGGGGTCAAGCTGGCAGCGGCGCACCAGCAAACTTTGGAACAGGCGCGGATCGACGCCACGTACGCTTGGGACGCCAGCCCGGTCAGCACTGCCCGCCTGTGCGCCGAGCTTTGGGAACAGATCAAGGGCGAGAACTGGTCGTTGGTGTCGATGCTCAGACACTTCAGCTGGTGGCCGCTGCGCCTGTGGCCCTTCGATAAGCACTACCAATATATCGGCGCTCAGGGCGGCGGAGGCATCGGATACAACGCTCCCGCCACGGTGGGCGCCGCCTTGGCAAACCAGAAGCACGGCCGCCTGTCGGTCAGCATTCAAGATGATGGTGATCTTCTGTTTGCTCCGGCCGTCCTGTGGACAGCGGCGCATCATCGCATCCCGCTGCTGAGCGTCATGCATAACAACCGTGCCTATCATGAAGAGCTAATGCACGTGCAACGCATGGCCGATCGGCACAACCGTGGCATTGACCGCGCCGGGATCGGAACCACGTTCGAGGACCCCCATATGGATTTTGCGAAATTAGCACAGAGCATGGGGGTTTACGCCGAGGGCCCGATCACTGATCCCAAAGATGTCGCCCCTGCTTTGCGTCGCGCGATCGCGGTAGTCAAGCGTGGTGAACCGGCTCTTCTGGATGTGGTCACTCAACCGCGCTAAGGAGTTAGCATGAAAACCCTTCGTGGGTGCAGTTCCTCTATTCTTTTGGCGCTTGCGACGGCGCTAATTTTCAGCGCCATCGGTGTGAGCGGCCAGAATGCGGCCCAAGCTACGAAGCCTGCCACCGCGCCCGCCGGGAATGCCGAAAATGGGAAGCGGATTTTCACCAAGTATGGCTGCTACGAATGCCATGGCCGCGAAGGGCAAGGCTCCTCGATGACCGGACCGCGGATCGGACCCGACCCGGTCCCGTTCGAGGTGTTCGCTCCCTACATCCGTAAGCCGTTGGGAGAGATGCCGCCGTACACTGCCAAGGTCGTCTCGGATCAGGAACTGGCCGACATATATGCATTTCTGCAGTCGCGGCCGCGTCCACCAGACGCAAAAACCATCCCTCTTCCAAAATAGGCAGCCGTTCTCACATCAAGCTCGGGTGATGGCCCTGTGCAGGGACGTCTGCGCATCCGGCGTCCCTAAGCAACGAATGGAAGATATTCTTCGTCTCCTCCATTTCCACACCCCCATTGTTTCATTTCATTTATTGATCGCTTGCTGTTTCTCATGTACATTGGGCTCACCCCAGCGCTCGGGTGGAGCGCGCCCCGTCGCTTTGCGCGGCCCCTGCGACAAAAGTCACGGCATCGGAGAAGCCTCGTATGCGGAATTCAAACTGTACGCTCACACATTTTCTTACGGCTCTGCTATGTGTTTTTTTTTGGCTGCCAAGTAACGCTTCTCCGGGCCCCGCGCCTGCCGCATCTTCGTCCGTGAGCGAAGTCACCGTTCCTGGTCCGTTACGATCCTTCTTGCGGATGGCTGGGATCAGCCAGAAAATTTCTCCCGACGAGCTTTTGCCTCTGCTGGCTCGCAATGTGGTTGTAAACGGCTATCAGGACGGCAGACCCACGCAGTTCTTGATTCTACTGAACTGGTACCTCGACCAGGCCCGGGAACTGGAGGCGCTTGCGGGTCCGCAAGCCCTGCTTCATGTTTCCAATTGCGAAGAAGCCAAGCCTCTGCTGACGATTCTCGGATATCGGCTTCGGCAGTCTTGTGGGCCTGACGCTGTGGTGGAAACCGCCGATGCAAACAGAGCATTCCTTACGATTGATTCGGGATTCCCTCTGGCTGAACTTGAAGAAACGCTGCGCGGAGGCAAACCGTTCCTCGATCCTTATCCTTCGGCTCAATTCCCCGTCCTGTTCACCGCCAACGATTGGCTTGCGAATGGAAAAAACGGTAATAAAGGAGTCGTGAATTCACTTCTGCGCGATCCGGGCATGGCACGCCTCTACTGGGCGCTGGCTCGGATTGATAACGAAACAGGACTTTTCCTGGTGCAATCGCTGGGCATAAAGAAACTGATTGCATTCGCTCCGGTACTGGATTTCTACGGTAGTCATATCTCTGTCCGAGCCGGGCGAGTGATCGTACCCGGGGGAACGCCTGCGGAATCCGGATGGAAGGACTTGGTGGGAGCCAGCCCGCAGGCTCCCGCGGATTTTGTGAATCGACTCCTGGTCAAGGATGACGGCTGGCTGGCAGCCTATTTCGACGCCTTATCGCGCGTGGGCTCGAAGCAGCAAAGTTACTTTACCGACCCTCGCCGGTTGCACCGTTTTTATGAGGCTTTTCGTGGACAAGACATCTCCCCGAACCCAGCCAAACATTCTTTCCGCCCGGATCAAGGCCTATTTCTTCTTTTGAGCAATCTTCAATTGGATCCCAACGGCCAGCCGCACGTTCCGGGAAATATGGATGTATGGAAAGAGGTCATGCGCCGCAAGAGCGACTCTAAAATTATCCGGGAATGGAGCAAGCGGTCGGGCGGCTGGAACAATCCCGAACAACTCATGGAGGGAATGTTCGGCGTTTCCAGAATTTCTTCAAGCGATGGACCATTACATTGCTTCCTGACTCTGAGCCAGATCGATCGAGGACGCTCTCCTCAACAGCGCTTGAACCCGCAAACTTTCCATCTGCTGGCCGGAAAGTTCGCGCGTTTCGGCGACCAGTATCCGATATTTTCTGAATTTCATAATCTAAATGATGTTTCCATTACCCGATTTCTGACTGTCGCCGAAGGCCTAAATCAAATTCCTGACCGGCTGGTACGAGCGGATTCCCTGGGCATGTTGCAGGCCAACATGGGCCTCTGGCAAATCCTGGTGAGGCAGGGACAGATTTCAGAAGCAGCTGAGAACGATTCCTGGCAGAAAATCATTAATGCGTTTGATTCCATCCATTCCTCTGCCCAGGTCTTTGACGCCGGCAGGACCGCGCTGGCAGGCCTTTTGCGGGCCGCAACCGGCAAACCCTTTCTTTCCCAGGACCAGGTCATCGCTCTGCTTGCCGGCCCCATCCAGGACAATCCAGAAGGCCAACAAGTGCGGCAAGAGATGGCCAACCGAATTCGCGTTGTGCTGGACGATCAGCGCCTGGTTTCATTGGACACGCTGCTGATGCTGGGGGACGGCCTGAATCAAATGGCAAAAGGAAATGCCCAGGCCGATTCTCTCCTTCCCCTGGCAGCGGAATTGCGGGAATTTGAAATGCCCAAACCGCTATTCACCACTACCGAGAGGAGCGAATATGCCTCCGGGCTCTATGGCAATCGTCACACCTCTATGCAGATGCGAACGGACCTGGCCAAGGTCATTAAGGCGCCGGGGTCCCCCGCCGAATTAACCGAGGCTCGCGGCCTGCTCACTCCATTCTTAAGGGACACCCTGGTAGGACTCAACTATGCGTACTACGAGCCGCCGGGAGCTCAAATGCTTCACAGCAACCCGCTTTTTGTAAGGTCCCACGATTTCTCTGGAGGCGATTATTCGGGGGAGAGCGGCAGGGCCTCCGAACAAACCTGGCGCTCCCCTCGCCTGTTTGGGAGAGGCTGGACTGCCAGTGGCGGCGCGCATCTGATCGGCTCGTTGGCCGACCTCCCCTACGTCCTGGCGAAGGTGGAGCAAGATTTCATCGTTCCGAAAAACGTGCAATCGCTGATTTGGGAGGATTTGGTGCCGGGTCTGATAACCGGCGCTGTGCTGCCGCGATGGTGGGGAGTAACCCGGGATGAGCTCCATGCAGTCGCTCTTTATCAGCGTGCGGGTGAGGAGCTTTTGGCGGCTGCCGAGGGGAATGACAACCTGCACCAGGCTGTAGTCAGTATTCTCTCCGATTGTATGCTTCCTCAAAGGTCTGAACGAGTCGAGTTAGCCCTCCGGTCAGGACAACAGGAGGAATTGCTTTCCTTGGTTACCCCAGCGGAGAATTTTTACTTGGCCGCTGAGTTCCGCAGGAGATTCCCTGAGAAAAGGGAATCCTGGGGGCCGGCGGGGAAAGAACTGGAAGAACTCGCGCTCCAGCATCCAACCGCGGTTAGTTGGGAACGCTTGTCGGAGGATTTTGGCGTGCCCCATCCTGCGTTAGAGCAGAACTACGCGCTTGAACTTCTTACCTTGAAGCCCGTGCCTACTTTTTTGGATTACTCGAGCCGCTTGCTGGCCGAATCCTGGGATTCAAACAATTTGTACTGGGCCCGCTTGGCGGACGAGAAGGGCTATCCGCCTGTAATGCTTAACCGTCTGGTTCCCGAACTGACCCATCGCATGGTCGAGGTGACTTTTGCCTCTCACCTGGAGGATTGGCCCGCCGTGATGCGTGCCATGAGGGAAACCGGAGAAGAGTTTCGCCAAGGGAAAATTGCCTCACTCCCGAAGAATGAAGCTGCACCGGGACTTTAGAGTGTGTGGTGATTCGAGATTGTTGGCCAGCATGATCAATGCGGATTAGACGCGTTTTTAAGGATCGATAAACGGTATTAAACGGCAACCGGTACTGAATACAAATGACGAGGGATCCATGTTCAAACGACACGTCGTGCTTTTCCTGGCTGTTCTAATTCTTTTCTCGGGCTTCGCCGTTTGGATGGCGGCCCAGGACCGCGACCCGAACAACGGCAGCAATGTGATCAGGGTCGTGGTTGCCATGGTGCAATTGAACGTGGCGGTGACCGACAGCAAAGGAAACTACGTGACCGGCCTGCACCCATCGGATTTTGTGATTACCGAGGACCGCATCCCGCAGAACATCGCTACGTTTGAAGAAGGCAATGAAGGCCCGCGAGATGTGCTGGATGCTGCGCAGAGCTCCGGCGCACCCAAGCGGCCTGATACCAGTGAGGATCATCCTCGCGGTGATACCTCGCGAAGCAGGTCCAATCAGGGCTCGCTCGAGAGTATTGCCTCGGCGGTAAGCGGGGCCAATGTATTTATTCTTTTTGATACCAGCAACTACATGTTCCGGGGACGCGGGTTCGTGTTTGCGCAGGATTCCATCGCTGAATTTGTCAGGTCTCTGGACAATCCCTACCGGGTGGCGTTCTATTCCTATAGTCGCGATTTTTTTCGGGCCGCGTCGCTGACTACCGATCGCACCCAAGTGTTGCGCGGTGTGCGGACAACGGTGAATGGAGATGATTCCGCGCTGTACAACGCGCTTCTGATGACCCTGAAAGATGCCGCGCAGTATTCCGGCAGAAAAGTAGTGGTGGTTTTTTCCAACGGTCCTGATAACTCGAGCATGGTGGCTCCAGAAGATGTGGATGAACTGGCCCAGTCGGAGGGCATTCCCATCTACATGATCAGCACGCGAGACGCTAAACTTGACCCCGCTTCCGCTGCCGTGTTCACCCGCATGAGCGCTACGACCGGCGGCGAAGCTTATTACGCCAAGAGCTGGAAAGACCAGCGGGATGCCTTCGCTTCGATCCGGGACGATCTGGCGCATCTCTATTTTGCCAGCTATTACCCTCAACCCAATCCGAATCGTGGCTGGCGGGCCATCACAGTAAAATTGGCAAACCCGAAATTGAAGAAATATAATATTCGGACGCGCGCCGGCTATCGGCCCATACCCGCTCACGTTACCGTGGACGCGGCAGCACCAGCGCAATAAGAGCGATTTTCAGTTCTCCACGTAAGTGGGCGGACGCGAAGAGCCTTCGCAAGTACGCTTTGCCCCTTTTGCCCCTTTTGCCCTTTCTGGCAAACCCGTTAGAATCGAGCCTGCCAAACCATGTCCACAACGAACCAGCGGCGAGGCCCAGAAGCGGGGAAATGCTAAAGCTTTCCGTTCTTGACCAATCACCGGTATCGGAGGGTTACACTCCGGCGGACGCGCTCCGCAATACGATCGAGCTGGCCCGCACGGCTGACAGGTTCGGCTTTGCGCGATATTGGATTGCCGAACATCACGCCATCAAGACACTTGCCAGCCCGGCGCCCGAGATTCTTATCGCAAGAATTGGCGCCGAGACTTGTGGGATTCGCATCGGGTCTGGCGGCGTGCTGCTGCCTCATTACAGTCCGCTCAAGGTGGTGGAAACTTTTCGAATGCTCCACGCGTTGTATCCGGGCCGCATCGATCTCGGTATCGGCCGAGCGCCCGGAGGAGGCGGTCTCGAAGCCTTCGCTTTGCGGCGCGAACGCGGCGAGCGTCCTCAAAATGACGATTTTGCGGAACAACTGATCGAACTGCTGGCGTTCCTTCACCGTGACTTCCCGCCAGATCATCCCTTCAGCCGCATCGAGGTTTCACCGAACATGCCTGGCGCGCCCGAGGTTTGGCTGCTCGGGTCAAGCCCGTGGAGTGCGACCCTCGCCGCCCAACTGGGGCTTCCATATGCATTTGCGCATTTCATAACGCCCGAGACGACCTCGACGGCGCTGGAGAGTTATCGCTCGCATTTCCAGCCGTCAAATCACCTAAGCCAGCCGCGAGCAATCGCGTCTCTTGGAGTGATCTGCGCCGACACCGAAGCCGAAGCGCGACGCCTGTTCACCAGCACCATGCTGCATATTCGCCGCGTTCGTCTCCATGGGAAACGTCTCCCGGTGGCCACTCCCGAACAGGCCATCGCGGAACTGGGAAGCCTGGCGTTCGGAGATGATTCCGTCGTGCGCGGAAACGGAGAATGGCCTCGCTACATTGTGGGCGCGCCCGAGCAGGTACGAGATAACCTCGAGCGCATGGCGACAAATCTGCAGGTCGAAGAGATCATGATTGTGGCCGTCATGCACGACCCCCAGGCCCGCCTGCGTTCCTATCAACTCGTCGCCGAGGCATTCAACCTTCCCGCTCGGCCAGCAAATGATCCACTGGATACTGTTTCCCGAATCCCCGGGTAGAGCCTTGTGTCCAGCGTTTATCGGGAGGTGGGAGCAGGCCATTGGTAAACCTGTGCGGTAATGGGATACTGGGGCAAATCTCACGACTGAACCAAACGGCGTGGTGTTGAGATGCACGCACAAGAGATCGACGAGCTTTTTACGTGTACGCTGTCAGGCGGATATGAAGATGAGTCACCCTGGGAAGCGGTTCACGCGTTGCGCCGCACTGGCGCTATACTCCAATTTCTCCCCTGAGGACAACCAGGGAAAGGGAGAGAAGACCATGAAAGTAGTGCACATTCCTGCATCTAAAGCGGAGAAAGAGAAGACTGCGGGGCAGTGGGGATCGCTCAGGTGGATGGCGAACCAACCCCTCTCGGGGAGTTCGGTGACCGTCGCTCGGTTGATCCTTACTAACAGACAATCCTTTGAACGACACAGTCACCCCAATGCGGACGAAGTGATCTACCTCTTCAGGGGAAATATCCGTGTTCACGCTGGCGAAGAAGCAACCCTGGTTCAGCCGGGGGATGCTCTAACCATTCCTGCCAAAGTGGTTCACAGGATTGAAAACGTCGGAAGTGAGGACGCCGAAATGATGCTTTCCTATTCCTCTGGCGATAGGGAGTACGTGGCCGAATAGCGCGCAAGAAACTTGCGGTCTAATGTTTCCGGTCTTTTCTTTCAGCCTGCGCCGCCTTGGAGTCCTCGTTTAGAATGCCCGACAAGGGGATGTGACTTCAGTCATAGCGTTCGTCGATAGCCGCGAGTAAAATGTGGCAGGAAACTTCTTCAAGGAGGACAAGCCATGGCTACTGCCCAAACAAAAACCGCCCAACAGTCCCGTGCAGGGCACAAATTCATTAAAGGCACCCTGAGCGTTCCCTTGCTCCAATTTGACCTAACAAGCGAACTCAATCAACTGCACCGTGATGAATCGTGGTTGCAGCCCGCTGGGCGAAGTTCCAAGACCCTTGTAAAGCATCCGGATCTGCGTATTGTTCTGATCGCGATGAAAGCAAACACCCGCATGCATGAACACACGGCGGAAGCGAGAATCTCCGTGTACACGCTCAACGGTCACATCCGGCTCCGTCTGCCAGAGCAGGTGGTGGAACTCCCTGCCGGGCACCTGCTTGCTCTCGATGAGTGCGTGCCTCACGACGTGGAGGCGGCCGAGGACAGCGCCTTCTTGCTCACGCTATCGTGGCCGCAGGAAACAAAGATCGACGAATCCAAGACGCACCGGAAGAAGACGATTCGCCATAAAGGGAAATAACCGGAAGTCGCGCTGAGACGAGAACAAACATTTGTGGAGCGGGAAAAACAAGGGCGCGCCAGTGATTCTGCAAGGCGCGCCAGAGCGCCGCGCCTCATTTATCTGAGATCTTCGCGGAAACATTCCGAATCGTTCGCGCGCACTGGTTGCTCACAACCAGCGTTTACTTATCTTTCCTTTTTTCTGGTTCCGGCAGCGCAAAAATAAAAAGCGTGGAAGCGGGTTGCGGTGTATGGCCGACGGCTTCGGGATAATATTTGGTAAGCCGGCCCTCGGTCTCCGAGCCTCCTCCGGAACCTATGGCGATGTACTGCCTGCCATTGACGGAGTAGCTGACGGGGGCGGAAGCGATGCGGCCTCCGGTGTTGAAGGACCACAGCTTCTGGCCGGTCCGGGCATCCAGCGCGAATACGCTGCCCTCCAAATCGCCGCCAAAAATCAAGTCGCCCGCGGTCGCCAGCAGAGACGACATGTTGTAGTACTTGGTGTTGAAGGTCCACTGCTTCTTCCCGGTCGCGGGGTCGAAGGCGCTGATATTCGGTGGAAAATTCGGATTCAGTTCGTCTCCTTTATCGGAGCCTCCTATAAAATGGCTGCACAGTTCGAAGTCAGAGGAGTACCACCACCCGGTGTGCGGGCTGTAAGCCGAGTGCTGAATGCCGCGGCCGCCGGTATGGATGCTCGGACAAACCAGATAATCTTTTTGCTCTTTCGGAACGATGGGGTCGATGGGATTGCCATGCTCGTCTATGCCCTTGGTCCAATTCGGCGCGCTGTACGGAAACGCGCGCAGGAATTTTCCCGTTTCGCGGTCGTATTCGTAGGCATAACCGTTCTTGGTAGGGTGCACGATCACCTGCCGCTTGTGTCCCGCCACGTCCATGTCGATGATGACAGGCTCCGCCGATGAGTCATAGTCGTAGAGGTCGTGCGGCGTCTCCTGGAAATACCATTTCAATTTTCCGGTATCGACATCGAGCGCCAGCAGCGATGCAGTATAGAGATTGGTGCCCGGGCGCAGGATTCCGTTAATTGGAGTCGGGTCCCCTGTGCCCCAGTAGAGCAGATTCATCTCCGGATCGTAGGTGCCGGTGAACCAGGTTCCGCCGCCTCCGGTCTTCCAGTAATTGTCCCCGGCCCCGGCCCAGGATTCGCTCCCTTGTTCACCCGGAGCGGGGATCACTTCGAAGTGCCATACGAGCGCGCCGTTCTTGGCGTCGTAGGCATTGATGTGGCCGCGCAACGCTTGATAGCCCGAGCCGGCGTTGCCGGTAATCACTTTACCTTTCACGAAAAGCGGCGCCGCGGTGATCCTGCATTCACATTCGGAATTTTCCTCGATGTGAATGTTCCACACTTCCGCTCCGGTTTTCACGTCAAGAGCTACAAGGTGATTGTCCTGGGTGCCCATGTAAAGCCGGCCGTCACCGAAGGCGATTCCACGCGCGCCCCTTATGCTGAACGTTTTTACTTCCGGCCATTTATATTCGTAGGTCCACAGCGACTTGCCCGTGGCCGCGTCGATTGCATAAACATTATTCTGCATGCCTTCCAGGTACAGGACGCCATCGACGACCAGCGGCGCAGCTTCCAGCCCTGGCCTGAGTCCCGCGGCGCCTGTAGGATAGCCCGCGGGGAACGCCCAAACCGGCACAATGCGCTTCACATTTTCACGCGTGATCTGGTTTAGCGGACTGTAACTCCAACCGCGATAATTCCCATAAAACGTGAGCCAATTCTGCGGTTCCTTGTCGGCATGCTCGATCCGCGATGTGGTCGCGTCTTGCGCCACTGCAGCGCCCGCCGCGCCCAGAATCAGGCAAAGCAAAAATAAACCAGCGCATATCCAGGAATTGAAAAGATGTGTAACGGTTATGTGTGCCCGAATCATTTCTAGTCTCCGCTTATGATGATTTAGAGTTAAATTTAGGATTAAATTCAGATCTTAGAGCTCGATCTTTATTCGCTATTCTCCACCCTGGACTCCGGATTGTTACTTGGCTGGCGCGGCCGGCTTGGTTATTTCCCTTTCCTCGTGGAGGACGCGCAGCCACGCGCCGTTCTGCTTGACCCATACGTCCGAAAAGTTGCTTTCCCGGGGGGTAACTTTGCCGTTGCGTTCGAGAACGCCGAGAGCGTGGTAGGTGACGACAGCCACGTTTCCGTTATCGTAAACGCGGAAGCGATGGCTATCCTGCTTCATCGAGTGCATCTTGAACACCCCAGGCTGAAGCCCGTCCTCAATCTGGGCTTTGGTGGGATTGCTTCCATCGATATTCGTTTGGGCGATCTCTTCGGCGTCATATTGGCGAATCCAATCTACTGGCTCGGAGCCGCCTCGAAGAAGTCCCGCCACCTTCTCATCTTCTATTTTCATTATTTCTTTTTTAACTGCTTCGCCCTTCACTTTTCCGACCGTCTGCGCGGCCGCAACTCCAGCCAACGAACCTGCTAAAAACATTGCAAAAAGAATTCTTCGCATCGTGGTTGCTCTCCGATTCAAAAGTTTCCGAAGAAAATCCCAGTCGAGGCTCAGACATCCACCCTTAGAGCGCGGACCTGGATTTTCATCCTGATTTTCGGGCCGCTCGGCAACATACTACTGACCACATCAGAAAGCAATGCTCCGGGCCATTTTTCGATAAATGGTGCTCCGATCTGGGTAGCAGTAGCATTTCTGCCTGCTCGACTCAATAATTTACCTGTTGTGCTGGCCAAAAGTCGGGGGTAACCTGCAAATCACGGGAAATTGCGGCATCCCGAAAGGAAGAAGGCTCATGAAGGTCTTTCCGTTGCTGTTTTGTGTGCTCTTATTTGCCGGTTTCTCCTGGGCCCAGACTGGCGAGTCTGCAAAGAGAGAGCATGCGCGAGCTTCGACACGCTCGACCGGTGATATCGTGCCGCTGCCGTCCATTACGTTTTTGACTGCCGCTCAAGCGGCGGGGAAAAAACGGTTCGTCCAAAGATGTTCGGTTTGCCATTTGCCTGCGTTGCCGTCGTATACGGCCTTTGGTCCGTTGCTGGATGGCAATGTGATTGCGTCTCGGGGCGACGAGGCCGAACGCGAGCAAATCATGCGCGGGTCCCCCAGAATGCCCGGTTTTCAATACACGCTGAGCCCCGCGGAAATCGATCAGATCATCGGCTATTTGAAGACCCTGGATTTCACGAATAAACAGTGAGATGAAAAGAGAAAACATGTCACGAATTAAATTGTTGGTTTTCATGGCCATGGTTTTCGGATTTGCGGTCTTGCGCCCGCCGCTCACCGCAGCGGCCGGCAAATCCGCAACGCCTCCGATGCTGACCGGGAGTGTCCGCGGGACTGGCGGGGAACCGATGGAAGGTGTCGCGGTTTCAGCGGCCGCGGTGGGCGGAACCATTACGACGTCGGTATACACGGATGAGCGAGGGCATTACTATTTTCCGCTCGTACCTGGAGGGAAGTACCGCGTCTGGGCCCAGGCGGTGGGATATCAGGCGGGCCACGCGGGAGTGGAACTGGTTTCCGCGCGAGAGACTCGTCAAGACTTTACCCTTAAGGCCCTCAAGGACTTTGAAAGACAACTGACATCGCCGGAATGGCTTTCGGCTTTGCCCTATGAGAAACCGGAAGATATTCGGCTGAAATTAATTTTTGTCCATAGTTGCACGACCTGCCATTCCGCCGCTTTCGCGCTCCAAAACAAGTTCGATGAAACCGGATGGAAGACAATTCTGGAGCGCATGGAAACGATCAATGTTTATGGCAAGGCTGGAGGTCCTTCAAGTCCGATCGTCCAGCATTACAAGGAAGAGTTAGCGCCTTTTCTCGCCAGGGTGCGAGGGCCGGGGCCTTCCCCACTAAGGATCACGCCATATCCGCGTCCGACCGGCGATGCTGCCCGCGTGGTGGTTACCGAGTTCAACATTCCATCGGCGGCAAACCCGGACGAATTAGTGGATCAAGATGGCAGCGATTGGTCGGAAGGAATTCCTTCAGGCGGAAACGGGGCCGCGGGGCTTCATGATCTTACGATCGACCGAAACGGGAATGCCTGGGTCACTAACGGAACAGAGAATCGCAATCGAAGTTTCCTGAAGCTGGATGTTGAGACCGGCAAAATTACCAATTTCAGATTAGCTGCTCCAAACGGGTTTGCCCGGGGAACTCACGGTGTGGCCCAAGACCAGAACGGAATTGTGTGGCTGAACTTGTTTGAGAACGGCGGCACCTTTGGGAAGGGGAGCCTTCTCCGGCTTGATCCGAAAACCGAAAAGTATGAGGTCTTCACTCCCCCAGCCGAAATGGGCACCGTGGGCATATCGGTGCAGGTAGACGCGAAGGGGAAAATTTGGGCAGCATCTGACGGGGCTATCGTGTTTGACCCGGCCGCCCAGAAATTCACATATTTCAAGCCTCTTACGCCGGGCACGGGGGGTTACGGGGTTGTGGGCGACGGCGCGGGGAATGGCTGGTTTTGCCAGCCAGGTTTGGACATCGTGGGATTCGCGGACTTCGAGAATAAGAAGGTCAGCGAAATCCGGCTTCCTCCGCGGCCGGGCATAGACGAAATTTCCACCGAGGAGGACCGCAAATTTTATCAGCAGGCGGAATCAAGCTTTACTACCGGCACGCTTCCAGCTCAGGGGCCACGCCGAATGACGGCCCAGGACGATTATGTTTGGTGGTCCAATTGGTTTGGGCAGAGCATTTCCAGGTTGAACATTCGGACTCGTGAGGTGAAGTATTACAACGCGCCGCTTCCCAACGTGTCCCCATACACAATGGTTGCGGACAAAAACGGGATGCTATGGGTGGCGCTTCCGAACGACGACCGGGTAGCCAAATTTGATCCTGAGACCAAACAATGGACGGTCTACACCCTCCCCAGTCACGGCACGAATACGCGATTCATCACTGTGGATAATCACAAAGATTCGGTCGAGGTTTGGACTGCGGCTTTCATGACCAGCAAAGTGGTGCGTTTGCAATTTAGAACAAAACAGCAGGTGCAGGGAGTCGCAAGCCTGAATAAGACGGCGAAGAATATTCATGGCCATAAAAGCAGCGGCCTCTCCGCGTCACGTTGATGGTTGTGCTACAAAAATACGCTCTTCCTTAATCGACCGGTTCCACTTTGGCGATTTTTGCCTGATGGTTTTCGCCAACCCAGAAAATAGGCTGTGGGCCTGAGTTATCGACGTCCGCTCTTCGTACGTTCACGTCCAAGGTTGGCAGCAAGTAATGCCTGAATTCTCCTGTTTTAGGATTAAACCGGGTGAGCAGATCCGAACTCATGGACCCTGTCCAGATGTTGCCGTTCTTATCGGGCGCAACATCATAAGGCCCGTACCAGGGAATCGGTTGAGCCCACTCCTTAATCTGCCCGGTCCTGGTGTCTAACATCGCGATTTTCTTGGCATAACACTCGCCAATCCACAGCTGGCCCTGAGAATCCCAATGCATTCGCCTGGGACCTGAATTTGGCGTGGGTGTGGGATACATCGTGACTTTGCCGGTCTCAGCATCGACTTTAAGAATATTGCCCGCCTCGATGTCCGCTTCGTACAGGTTTCCTGCCGAGTCCGCTCTTATACTGTAAATCCGGTGCCGGGGGCCTCGATAATCCTTGCTCATTATTTCAGCGGGAAACTCATCGAACGGGGTAATTTTTTCCGTAGCCGGGTCAAGACGGAAAGCTTTGTTAGTAAAGTTGTCTCGATTCCAAATCTTGCCGTCGGGGGTGATCGCCACAAAACCCGTGCTGGTCATGGGGACAATGAAATTCACCTCTCCATGTCCTTCCTTTAGGTCGGTGGATTCCACGGGATTGGTATAGTTGATGAACTGTTCGGTCTTCTTATCGAATTTCGCAAACCCGTTGAAGCCCGGGCCAGGCCTGCCAACCCAGGGATTGCCCTGCGGGTCCAACTCCAGATCCAGAAAACCGCCGTTGTATCCGGGCTTCACCAGCGGGTCCCGGAACTCGCTGACTTCACCGGTGCGGGAATTCAAGCGGCCGACAATAGCCTCCGCATAGTCGCTGTACCAAACCATCCCGTGTGCATCCGTTACTGCGTCGTGGGGCTCGGCATCAGTGCGCGGCAGATCGTATTCGGTGACGATGACTTTGGTGTCTGCTCCGTGGGGACGAGGAAGCGTCTTCAGTTCAAAATCATGTGTGGATTTGGAACTCAAATTAATCGAACTCAGAAACTTGGCGAATTCCTCGTCTCCTGACTGGGACCCTGCGTGAAACGGTGAAAGGATTGGCTTTGAAAGCAAGCTGCCGGGAATCCAATTATGCATTCTCGTTAACGTCGTCATCCATCCGGCCGCGTCATAGGTGCTATTTAAAATCGGCGCCAGCGAGTGGCAGAGGTCGCAGCCAACAAAAAGTTTTTGCTTTAGTTCATCCGGTCCCGGAATGCTCATCAGCCACTCGACGTCACTAAGCTGCGAAGCCAGATCGGAAGTCTTATTGAGCTTAATGTCCGCTTCACTGCTGCCCTTCCCGATGGTTGCCAGCAGATGGGGATTCGCCGGAACATATCCGACAGCCCTAATGGTTAACTGATATTGGCCGGGGGCGAGCCGGTTCACGGGAAAGTTGTAACGACCCTGATTGTCGCTGACTACTGTCACACTGATCGTGCCGCCTACACGTTTGGCACTGACCAAAACTCCCTCCATCGGACCTTCGGCATCCGAGCTTACGATCCCGGTTAATGCGACCGATGAGGATGCTCCTTGAACCAGACCGGCAGGCCAGGAGAAGATCAGCACCAAGACCACGCAAGAAATTAACATCCTCATTCGAATGACGCCCTCCTCGGAATATCCAATTCCCGTCGTCTCTTTGTGCGGAACATATGACGGTGTGCCTGTTGTGTCAAATAGAATCGGCGATATCAATCACTGGCAACCAGGACAATCTTGAAATCCTTCAAATAACCCTAGACAAGATCACAATGCCGCGTTAGCCTCTCTCAGTTTTTAGCAAAGAATGCATTCCTGCTTTGGGGTTATGCCTTCCTGAGCCAGGGGCATGTCCGGCTACAACAATTGGTTCTAAATTCGAATCGACAGGAGAAAGACGATGCGAAGAATCCTTTTATCGATCTTGTTGGCAGTTTCGGTGGTCAGCCTGGCTAAAGCGCAACAAACTACGGGAAAAGTAGCCGAGGATGCTAGAAAAGAGGTTTCGCAATTCGAATTAGATAAAGTTCCACTGCTTTTGAAGGGCGGTCCCGCTTTTGCGGATTGGTTCGACCGTCTGGATGCCGCCGACGTCGTACTCATCAATGGAGATGGGGGCACCATAAGCAGGGCCGACCACATTGCAAACTGGCGGTCGGGAGGGCGGAGGCAACTCGCCAACAACCAACACGATCATCACGTCTACGTCTACGATAACGGTAACGTGGCGATCGTAACTTATATAGGCACCACGACAGATGAACTCTCCAAAGGCAAAGTGACCACCAGCACAGTTCGTTGTGCGGACACCTGGGTGAAGCAGGACGGGAAGTGGCTAAGAGTGGTTCACGCAAACGCCGACATTCGAACGAAATAAGTTAATAAAGTCGCCGCACGCGCATGGTTGTAATCGAGCTGAAGGGTGCAGTGCGAAAAAATGTGGCTCTTCAATCGACCGGTTCTACTTTGGCGATTTTTGCCTGATGGTTCTCGCCAACCCAAAAAATGGGCTGTAAACCTGAGTTGTCCACGTCCGCTCTTCGTACGTTCACGCCCAAGGTCGGCAGCAAGTAGCGTCTGAATTCTCCTGTTTTTGGATTAAACCGGATGATCAGGTCCGAACTCATTGACCCTGTCCAAAGGTTGCCGTTCTTGTCGGGCGCGACGTCATAAGGCCCGTACCAGGGAATCGGCACGGACCATTCCTGAAATTGCTCGGTCCTGGTGTCAAACATGGAAATTTTTTTGCCGTAGTATTCCCCTATCCACAAGCGGTCTTGCGAGTCGATGTGCATGCGTCTCGGGCCGGAATCTGGAGTGGGCGTGGGATACGTCGTTACTTTCCCGGTTACGCCATTGACCCTCAAAATATTGCTTCCCTCAATATCCGCCTCGTATAAGTTTCCTTGGGAGTCTGTTCGGATACCATACTGGAGGTGTCGGGGCCCGCGATAATTCTCGCTCATTATTTCCGGCGGAAATCCATCGAACACCTCGATCTTTCCCGTGGCAGGGTCCAGTCTGAACACCTTCTTGGTAAAGACGTCCCTGTCCCAGACTTTTCCATCGCGAGTGATATCTACAAAACCTGTGCTCGTCATTGGCACGATAAAGTTTGTCTTCGCGGCCACTCCAAATTTGTCTGATTCTATCGGGGCGCTCCAATCGGCAAACTTCTCGGTCTTCTTATCAAGTTTCGCAAGGCCGTTGAAACCAGGGCCAGGCCGGCCAACCCAGGGATTGCCCTCATGATCAAATTCCAGCTCCAGGAACCCGCCGTTGTATCCCTGCTTCACCAGCGGGTTTCGGAACTCGTTGACTTCCCCCGTGCGAGGATTCAAGCGGCCGACAACAGGTTCGGCATAATCGCTATACCAAACCATCCCTTCCGGATCTACCACCGCATCGTGGGGCTCGGCGTCGGGGCGAGGCAGATCATATTCGGTGACGATGACTTTGGCGTCCTCTCCTTGGGGACGAGGCAGCGTCTTCAATTCAAAATCGTGTGTGGATTTCGAGCTCAGATTAATCGAGCTCAGATACTTGGCGAATTCCTCGTCTCCCGGAAGGGCCCCGGCACGAAACGGCGAAAGTATCGGTTTATCGATAAAACTAGCAGGGATCCAATTATGCATTCGCACTAACGTCGTCATCCATCCAGCAGCGTCGTACCTGCTGTTCATGACCGGCGCCAGCGTGTGGCAGAAAGAGCAGTTGATAAACAGGTTTTGCTTCTGTTCGTACGTTCCCGGAATGCTCATCAGCCATTCAACGTCACTGAGCTGCGAAGCGAGGTCGGAGGTTTTATTGAGCTTAATGTCTGCTTCCGTCTCACCCTTGCCGATGGTTGCCAGCAGATGGGGATTCGCGGGAACGTATCCGACGGCCCTAATGGTCAGCTGGTATTCGCCGGGGGTGAGCCGGCTCACCGGAAAGCTGTAACGACCCTCTTTGCCGCTAACCGCAGTCACGGCGATCGTGCCGCCAATACGCTTGGCACTGACCAGAACGCCCTCCATCGGACCTTCGGCATCAGAGCTTACGATGCCAGTTAGGGCGGCCGGTGTCGATGCTCCGTGAAGAACGCCGATTGGACCTGAGAAGATCAGCACGAAGACTGCCCACGAAATGAACGCTCTCGTCCGCATGAGCCCTTCCTCGGATTTTCCGATTTTGCCCGTTTTTTGCGTAGGTCAAAGCCCCTTCTTAATGAGCCAATCGATAATTAGTTGGGCAATTTTCTCGTTGCCCTTGTCGAGATACATCGGATGGCCATGACCGGGCAAGCCGGCATCCCCCAGGTAGATATGCTCGGCTCCCAAGAACTTCGCGGTCTGCGCATCCACGGCGCGAGGGTGTCGCGGGTCCTGATCGCCAGTAATGATCACCTTTGGAACCATTGCGAATTTCTTGGGGTCGGCCGTGAGTCCCATCCCATCCTTGTTCATAAGCTCATTGATCGCGCGAGGACTTTCGGGAACCAGACTGGCGTAGTATTGGTCCATAGCCTCAACGGGAAAAAGAGACGCGCTGGCAAAAGCGTTCTTGGCGGCCTCGAGTTTATACCACGCTGGGTTGTCCTCCGGGAGATACGGACCTGTGCCGCTCGAAACGAAGCTTTGACCTATGGCGCTGGCAGCCGGAAAGCTGCCCTTGGGCATGTTGGCCGGCGGGACCGGGGCGACTCCAATGATCGCGGCGACCTGGTCCGGAACGGTCTCGCAAATTTTCCAGCCAATCATCCCGCCGATGCTATGGACAATGAATACGGCGCGCCCAATCTTGTTCACCAGCGCGACGCTGTCATCTACAGCGTGTTGCAGGGACATGGTTGGATACTCTTGGGGCATGGGCGAGCGGCCGTGCCCGGGCTGGTCAACGACATACGTCTTCCAGCCATTTCGAACCAGGTACTTGGCCCAACCCTCGCGCCCATCCGGTGTGCTGACGAATCCCGCTCCGGTAGTGCAGCAGCCGTGAATCAGTACAATGGGCGTCTGATGGGTAGGCTTTGCGGGAAGGAAGTACTCGACGTACATTGGGAAGGGCTGGGGTCCGACAAAGAAATTACCTTCGGTGAACGGCGCTGGCTGAGGCGCCGCGGGATATCCCGCAATCGCCGCCGCGAAAGCAAACAGGAGAAAGAATCGGCTGGATTTCAACATGGGTCGCAAAGGTCACTCCTTGTAGTCAATAAAGCTGGCTAACGATTTTAAATTTTCCCGAAGCTAAGTCTGGCACACCGGTTAGAGCCCCTTCTTGGCGAGCCAATCGATGATGAATTGTGCAATCTTTTCGTTATTTCTGTCGAGCATCATCATGTGCCCGTGACCCGGCATCCCAACATCGGCAAGGTAGATGTGCTCGGCTCCCACAAATCGAGCGGTCTTCTCGTCCACGGCGCGAGAATGCCGCGGGTCCTGATCTCCATTGATGACCACCTTTGGAACAGCCGCGAATTTCTTGGGGTCCACGAAAAGGCCCATGCCATCCTTGTTGAAAAGTTCATTCAGAGCCCGCGGACTTTCCGGCGCGAGACTTGCAAAGTAGGTGTCGAAAGCCTCCGACGGGAACAGCGAGGCATTGGCAAAAGTTTCCTGCGCGGCTTCGCGCGTATACCAGATGGGCTTATCTTCAGGGAAATACTGGCCGGTATTGTGCGCGGTAAATCTGGTAAGTAACTCGGTCGCGTAGCCGCCCGCTATGTTTGCCGGCGGCGCGGGAGCGATGGCAACCAGCGCGGCGACTTGATTCGGAACGCTATCGCACAGCTTCCAACCAATCGTGCCACTCAAGCTGTGCACAAGCACTACCGCCGGGCCAATCTTTTTCAAAAGCTCGGCGCTATCATCTACAACGCGCTGCAGAGACATGGTTGGAAATTCCTGGGGCATGGGTGAGCGGCCGTGTCCCGGCCAATCCACAACGTAGGTTTTCCATCCGTGCCGAACCAGGTAAATGGCCCATCCTTCGCGTCCGTCAGGCGTGCTGACGTAGCCCGCCCCGGTATGCACGCCGCCGTGAATAAGGACGATCGGAAACCTATGGGTTGGCTTTGCAGGAATGAAAGATTCAACGTACATCGGGTAGGGTTCAGTGCCGACAAAGAAATTACCTTCGGTGAATAGCGCCGGTCGAGAGTCCCCCGCGGATGCGGCATTGGCCACCGCAGCCAAGGTGAGGACAAAAATAAATAACTTCCTTCTTAACATAGCTTCCTCTTGATCTTGATGAAGCAGATTCTTCCAGCGGAAGCGCCGCAAAGTCCGGCGAAGTCCTTCGCTAGAACCAACTCCCGGGATACTTCACGGAACAACCGTAGGGACGGGTTGCCGCTGTCTCGACGGATCTACCCGCCAAAGATTGCCCCAGCGCAAGGTTAACGTAGTTGGTGGCGCCAGGAATATCCTTGAGGTTTTCGGTCGGGCGATTGTCAATTGCTCCGTCGTAGACCATCACGCCCTGTGGATTGATGACGATCATTTGCGGAGTCGTTTTAGCATCATACAGATGGCCGATAACTCCGGTCGGATCGAGGAGAGCAGCGGTTGGTGCGGCTCCCATCGTTTCCAAGTATTTGTTTTCTTCGTTTGCATTCACGAACCCTTGTTTTCCCGGCGCCGAGGAGATTACCGTGAACCAAACGACACCCTGGGCGGTCCACTGCTTCTGCAGATTCTGCATATTTCCACTCTTATAGTGCTTCTGCGTGTAGGGACACCCATTGTTATGCCATTCCAGCACCACAAACTTCCCGCGATAATCGGCAAGGTGATAGCTCTTGCCGTTGCTCGCTGTTCCGGTAAAGTCCGGCGCGGGTTGACCGACCTTCACGGCTGAAATCACAAACTGAGGGGCAAGTATTAGCAGAGTAAAAACCAAGACATGAACGATAGAGCGCTTCATATCGGCAGCCCTCCTGTGTAGCCAGAATAGATTATTTCATCTGTTTCGCCGAGCCCGTGCTCCGCACTGCTGTGTCAATCACATAGTTCTGATTTGCAGAGACTTCGAGAACCCCTTTAAGCCTCTTGATCGGTTTAAGAAGTTGATCCGACTTCCGCAGCGTGAGGCGGAAGCCGGTTGCTGCCGGCTTAAGTTTTTGTGGCGCCGAGTTATCTATCTGAGATTCCTCAAGAGGGAAAAAAGCCGCATGGGTGATCTCCCGGCCAGAATTTACTATCAGCATAAAAGAATCGTTCGCGTCGATGGCACTAATTGCCCAGTCACCTGGCGCCGCCCGCGGCAAGGATTTGCGCGCGGCAGTAAACAGCTCGCGAGTCGACCCGTCCGGCTTAGGCGGCATCGATTTGATTTGAAGCGAGAGTGAAATATGAGCCTTGCCAGGGATGCATATTTCTCTGCAGACCAGCACAAACACCTCTGCGCCAAGCTGCGCCGGCTGATTTGGCTGCAGTGAAGCGGCCGCGCGAATAGGCACGAGTAACGTCGCCGCCTCATCATAACCAAAATCGGCGATGGTGGACGCGCCGAATCGCCGGGGCGCCGGCCATTCAATCTCTCCGGCGGTGAGACCCGCCGGCAAAAGCCATTCGGCGTGTGGCGGCTGGCCTGAATCGCCTGGATTAATCCAATAGGTGTGCCAGCCCTTTTCAAAGTGAAAATTTATTCCGAGATAACACTGGTGCCCCGGCGCGATCCATTGATCCTCGGCGACCAGGTCGACCGTGCCGTGGGGGATAGACGCTGCCGATGCTCCCACGCCCGCAAGTGAAATCAAAACAAGTAAGCGGAGACAGCTGGAACGCGAACCTGCTTTTCGGAATTCCGCTGGCCTCATGATTAGTCCTGTAAACCTGTTTTACAGGCGAGTCCACTCATGCATCCATTACCGGGCACTCGGTGGACTTTCCTTTGCAATCGTGATAGATACACTTCTCATAATAATACGAAATACGGGTAAATTTAGACAGGCCGGTTCGTCTATTCTGCGTTTATTCGAGGGAGCCATGAAAAATCGAACATGCAGCTTTTTGGTTATGGGTCTTCTAGCATTTTCCCTGGTGCCCAACGTCAATGCACAGGACAACCCACCGCTGAAGTTGGCTCAGAAAATCTCTATGCCCGGCGTGCAAGGACGATTCGACCACATCACTGTGGATATTCAGGGCAATCGGTTATTCATTCCCGCCAATGGCGAAAATCAAAATACGGTAGAGGTAATCGACCTCAAGGCGGGCAAACGGGTCTCCAGTATCCCCGGGCAGAGCAGGCCCCAAGGTACATTCTATTCCGCTGACTTCAACAGGCTGTTTGTTTCCAATGGCACTGATGGCACCTGCAAGATTTTCCGCGGCGACACGTTCGAATTGATTGACAGCTTGCCGCTGGGTCCTGATGCCAACCAAATGGGGTACGATCCCGATACGAAATATCTTTACGTCGGACTCGGTGATAGAAATTCCGGCGCGCTGGCGATGATCGATACCTCAAACAATAAACATATCGGAGATATTAAGACTGACGCTCGGCCCGGGGGGGTTACCTTCGACAAGCCGGGGCCGCGAATTTTCGTGAACCTCAATGGGGCGACTAAACTCGGGGTAATCGACCGAAAAAAGCGTGAACAGATTGCGACCTGGCCAGTCACAGGGGCTGAGAACTATGGCCCTCTGGCGCTGGATGAAAGTAGTCATCGTCTTTTCCTTGGTACTCGCAAACCGCCGATGCTGATGGTCTTTGACACGGAGTCGGGCAAGCAAATTACGCAGCTCGAAAGTGTTCCCAGCATTGACGGCGTGTGGTACGACGCGGCTCGAAAGCGCATTTACGTCACGGGCAGTGGCTTTATCGCTGTTTATGACCAGAAAGGCGCTGACAGTTACACGCCGATGGTAAAACTTCCAAGCGAACCTAATTCCCAGCCGTCAATATGGGTGCCGCAATTCAACCGCCTGTATATCTCGGTCCCGCAGGATGGAACCCGCGACGCGGAAGTACTAGTTTACGAGCCCTAAGGTCAAGTCTGCACCGGCGAAACCGCGAACATGGAGCATGCGACCATGTCAAATTGACTTGGCAGCCCTCATCGCTTGCGAAGAAAACAAATGATTTTTCTTGACATGGTTTCCCGTCCAGTGCTACAAGCCCGGAGAGATTCTCAGGCTGTTCATTAGTCATTTCATATTCTTAGCGTAGGATTTTGCTTATCGTAGGCGGTCGTTTTGAGTCTTGGTTGTACAGGCTCAGAAGTATCTCAAGAGGAGGCTTCGATGCGAGTTGGCTCGTTTCCAGTAAAGACCAACGTTGTTGTGTCCCTTTTCATCCTTTTGGCCATTAATATTGTTGGGGCCGGTCATGCGTATGCGCAGGTTGCAGGAGCGACGCTCTCCGGAACCATTACCGATGCTTCCCACGCCGGGATTCCCAAGGCCGACGTTTCCATCACCGCGGTGGCGACCACTGTGACGCGTAAGGTCACGACGGATAGTGCGGGATTCTACATCGCCCCGAACCTCTCACCGGGAGTCTATGAGGTTATTGTCACGGCAACGGGGTTTGCCACCGAGACTCGGAAGGGCGTCACTCTGACTGTGGGCGCTCAGCAGATCCTGGACATCGGGATGCACATTGGGCAGATCACGCAATCGGTGCAGGTCACGGAAGAGGCCCCGCAAGTCGAATTGGTCTCGTCGGCTATAAGCGCCGAAGTGAACTCGACCACGGTGCGAGAGTTGCCTCTCAATGGACGAAGTTGGACGGACTTGGCTGCACTCCAGCCGGGCGTGACCTCGATTGAGACCCAACCGACCTTCACTGTCGGCGCCGACCGGGGCAATCGGGGCTTCGGATCGCAGATTGCCATCACCGGCGCTCGTCCGCAGATGAACAACTACAGGCTAGACGGACTGAGCATGAATGGCTATTCCAACTCCGGTCCGGGCAGTGTGCTCGGTGGCCAGCTGGGAGTTGATGCGGTTCAGGAATTTTCGGTGCTGACCACCAATTATTCTGCGGAGTACGGCAGAACGGCTGGCGGCGTAATAAACGCCATTACAAAATCCGGAACCAACCAGATCCACGGGACCGCCTACGAATTTCTGCGCAATAGTGCCCTGGACGCTCGAAACTTTTTCGACATCGGCAATGCTCCGCCGCCATTTAAGCGCAACCAGTTTGGCGCATCGATAGGTGGCCCGATTCTGAAGGGGCGCACGTTTTTCTTTGCCGATTATGAGGGAATACGGCAATCCAAAGGAGTCTCGGTACGTGCTACCGTGCCCTCTCCTAATGCCCGGCTGGGAATCCTAAGTGGTCAAGCTGCGGCGAACCAGACAGTGGGAACAGCGTGCGCGGAACCGAACGGGGCTACTGGACACTGGCTGTCCACTCAAGCAGCGGTGTGCGTGGACGACTCAGCTGTAAAATATCTGACGTTTTACCCTCTGCCGAACACAGGCGCGTTGATAAATGGCGGGGACGCGGGTTTCTTTACTTTTGCCCAGAGCCAGAAGGTCACGGAAAATTTCGTGACGGGCAAGATAGACCACAAGTTCTCGGATAAAGACAGTATATCCGGAACGATCCTGTGGGACAAAACTCCTTTTTCAACGGCCGACGGCCTCAACAATGTCCTGCTGGGTAATTTGTCGCTGGATCAAACCGACGTTATCGAGTGGACCCATGTATTCAAGCCCACACTGGTTAACTCAATTCGAGGCGGCTATAACCGGCAAAAAGCCAACGTTGACTACAGCGTGAGTCCGATCAATCCAGCAGCAAGTGATCTGACTCTGGGCGCCAACACCGGAAGGTACGCATCTCAGGTGCAAATCGGCGGCCTTCCGCTCTTCACCGGCGGGATGGACGGTAACCCGACTTATTTCTACAGGTGGAACTCGTTTCAGGGCTACGACGATGCTTTCTTCACGCACGGAGCTCACTCGATTAAGTTCGGCGGCGGCGTCGAGCGCATGCAAAACAATGCCCTGGGTCTGTCCAATCCAAATGGACTGTTTATCTTTGGAAGTTTTCAATCCTTCCTCACCAACCATCCGAACAAATTCAACTCCGGACTTGCAGAAACGCTGCGTACGCGCGGCTACCGTCAAACCCTATTCGGCGCCTATATCCAGGATGATTGGCGGGTGCTGCCTAACCTGACACTGAACCTCGGTGTGCGCTATGAGACAGTTACTGTGGAAAAGGAACTTAAAAACCAGCTTTCCTCCCTTGCCACTATTACCTCTCCGCTGCCCATCTGCGGAGTGCAGGTCTCGGGTTGCGCGAGTGCCGGGCCTCTCTATTCGAACCCTACGCATCGAGACTTCCAGCCGCGTGTGGGGTTTGCGTGGGACCCGTTCCACAACGGTAAGACAGCGGTTCGTGGCGGATTTGGGCTTTTTGACAATCTGCCGCTAATGTATGAATTCACCGGAATGGAGATCCTCGCGGCTCCCTTCTTCAAAATAGGCTCAATCACCGACAGTAAGGCACCAGGTGGACTGGCGGGAAGATTTTATACTGGCGCCACTCCGTTGTTGCTGCCGTCAACCCTCCGCGGCGCCCTGATAGAGCAGAAGATGCCTCGCAATTACGTAATGCAGTGGAATTTGAACATCCAGCGGCAGATTACCCCAAGCATCACCGCCTTGGTCGGGTATGTTGGGGCGCACGGTGTTCACATGCCCCTGCGTATCGACGATATTGATATCGTCATGCCCACGAAAACCTCTGCCGGATATCTGTGGCCGAATCCAATCGGCAGTGCAGACGTTATCAATCCAAATTTCGGTTCGATCCGCGGCATATTCTATGCCGGTGACTCCCTCTTTCACGCCCTCGAGGCCGGAGTGACCAAGAAAATGAGCCACGGAGTCCAGTTTCAAACTTCGTTCACTTTCGGTAAGACCATTGACAACAGTTCCGGGACTGGATACGCGGACCAATTCTCGAACTCCATGTCCAGCCTTACCTGGTTTGACAAGAGCCTCACCCGCAGTGTGTCGGACTTCAACATCGGGCGAACGCTCGTATTCAACGCTAGTTGGGAGCTTCCTGAGGCAAAATCTATAAACGCTGCGTTGGGCAGACTGGTCAACGGATGGCAATTGGGCGGGATCTTCAAGGTATCCGACGGCGTGCCATTTACGCCGACGTTCGGCACCGGTGGAGACCCCGTGGGAATCGGCAGCAGCGATGACTGGGCCTATCCCGACCGCTTGGCTACCCCGGGCTGCAAATCGCTCGTGAATCCAGGCAAACCCGACAACTACATTAAAACGGAATGTTTTAGCGTCCCATCAGCACCGAATATGGCATTCTGGACCGCGAACTGCGACCCATTCCCACCAAGCATCCAGTCGAGCGACCCGACGGCACCTCCAGTGCCGGCTACATTCCCACAATGCTTTAACTTGAGAGGCAATGCGGGCCGCAATATCCTCACCTCGCCGGGCCTTTTTAATGTGGATTTCTCGCTTTTCAAGAACAACTACATTAAGCAGATTTCGGAAAACTTCAATATTCAGTTCAGAGCAGAGATTTTTAACATTCTCAACCACCCTAATTTTGGTCCGCCGGTAATGCCCGACAATACCGACATATTCGGTTCAGACGGGACGCTGAGTGGCAGCGCAGGCGTGCTGTCATCAACCGTCACTACATCACGCGAAATTCAGTTCGCATTGAAGTTCATTTGGTAACAAGCTTCATCACGACCGCACAAATATAGATCGAGTGGGTAAGTCGGCTGAGGCGCATAGGCCTCGCGGAGGAAAAACGTGAAGACAACTATATCGCGCAGGAGCTTTGGGAAGACCTTAGGCGTGGGAGTGGCGGGTGGTCTGGTGGCGCAATCGGCTTCGCTTGGCGCGGATCAGCCACGCCCATCGGTAAAACGAATGACGACCCGATTACGGGAGATGATCAACAGACCCGGAATCGTCGCCGCACCCGGCATTTATGACCCGATATCGGCGAGAATCGCTGAATCACTCGGATTTGAGGCCCTGGACCTGCCCGGCAGCGCACTCGGGTATGCTTCCGGCGTGATGGAGCCAAACCTGTGCCTGGAAGACATGGCCGCGGCCACGCGGCGTATCACTAGCGTTGTGAATATCCCTGTCGTCGTGGACGTAGGCGCGGGGTTCGGGGAGCCCGCCCACATGATGCGCACTGTTCGCCTGCTCGAGAATGCGGGGGCTGCCGGCATCCATCTGGAGGATCAATTCTATCCGAAGCGATTCCACTACCACACCGGCAAGGAGCATACAATTGCAGCCGAAGAAATGCTCGCAAAGATGCGCTACGCGGTGGAGGCGCGCCGTGATCCGGACTTTGTCATCGTTGGGCGGACCGATGCGTTTCGAACAGTCAGCTTTGCCGAGGGCGTTCGCCGATCGAATCTTCTTCTGGAAGCGGGCGCTGACATGATCATGCCTTCCCACGTCACCACCGGCGAGCAGGTCAAACAGCTTCCGCACGAAATTCACGGACCTCTCAACTGGACTCACAGCGCCGGCAGACCAGGGGAAGCTCCTGTGTTCTCCCTCAAGGAACTGGAATCGTTGGGGGGCGCCAAGGGAGGTTATAAGCTGATTAACTACGTCGCCGGGCCAATCTTCGCCGCTTTCAAGGCCATCCATGAAGAATTGGCGTACCTAAAGAAAAACGGCAGTCCGGCGATGAGCTACAACACTTTCGCTCCAATTGAAAAAGATGTTCAGGAAGTATGCGGCCTCCCGAAATATGTGGAGATCGAAAACGCCACGACTGAAAAGGGCTGAAACGCCTGACCGGGGGGCACAAAATCGATTCTGAATTCTTCGGCACGCTCACTTCACCAAGCGACTTTTGCGGCGCCGGTCACTCCCGGCAATATTACGATCTGCGATTCAACTGGAGGTCCAGTTTCCGGCAGAGGGTTGCTGACCTCCACGTCGATTGCAGCCAGGGAAATTCAATTCGCTTTGAAGTTAGTTTGGTAATCTAGGCAAGGAGATCAGCGACAATAACCAAGAATGTCGCGTGTAAGCACCGGGGCTTTATTGACGGACAAAAAGCGAACTGGAGAATATTAATGATGAAGAAAAGCTATGCAATCTTGCTGATAGTCCTTCTGGTGTTCGCGATCAAAGTCAGCTCTAGACCAGCCTCATCACTGGAACTCGTACGGACGATTCCAATGCCGGGCATTACAGGACGTTTCGACTCTTTTGGGATCGATTTGAAAGGCCGTCGGCTATTTGTTACCCCTCTTGACCACAAGACGGTTGAAGTCTACGACTTGAATACGGGCAAGTTGATTCACAGCATCCCCGGTATTGCAAAAGCGCATGCCGTGCTTTATCGCGAAGACCTAAATGAGATCTTCGTCACCGACGGGCCCGATGGATCGGTAAAAATATTCAGAGGGGATAACTACGAGCTGGTCAAGGCTGTCAGACCGCTCCTCGAACCGGACGGCATTCTCTACGACCCGGCCACCCGCTATCTCTACGTTATCACCGGTGGAGAGAACGCGAAGCTTGACTACTCTTTGATCTCCGTCGTGGATACCGATAAAGGTGAACACCTCGCGGACATTCGGATCGAAGGTGGAACGATGGAAGAAATGCGGCTCGAGAAATCGAGCTCGAGGCTCTTTGTTGTTAACCGGGAGAAGAATCGAATCGAGGTGCTTGACCGCCAAAAGCGCACCGTCCTTACCAGCTGGCCCCTCACACTTGGAACACTCCCGGTCGGATTGGCGATGGATGAATCCAATCATCGCCTGTTTGTGGGTTGCCGCAGCGAAGTCATGGTGGTGCTCGATTCAACGTCTGGAAAGGAAATCACCAGTTTCCCGCTTACCAAAGGCATCGACGGCATGGTCTTTGATCCCCCTACCAAACGCATCTACTCCGAGGCGAATACTGGCGCAATCGACGTTTTCGAAGAGATTGATCCTGACCATTACCGGTCTCTGGGAACAACTCCGATTGGGTCGCCGGCGAAGCCGGGACTTCTGGTGCCTGAACTGAGCCGGTATTTTGTCGCTGTGCCGCAACACGGCAATGTGGACACCGCTATCCTAGAGTACAAAGTTCAATGAGAATCGGCTTTTAGGACCTGGTTGTACAGGCCCAGAAGTCCCTCAAGAGGAGACCTCGATGCGAGTCGGCGCGTTTTCAAGCAAGGCTAGTGCTCTTGTGCCTCTTTTCATCCTTTTGGTCATCAGTATTTTGGGGGCCGGTCATGCGTATGCTCAGGTTACAGGAGCGACGCTCTCCGGCACAGTGATGGATCCTTCCGGGTCGGCCGTACCGAATGTGCAGGTGTCCATCACAAATCCTGCAACCGGCGTAACCCGGGTCATTACCACCGACGCCTCCGGTTTTTACACCGGACCGAATCTCTTGCCGGGAACTTATGAAGTTACTGTCTCAGCGCAGGGATTTACCACTGAGGTGCTGGGCGGGATCACTTTGACGGTAGGTGCCCAACAAGTATTGAATCTAACCATGCACGTCGGGCAGATTAGCCAAAAGGTTGTGGTCACAACCGAAGCTATGGGGGTGCAGCTTGCTTCTTCGACCCTAAGTGCCGTCGTGGAGGCGTCCACGGTTGTGGGGTTGCCGCTCAACGGCCGCAGTTGGACCGACCTGGCAAATCTGCAGCCGGGTGTTTCCGGGATTGAGACGCAAGTGCAATTTGGAGACAGCGGACGAGGAAACCGTGGCTTTGGAGCGCAGTTGACGATCTCCGGATCCCGCCCTCAACAGAATAATTACCGCCTCGATGGGATCAGCATCAACGACTACGCAAACGGCGGTCCGGGCAGCGTCCTGGGCGGCAATCTCGGCGTGGACGCCGTGGAGGAGTTTTCCGTCCTGACGAGCACCTACTCTGCCGAATATGGAAAGACCTCTGGTGGCGTCGTAAACGCCATTTCCCGCGCGGGAACAAATCAGTTTCACGGGAGCGCGTTCGAGTTCCTGCGGAACAACGCGCTGGATGCGCGCAACTTCTTCGATCCAGCCAAGATTCCGGCCTTCCGTCGGAACCAATTCGGTGCCTCGGCGGGTGGGCCGATTCGCAGTGACCGCACGTTCTTCTTCGGCGCTTACGAGGGAATACGCCAAGCCAAGGGCGTTGGCCGGGGAGATGTTGTACCGTCTCTAGCGGCGCGCGGCCTCCAGGCAGATGGTAAGACGCCGACGACCGCTGTTTTGTGCTCGATAGCTCAGTCCGGGCCCGGGGGATGCGCTCCTCATCCGCTTGACTACTCAGGTTACTCTACTGTTCCAAATCCGGACCCTACAACTGGCATAGACCAATCGGTCTTGCCCTATCTCGGTCTGTATCCGCTGCCCAATGGGGCGCCGATCGGCAATGGTGATGTTGCAGCCTTCAACTTTACAGGGCACCGAGTCGTCAGGGAAGATTACTTCACCGCCCGAATCGACCACCATTTCTCGGACAAGGACAGCATCTTCGGCACGTACATGTTTGACCGGACACCCTTCACATCGGACGAGCCGCTCGGCGTCGTTATGCTGGGGGCAATCACCAAGCGGCAGATTCTCGCCATTGAGGAAACCCACACGTTCAATCCTGGCTTTGTTAATACCATTCGATTGGGCTATAACCGCGATTTTGTCAACAACAACAAGCCCATAAAGGCCCTTAATCCCCTGGCAGAGAATCCCTCCATCGGAACCGTGCCGGGGCACTTCGCGCCCGGCTGCCAGTGCCCTGATGGCATAACATTCATGGAAGGTGGCGTGAATGGCGCGCCGCAATACCTTTACCGATGGAATTCGTATCAGGTTTATGACGATGCCTTCCTAACCAAAGGACTCCATTCTCTAAAATTTGGCTTCAGTTTCGAGCGGGATCAGGACAATCAAACCACGTTCAGCGAGCAGAACGGCTTGTTCGCCTTTGGCTCGATGAATGCCCTCCTCACCAACCAGGCGAAGCGGCTGCGGGCAACCCAGCCGGCATTGCTGACGGGGCGGGGAATGCGCAATTCCATCGTTGGGGCCTACATCCAGGACGATTGGCACATCCGCCCCAGCTTGACGCTGAACCTGGGGTTGCGCTACGAAATGTCCACCGTTCCGACAGAAGCTCACGGTAAGCTTTCCAATCTTTACAATCTTACTGATGCACAACCCCACTGCGGAACGCTTGACCCGGCCTGCGTCGCCACCGGCCCCTTCTTTCTGAACCCCACGCTTCGCAACTTCGCACCCCGGGTGGGATTTGCCTGGGACCCCTTCCATGACGGCAAGACAGCGGTACGTGGAGGATTCGGGATTTTTGATTCGCTGCCAATGCTCTACCAGTTTTTGACCCTGAACGGCCAGACATATCCGTTCTTCAATATAGGGAATGTAAATGCATGCGGAACTCCTCCTTGTTTGGCTCCAGGGGATTTCCCGGCCCTGGGGTTTTCGAAAATAAGCGTGGGAAAGAGTCAAATGGCCTCGGTGGAATACAAGCCTCATCGTAACTATGTGATGCAGTGGAACCTCAACATCCAGCGGGAGTTTGCCCGCGATTTGACGGCGACGGTAGGTTACGTCGGCTCGCATGGCGTTCACCAGGCGTTCCGCGTCGACGATGCCGATATGGTTATACCCACGCTCACCAGTGCGGGTTACCTCTTTCCGCAGGTAGATGCCAACGGAAACATTCCAACACCTGCATGTATCGCCGACCCCACCGTATGCAATCCCCCATCGAGAATCAACGAGAACGTCGGCTCGATCAGGTACATGAACTGGGCAGGGAGTACCTTCTATGATGCCCTTCAGGCGGGGGTCGCCAAAAAGTTGAGCCACGGCTTCACTGTGCAAGGCTCTTTCACTTGGGCAAAGAGCATTGACACCAGCTCGGGGGTGATCGCCGGCGACGGGTTCTCGAACTCCATCTCCAGCTTGCAATGGTTTGACTTGAAACACCTCACCCGCGCGGTGTCCGATTTCAATGTTGGGCGGACGTTGGTGATCAGCGCCATGTGGACACTTCCAACAGTGAAGTCAGCATCAGGGCCGTTGGGGTTCGTGACCAATGGATGGGAGCTCGGCGCCATCTTCAAAGCGAACGATGGTGTCCCGTTCAGCGCTCTGTTTGGCACTGGTGGGGATCCCACGGGTACGCTCAGCAGCGACGACTACGCATATCCAAATCGCGTCGCCGGGTGCAACCCAGTTGACCTGAATTTTAGACAGAACCCGAACGGTCCCCTCTACGTCAAGCCGAACTGCTTTGCGGTGCCGACTGCACCGAACGCGGCCTTCTACAATGCGGCTGCACCACTTGGCTGCAATCAGTTCATAGGTGATCCGGCTCTGCTTCAGTGTTTCAACCTGCGAGGCAATGCCGGCCGTAACATCATGAACGGACCCGGCTTGACGAACCTCGATTTTTCCATCTTTAAGAACAACCACATTTCGAGGATTTCGGAAACCTTCAACGTGCAATTCCGGGCGGAGTTCTTCAACATCCTGAACCATGCCAATTTTAACGTGCCCGATCTGGGCAACGGCAATAACGACATATTTGATGGGACTGGAGCAGTCAACTCAACCGCTGGGTTGCTGACTACTACGACGACGGACCCCAGGGAGATTCAGTTCGCCCTGAAGTTCATTTGGTAATGGTAAGCGTAGCTTTTTCGCAGCTTGGCCAAATCGATCCAATGTAAGTTGGCTGAGGCGCTTACTCGTCGCGGAGAGAAAACACCTCCACGACAATAGGGATTTTTACAAAGCTAGTGATAAGCCGCGTCTGGTCACTTCAAATCGTTTCGTACGACCTTTCCGCCCTTCATCACAAATTTCATTCGCTGAAGCTCGCTGATGTCCTTCAGCGGATCGCCGGAAACGGCGACTATATCGGCGAACTTACCTTTCTCAATCGATCCAATCCGATCTTGCCAGCCGAGCATCTGTGCATCAACCACGGTTGCAGACTGGATGGCCGCTGCGGGGGTCATTCCATGATTCACCAGCCAAATAAAGTCCAAGGCCTGCGTTCCATGATTGTAAGGCCCGCTGGAACGAGGATCGCCGGCGGTTCCGTCTACGCCGCTGCCATAAACTACTTTTACGCCTTTGGATAGGGCGTTCCGAAAGTTCCTCTCAAAGATAGGAATGATGCTGTACTTGCCGCCCGTGTTCTTGCGATCATTCTCGGCGATCTCAGGCATCGTATAGCGGTAACCGGTTACGTCATAGTAGATTCCCTTTTGCACCATCATGGCTATCTCTGAATCATCCAGGCCCTGCCCGTGCTCGATGCAGTCGACTCCGGCTATAACCGAATTCCGGAGCCCCTCGCCACCGTAGGAGTGGGCTGCGACACTTCGGTGATGGCGATGCGCCTCGTCCACGATCGCTTGCAATTCGGCCAGCGTAAACGTTGGCTCGACGAACAACTCGCCGTCAGGACTGAAGGAATAGCCCGCGGTTGGGAACACCTTGATCCAATCAGCTCCGTAACGAATCTGCTCGCGAACGACCTCGCGCGCTTGGTCCACACCGCGAATTGTTTGATTTCCCCCTGTTATCGTGGATTCGGGAGTCCCTATATAATCCGAGCCCGACGCACCGATTCCCCTGGTCGAAACTTGCATTCTGGGACCGTCGAAGATGCCGCGGTTGATAGCGTTGCGCAGGTCGACGTCGCCATAGCCTTCGCCGTGGGTTCCCATATCACGCGCCGTTGTGAAGCCCGCCCGAAGGGTTACTAGCGCGTTCCCCATGGCCATCAGTGTCCAAGCTTCCTTTGACATGTTCACGCGGGCTCCAGAACTGAGGCTGCTATAAACATGCGTATGTGCGTCGATCAAGCCGGGCAGTACCGTTGCTTGGCTCAGGTCAATCACCTGAGCTCCCGACGGAATCTGAAGGCGGTCAGCCGCGCCAACGTCGGTAATTCTTTCGCCATCAATCAACACCACTTGATTGGTCAGCATGTTTCCTGACTTACTGTCAAACAAGTGACCGGCGCGGATAGCGACCTGCCGGGGCGCCTGCGCCCATAACGGAGTCACAGTTCCCAATATGGCGAGAAGTAGTCCTACAAACAATTTACGGTTCATCAGTCACCCCCGAATAGAATTAAAAAAACATTTGAACGCCTCGATCCCACTGGGGCGATGCGGCGTTCTGGTTGAATTCCAAATCCACAAATCGTGAGCCATCGTATAACCGGCGACTTTTACATGTTTCCCATTTAAAGCGGTATCCACCAACTTTCCTAACAAACCCATGATTGCCATGACTAACCTTTTGGCACGAGAGCCGGTTAATCCGCTACAGTATCTTGAAAGCGCGCGCGAAGAAGGCCTCGTCGTGAGGCGCGTTTGCCGAGTTGTTCGCGATTGCTCTTCTATTACCAGATCACCTTAATCGCAAATTGGATTTCCCTCGCTTGGGTTGTTGTGGAGGATAACACGCCCGCCGAGCCGTTGTCGGGGGGGTTCTGCGGGGCCCCCGTTTCGTCGAAAATATCCGTATTGTCGGGCACTACGGGCGTCCCAAAGTTGGCGTGATTGAGAATGTTGAAAATTTCGGCCCGGAACTGCACGTTGAAGTTTTCCGAGATCTTCTTAATGTAGTTGTTCTTGAAAAGGGAGAGATCAACGTTCAAGACGCCCGGTCCAGGTAAGATGTTGCGACCAGCATTCCCCCGAAGATTGAAACACAGCGGAAAACTGCCCTGACTGGCGTCGCAATAAGTATTGTAGAAGGCGAGGGACGGCGCTGTGGGGACTGCAAAGCACTCGGTCTTGATGTAGTTATCGGGATTTCCAGGATTCACAAGTGACTTGCACCCTGGGGTCGTCAGACGGTTCGGGAAGGCCCAAGGATCGGTGCTGCCCAGTAGCAAGGGATCGCCACCGGAGGTCCCGAAAGTCGCAGTGAAAGGCGGGCCATCGTTGGCCTTGAGAATCCCCCCGAGTTCCCAACCGTTCACGACCCAACCCACGAATCGAGGGGCGGATTTAATCGTCGGGAGTTCCCAGCTTCCGTTGATCACCAGGACCCGGCCGACATTGTAATCGGACAAGGCATGGTTCAGCTTCATGTCGAACCATGGGAGGCTGCCGATTCCATTTCCAAATGTATCGCCGGCAATCACCCCTGAGTTGTCGTCGGTGCTCTTTCCCCAGGTATAGGACCCCTGGACTTGCAAGCCATGGCTCATTTTTTTCATAACTCCTATTTGTAGTGCGTTGTAAGAGGAGTTTCCTGGCCAATTCAGGAAGCGGACGCCACCCACATTAGAGTTTGGATTGATGAGGGTGGCATTCACCACGGGCCCAACGTAGCCCGCCGAGGTCAGCGTTGGGAGGACGATATTGGCGTCATCGGCGCGGAACGCCTGGTGAACACCATGCGAGCCGACATACCCAACCACAGCCGTGAGGTTAGAGGCGAGCTGACGCTGCACGTTGAGGTTCCATTGCATCACGTAATTACGGTGTGGGTGATGCTCAACGAAGGCGTATTCCAGGGGGGGGACGGAGCCCGTACTTTGAATAAATGGAAGCGCTCCATCGGGAAATGACCCTTGAAGCAGTGGATGAGCAGGTACCGAACTGGCGAGCGCAAAGAATGGGGCCCCGCGCCCATTCAAAGTGACCGTCGTATAGAGCATTGGTAGTACGTCAAACATTCCGAAGCCCCCGCGCACAGCCGTCTTGCCGTTCCTGAAAGGGTCCCAGGCAAAACCGATACGCGGTTCGAAATTATGGAGCGTGGGGTTCGAGAAGTAAGGGTCGCCAAGATTGGGTTGCGCAGCGTCCAAAGTAGGAAGGTTGGTGAGCCTTCCTTTCGTCTCCGTCGGGACCGTGGACATCTCCCAGCGGAGTCCCAAGTTCAATGTCAGGCTCGGGCGGAAGCGCCAATCGTCTTGAATATAGGCGCCGATGATGGATATACGCATATATCGGGGAGTGATCAAACCAGGCACAGAGCCGACAACACTCTTAGGATTGTTGGTGAGCAACTTAGTCAGCGACCCAAAGCGAAAAGTACCCAGGTAGTCGCCTGTGGCCGTGGTTTCGTTGAGGTGGTCCCGTTCAACGCCCACGCCGAACTTCAGGGAATGGAGGCCTTTGGTCAGAAAAGCGTCGTCATAAACCTGATATGCATCCCAAACATAGGAAAATGTGGGAGGACTAACACCGGGAGTAGTGTTAACCCCCGATGTAACTATTCGGGGCGGGGTGTATCCCGGCGCCCACCCTTGCGTAGTGTCCGCTGCCACCGGATTGATGGCTTTGACTGCCTGAAGGGCATTCGCATGATCCCGGTTGTAGCCCACCCGGAAACTGTTGACAAAAGTCGGACTGAAAATATGGTTTTCCTCGAAGGCGGCAATTTGCCGCCTGGCGATGGATTGCTGCAGGATATTGTTGAGTAAGTCAGGCTGTGACAAGGGAGAGTAGTCGTACACATAGGTGCCAAAGAGGCTGTCCTTCTCCGAAATTTTCTGGTCGACTCGAGCGGTGAAATAATTTTCGCTTACAGCTTGTTGCCGTACAAACCTGTACTTTCCCGTATTACCAGGCACGCCAAAATTGGGCAAATTAAAAAATGGCAGATACTTCGCGACCTTATCATCGACGCAAAAACCCGCTGCAGGGGAAAGGAGTGTCGAATTCGCAGGGCACGGGCCCGACCATGGGACAACAGCAGTGCCACTTTTGGGGCAGAGACCGGTTACTGTGGGAAACCCTTGGAAGGAACAGCCGTGTTGGTCGGTAAGGTTACCGTCTGAGTCGAAGAGGATCCCCTGCCGTGCTGCCGCGGACGGCACGTTGGCAGTCTGCGTCGTTCCCAGGGATTGCCGTATTCCCTCGTAATCACCAAAAACGAAGGTCCGGTCCTTGCGAATCCGTCCGCCCGCCGACGCTCCGAACTGGTTGCGCTTGAACGGTGGAACAGTAGGCCCATCGAAAAAGTTCCGGGCATCCAGCGCGCTATTGCGCAGGAACTCATATGCGGAACCGTGGAACTGGTTTGTGCCGGAGCGCGATATAGCGTTCACCACTCCACCAGAGGTCTTCCCGTACTCCGCCGAATAGTTGCTGGTCAGGACGCTAAACTCCTGGATGGCTTCCACTCCCAGGTTTTGACCGATCACACTCCCCGGACCGCCGTTGGAGTAATCGTTGATGCTGATGCCGTCCAGCCGGTAATTGTTCTGCTGGGGACGCGCGCCGGAAATGCTCAATTGCGAACCGAAACCGCGATTCACATCCACGGCAGCGTGGGTATCTGCCGAAACGACTCCAGGCTGGAGACTAGCAAGGTCGGTCCAGGAGCGCCCATTCAATGGCAATTCACGCACTGTTGTGGAGTTTACCGTCGCGCTCAACGTGGAGGAGGTTAGCTGCACATTGGGCGCTTCCGTGGTGACTTCCACCGTTTGACTAACTTGTCCGACCTGCATCGCGACATCAAGCTGCTGTTGGGCCCCTACCGTCAGAATGATCCCTTTCTGCAATTGCGTTCTAAAACCGGGCGCCGTAACTTTGACCTCGTAGCTCCCAGGCAACAGGTTGGGGGCTGTGTAGAGTCCGGCGTTGCTTGACGAAACGGTATGCGTCACTCCGGTGGCCACGTCTGTGATGGTGACTTGAGCGTTCGGGATAACCGCTCCGGAAGAGTCCATCACTGTGCCGGTAAGCGTTGCTCCTGAAACCTGCGCGTATGCCTGACCGGCCCCAAGAATACTGATGGCCAATAATATGAACAGGGTCAGAATTGCATTAACCTTTAATGAAAATACACGGACCGCCATGAAAACCTCCTCTTGAAGCGCTTCAGAGCCCCTACGGCCAAATCCCTAGATGACCATCGCGATAAGAACAATTCTATAGGGCAATCAATATCTACTTAGTAGCCAGCCAGTATGGTCGGGCTTGTATCACTCGATGGGAAAGCATGTCAAGTGAAATCGGCTGCTCAGACAAAGCAAAGTAGAGGTGAAATGTTCAGTGAGGCCGCGAAGGATTTCACTTTTGGCTTTAATCTTGATCACGCCTTCAGGTTTTTCATCGGTGTCAAAAAATACCGATTACATTTCTGAAGCCAGGCAACGAGTGCTGCCTTTTACAAGTCGCGCTGGTGGAAGTGATAGATGGCGATGGCTAGGGCCACGAACAGGTAGACGCACGTGTAACCGATCATGGCGATGCTTGGTACGGAAATATCCGCAAACGGTGAGAATTGCAGGGAGCCGGCGAGGGGCGACTCCATCTCGAAGGCCGCGCGGCGCCAGACGGCTTCGCTCGGCATGATGAGGCTCGATACAATGCCCAACATGACCAAGCGCGAGCCCTCGGTGAATCCGCTCAACTGTTCCAGCCACCCGCCCATGAAAGCGAATCCGAGCAGGCCCAGGACGATGACTCCGTTCGTGAGCGTGGAAAACCAGGTGCCAAACATGAACGTGACCGACAGCGCGAGGATGCACTCCAGAAAGATCAAGAGCAGGCCGTGGACCGGATGCTGCGTGACCACACCTCCGATCCAATATCCCTCCGCGATTGTTCCGCAGAACATGATGGCCACATAAGCGGCAACCATACCTACGAATCCCATCCACTTGCCAATCAGAATTTCCCATCGGGCAATCGGCTTTGTCGCGATAGCGTGAATGGTGCCGGAAGTGATTTCGCCCGAGATCGTGTCGACCGACGTCAGCGTGGTCATCACGACTGCAAGCAAGTCCACGGTGTAGAGCCCGATCATGAGCATGCTGTCCAGGACCTGGTATCGCAAAAATGGCGGCACCGTGCTCCTCTGGAAATCACCAACCTGATAATGCAAGCCGACGCCAAACACGAGTAGGAAACCCATTCCGGCAAGGAACGCGGTCCAAAGGATTTTCTTGCGGGCCGCCTCGCGAAACGTAATTCCGGCCATGATCCAGATGCCCATCACAACCCTCGATCTTCACCCATGAATGTGACAAACAACTCTTCCAAAGACATTCGTTGGGGCGTGAACTGGTAGACGTCGGCCCCTGTTGCCACCAGATGGCGCAGGATTTCGGGGAGAAGATCTCGCGAACGCGCCGCGATGGTAAGCTGGTCCGCCTCGAAATGAGTGGAGGTGGTCCAAGGCGCGAGTCCCGCAATGCTTTCCTGTGTCAACCTATGTCCGCGCACCACGACGCTAACTTCATCTTCGTGCATGGTGCGCAGATCGCGGCTGATGACTACCTCGCCCTCGCGGATAAATACGACTTCATCGCAGGTAATTTCGATTTCACTGAGCAGATGTGAATTCAAGAAGACCGTCGCGCCGCGATTGCGCTGTGTGCGAATGATATCGCGGACCATACGCCGGCCGAGGGGATCGAGCCCGGATGTCGGCTCGTCGAGGAAGATCAATTCAGGCTCATGAATCAATGCTTGAGCCAACCCAATGCGCTGAAGCATGCCCTTCGAGAAGTTCTGCAGGCGTTTGTCGCGGTGGGGCGTCAAACCAACCAGGTCGATCATGGCCGGAACGCGGTCGCGAAGCTTGTTTTCGGGAACCCCGGACAGCCGTCCGTGCAGTTCGAGGAGTTCGGCGGCCGTCAGCCATTCATAAAATCGGAAATCCTCCGGGAGGAAGCCGATCTTTCGCCTCACATCCACATCGCCCGGAGATGCGCCCAGCACGAGTGCTTCCCCGCTGGTCGGTTTTACCAGTCCCAGGAGCATCTTGATCGAAGTGCTCTTGCCTGCTCCATTCGGCCCCAGGAATCCAAAGATCTCGCCGCGACGCACCTTCAGCGAGAGGTTGCGCACCGCAACCTTCCCTCCGAAGACCTTGCGCAAATCCTGAGTTTGAATGGCGAGGCTGCTCGACTCAGTCAGTGGATACTCCTCGCCCTACTTGATGGAATCGGCAAGCCCAACAGCCTGGCTGGAATCTCCAAAGCCTGTCAGTGTATAGGCGATTCCATTTTTGGCCCAGATGAGCGTGTAGCCGGGTCCGCGCCGTCCAGCCATGCTCAGAAGCGTCCCCTTTGTTCCTGCAATCTTTACCTCTTGGTAAGATCGCAAGAAGCGAGGCACGGACATGGTGAGGGTGGATTTCCAGTCCACCGTTTGCAGGAAATCACGCGCCTGACTGGGAGTCATCCCGCCGGTTTCCAGTCCAATTAGCGCCAGGCTTCCGACATCGAGCCCGGAAGGAACGTTGACGATAGGGCTGGGGCCCTCGCGCAATCGCACGCAATCACTGAACTGAGTTGTGCTCGGCGTCGGCCCTGTGATGTTGCTCGCGATCGCGTCGGTGGCCGTGGAGGGCCCCGGGCAAGTCCCGTACTGGGCATTCACGGACCGGGGAATCTGCACAGTGAGTGAAGAGCCATCCAGCGATTTGGGTAACACCAGATCCGGGTGGCCCGCCTCGTTGGCGATGGCCTGCAAACGCGCGAGATCTACCGTCACATTTACTTTGTGTTCCCCGCTTACGATAAGAGTCGGCGAATCTTTTCGCGCACTGAGCAGTTGCGCATGAAAACCCGCAATCTTGCTGGCTGCTTCAGCATCGGACACCGGTTGGTCGTTTTCGTTTAGAACCACCTGCACCTTGTCCGAGATCATCTGCGCGACCATCTGATGCAACGAGGGGTTGGCATTCGCGTCAACGAACGGGGAAAGGTCTATGTTGACGGCCTGCACTTTTTGCATACGCAGCGATCCTAGAGATTTCAGCACCAAGCTCCGCACCGCCGGAATGCTCAAAGTCACTGCTAGCAGGGCTATTGCGATGCCTACTATCCAAACCGGACGCCGCGCAAAAAATTGATCTGCCATGAGAATGTCCTCCTACTTACTACCTGTTTTATTCCACGCCGTGCGAAATTCACGGTCTTCCATAACGACCCTTGCAATTTGAAATCTTTCGCGTGATAAGAAGTTATGCCCAATTCGTAGCTCGTGTCAATCACTTCAAGACACAAACTCACAGACTCACCTGTAGCCGGACGCCTGCCCCGCCCGAACTAGCAATCCCGATGGGCCAGCCCGTGAAAGTTTACCAGCCAATCTTCAGCGCAAACTGGATCTCTCTTCCTGGGGTGGTCGTCGAGGTCAGCACACCCGCGGTCGAGAGCGGAGTTCCAGTCCCATCGAACATGTCCGTATTGGCGGGGGTTGACGGCACGGCGAAGTTCGCATGGTTCATGACATTAAAGAATTCCGCCCGGAACTGCACATTGAAGCTCTCCGAAATTCTCTTGATCGACTGATTCTTAAAAATGGAGAAATCCAGATTCGTCGTCGACGGCCCAGTCAAGAGGTTGCGACCGGCAGTGCCTCGAAGGTTGAAACACGCGAGCGGCGGCAGCCAGGCGGGAGGAGGGTTGCCATTATTAGCAGGTACAGGATTAGCCGGATTAAGAGGGTCGAAGCCGTACCCGAGGCCGGGTGGCGCTGGATCGCAGTTCGCTGCCCAGAAGCCGGCGTCGGGTGCAGTAGGGACAGTAAAGCATTGGGTCTTAACGTAGTTGTTGGGATTCCCCGGATTGGTGAGCGTTGCGCAACCCGGCGTGTTCAGTCGATTCGGAAAGGCCCAATCGTCGCTGTTAAGGAGGCCCTGCGGATCGCCACCCGTTGCCCAGGTGGCCGTAAAGGGAACGCCATCGCTCACCTTAAAGATCGTGCCCAACTCCCAACCGTTCGCGATCCATGCGGCGGGTCCTGAAAGCGACTTAGGGGAAGGAACCTGCCAACTGACGCTGAACACCAAAGTCCGCTTAATATCGAAGTCAGACCGAGTATGTAGCATTCTCAGATCGTAATAAGGCAAGCTCGAGAGCGAATTCGAGAATTGGTCGCCATGACCTGCCGCCGAGCCTATGTCCATACTCTTTCCCCAGGTGAACGAGGTTTGAAACTGGACTCCGTGGCTCATCGCTTTCTGAACTGCCACTTCCAGGGCGTGGAAATAGGAGTTGCCTTCATACGCCAGCTGACCGATGCTGCCAAATGTCTCGTTGATTCTCGAAGGCGGGTTGCATGAGGGATCGGGGGTGGCACTCGCATCGGTCTGATTGCAGACTACCGGATCATAGACGTTTCCGAAGACATCGACTTGTGGAAAGAGATACCCTGCCGTCGACTTTGTGGGGAGCACGATATCCGCATCATCGACCCGGAAGGGCTCGTGTACACCCCGCGAACCTACATACCCCACCATCATCGTCAAGTTCTTGGCCAATTCACGCTGTACATTGAGGTTCCACTGCATGACGTAACTGCGATGGGCGTACTGGTCAATGTGATTCCCGCCTTTATTAGTCCCGCCATTGCCCGTCGCCGGAGTGATCTGTAGAAATGCTCCATTGTTGTTGTAGAATGTCCCTTGCCCCGGGTTCTTAATGGATCCAGAGGCGACGAACGGAAACTGCTTCGTGGCAGAGGCAATATACTGGTAGGCCATAGGCAGGATATCGAAGACCCCAAAGCTTCCACGCACAGCCGTCTTGCCGTTATGGAACGGGTCCCACGCAAATCCCACGCGCGGTTCGAAGTTACGTAGAGTGGAATTCCCAAATAGGGGACCGCCAGGGGTGCAACTCGTTGGGACAAACCTCCCGCAGTGGGGCAGCAGGTCAGTCATGTTGATCAGGTTTACTATCCCACCGTGGTTGTCGTTGATCACTGTTGACATCTCCCAACGCAGCCCCAAGTTTACGGTCAGGTTTGGCCGAGCGCGCCAGTCATCCTGGGCGTACAGGCCAAAAATGGTTTGACGCAGCCCCTGCGGCACGACGGAGCTTGCAACTTCCCCTGTGAATCTACTTGGGTTATTGGTGAGAAAATCAGACAGCGAGCCGAATCGGAAGACTCCGCTGGGATCGGTGTGGCTGAGACGGTTCAGTTGCATTCGCTCCACCCCACCTCCGAATTTTACGGAGTGGGTTCCGTGCGTCCAAAAGGCGTCGTCATATCCCTGGAATGAGTTCCAGGCATAGATAAAATTGGAATTCCCGTTCACACCGCCATTGAACAGTGTGATCCCTCCCGCTTGCGCGTCCACGTGGGCGGCGAATTGCCCGGGTATGGCAGCCAGAGAGGATTGGTTGGCCAGGGAGTTGATGGCTGCCACACCCTTATTATTCAGCTCCCACTCGCGGTTAAATCCCACCCGAGCGGAATTCACTAGTGTGGGGCCGAACGTGTGCGTCTCTTCCAGGCTCACGATCTGACGATTGGTCTTGGAGTTGATGAGCACCGCATTGAGGCCATCGGGAGAGCTATAAGGAGTGAAGTCACGCAGGTAGGTGGCGGCGAGGCTATCCTTGTCCGAAATCTTATAATCACTCCGGATTGTGAAGAAGTTCTCGGTGACGATCCGTTGAGCGGAGAAGGTGAATGTTCCGGTGTCCGACCCGGATGGAGTAGAGGTGGCGCGGGGCCAGAAAGGCAGATATTGTGCGGCCGAGTTGTCGACGCAAATATTTGCACTCGGATCCAGCAAAGATGAGTTGGGCGGGCACGGGCTCGGCGGTGTGCCACCCGCAGCGAGTATTCCCTTGCGCGCGTTATCGGATGGCACAAAAATTGTTGTGGGAATTCCCTTCGAATAGCGGATCCCCTCATAATCGCCGAAGATAAACAATTTGTCCTTGCGGACGGGACCGCCTGCGGCCACTCCGAACTGATTTTGCCTGAAAGAACCCTTCTTGATGCCGCCGGCATTCTCAAAGAAATTCGCGGCGTCCAGGGCGTCGTTGCGGAGAAACTCGTAAGCGCTTCCATGGAACGCATTCGTCCCGGACTTCGTAATGGCGTTTATCACGCCGCCTGAGGTCCTGCCGTACTCCGCGGAAACATTGCTGGTTATAACGGAAAATTCCTGGACGGCATCCACACCCAAGTCGCCGCCCAATACGCTCCCCGGAGCGGCGTTGTTGAAGTCATTGATGCTGACCCCATCCAGCCGGTAATTGTTTTGTTCTGGGCGATCGCCAGCGACACTGATTTGATTTCCAAATCCTCGGTTGCCCCGATCGCCTCCTACCGCGAAGTCCGCCTGGGTTTGGATGGCGCTGACACCCGGTTGCAGCGCTGCCAAATCTGTCCAGCTCCGTCCATTTAGGGGCAATTCCCGTACTGTGGTGGAACTCACGACCGCACTGATACTCGAGCTGGCCAATTGCACGTTGGGAGCTTCAGTGGTGACCTCGATTGTTTGGCTCGTCTGGCCAACCTGCAACGTGAAGTCCAGTACTTGCTGCTCGCCCACGGTCAGATTGATTCCAGTTTGCAATTGGGAGGAAAACCCCTGGGCCGAGACTCTTATCTCATAGGGTCCAGGCAACAAATTTGGAACCGAATAGAATCCGCCTGTACTCGTCGTGCTAGCCCGTGTGATGCCGGTAGCAACGTTTTTGATGGAGACCGCGGCTTGGGGAACAACTCCGCCGGATTGGTCCGTTACCGTGCCGGAGAGCGTCGCTCCTGCCACTTGGGCGTGGGCCGTGACCAAAAACAAGGGATTGCACAGAAAAGCAGCAAACGCTAGAAAACAAAACGCAGATTTCCTGGTGCGCGATTCACAAGACATGGTGGCCTCCAAAAGTCGATCACTCGCGATTATTCCCGGGCATCCAGGGTCTCGAGACCGATGGAAAGGGCCGACCTCTTAAACAAAGCAATTTCCGTGGACCCGCCTATTGAACTTCGTAAACTTTAACCTTGGCGATCTCCTTCTCATGGTTGGGAGCAGCAACATAAAAGCGCTTAAGCTGGGGCGACAAGAAAGCCGTCTTGGCTCGAAAAGCTGTCGGAATTCTGGCGAGCTCTTCGTAATGATCGGCATCGTGCTGCTGATAAACCACGGTAAACATGTTACAGACGGCGTAAATTCGCTTGGTCGCCGGATCGAAAGCCATGTCGTCGGTCATTTCGGCAGTCGGTAAAGTAGCAACGATTTTGCCGGAATCCGCATCCAGGACCACAAGGCTTGCCGGCTTACGGCCCACGACGAATACGCGCCGGTTAGCATCATCATAAGCGATCGGCGTGTTTCCGTGGAGTTCACCCAGAGTCCACGTGGAAGTCACGGTCTTCCTTTCCCTGTCGATGACCCCGACCAGGCTGCGGTCCCTGATATTCGCAAAAATCCTCGGGCCATTTTTCTCCAGCGCCATTGCTTCGATATTCTTTGAGTCAACCTTGATGTCCCCCACATGTTTGCGAGTGGTCGTATTGAAAATGCTGATCAGTGAATAATCCAGCTTTGCGTCTTCTCCACCGGCAACCACGTAGAAAAGGTGCTTGGCCGGATCATAGGCCGATGAGTCCGCGCCTTCGGTCACTTTTAGGCTCTCGATCAACGCATAAGTCTTGCTATTAAAAATCTTGATTTTCCCTTCACCTCCGGCGACAACCCAAAGCTGCATGGCCGCGGGAAGATAGAGCATCGAATGAGGCGTATCCAGGCCCTGGATCGTATGAATCAACTTGTTGGCGCGTGTGTCCATCACAAACACGGCATTTTGTTCTTCTCCGGTCAGAAATAATCGGTTGCCCGGGAGGTCGACGGCGAAGTGATCAAAATCACCATTCTTGATGCCCGGCAGCGGTATATCTTGCACAAATCGCAGCGGCGGCTTGCTTTGGGCAAAAGCCGCAGCGGCCAAAAAGAAAATATTTGCTACGACGAATACCGCGAGAACTCTCCTCATTTTTTCTCCTCCGCAGAACCAACGATTTTTCCTGCCAGTGAATTCGGAATGCGCCATTTAAGGGTTACTGCGAAGTACCTCAGCATCTTGCCGCCCTGCCAAACAGTTGGGGACGCTACCTTAGAACGAAGTCGCTGTCAACCCAAAGTAGAAAAACATTCTTGACATGCTTTACTCCCCGGTGCTACAACCCGCTTCAGGTTCCCGAGAATTACATATCCAGTCATCTATCCGGTCTCGTATTCGGTCTAGTAGTCCATTGGGCTCATTGAAGTCTTAACGTTTTTTTAGGAGGCTGCTCATGCTACTTCGGGTGATTATAGAAAAGGGTAAGTGTGTTCTCTCGGTAATATCATTTATTGTTATAAGCATTATTTGTTCTGGTCAGGCGTATGCGCAGGTTTCAGGTGCGTCCCTTACCGGCACGGTGACGGACTCCTCCGGTTCAGTGATTCCCAGCGCGAATGTGTCCATCAAAAATGTGGCCACCGGCGTGGCGCGAGACCTCACCACCGACGCCGCCGGATTTTATTCGGCCCCCAACCTGTTGCCCGGAAACTATGAAGTCAGAGTTGGGGCGCCGGGATTTAGCACGCAGGTGCGAAAAGGCATTACCCTGACGGTTGGAACTCAACAGCTCCTGGATATCACCATGCAGGTGGGGCAAGTCAGTCAAACCGTGGAAGTCAACACCGAGGCCCCCACCGTGGAGTTGACCTCGTCCACGCTGAGCGCGCAGGTAAACGCCACCACCGTGCGCGAGTTGCCCCTCAACGGCCGTTCTTGGACCGACCTCACAAATCTACAGCCGGGAGTCATTACGGCGCAGAGCCACGCCCTCGGGGATCCCAACCGCGGATTCGGTGCGCAGGTGAGCATCTCCGGCGGCCGCCCCCAGCAAAATAACTACCGCGTGGATGGAATTAGCATCAACGATTATGCCAACGGCGGCCCGGGGAGCGTATTGGGCGGAAACCTGGGAGTAGACGCTATTCAGGAGTTCTCCGTCTTGACCAATAATTATTCGGCCGAGTACGGCAAGACCTCCGGGGGCGTGGTGAACGCCATTACGCGTTCGGGAACCAACCAGTTCCACGGCTCTGTTTATGAATTCATACGCAATAGCGCCGTGGATGCCCGAAGCTTTTTTGACCCGGCGAAAATCCCCCCCTTCCGGCGCAACCAGTTTGGCGTTTCAGCCGGCGCGCCCATCCGCAAGGACAAGACTTTCATATTCGGCGATTTCGAAGGCATCCGGCAGTCCCTGGGAACCTCGGTCAAAAACCAGGTCCTCTCTCCAGCGGCGCGGACGGGAGTCCTTAACTTCTCAGACCCATCCAAATTTCCATCTGGCTGCACCGCAACTTCTGTTGCAAACCAGTGTCAGGTGACGGTTAATTCCGCAGTGGCGGCATATATCGCCCTCGACCCCCTGCCCACCCCCGGATCCGCTCTCATTGGGCTTGGAAATACGGGATTTTTCACGAGGGTGGGTCAAGTGGTTGTGAATGAGAATTTTTTCACCATTCGAATGGACCAAAGGATTTCGGATAAGGACAGCCTCTTTGGGACGTATAGCTTCGATAATTCCCCGTTGACCCAGCCCGATGCGCTTGGCAATGTCCTGCAACACGCGATCTCACGGCGGCATATTATCGCGCTGGAAGAGAGCCATGTATTCAGCCCCAGTTTTGTGAATAGTGTTCGGGTTGGTTTTAACCGGACCCACAATACCTCAGCCGGAGGGGTCTCGGCCCTCAACCCAGCGGCAGCGGATCCGGCTCTGGGGTGGGCGCCCAATGAGAATGCGACACAAGCGCAGGTATCCGGACTTACGCTAATGGGTCCGGGCGTGGGTCCCCCGATCTATATATTCTATTGGAATGCGTTTCAGGGCTATGACGACGCTTCCGTGACCCATGGGCTCCATACGATAAAGTTCGGCGTGGGCGTGGAAAGAGACCAGCTGAATCAAACGACGTTTACTGGGGATTTCTTTGGGCGTTTCTTCTTTGGGTCTGTAGCTGGTTTTCTCACCAATCAACCCACGCGTGTTCGTGGTGTTCTTCCCACTTTGGAAACCCCGCGTTATATGCGCCATTCTATCGTCGGCACTTACGTGCAGGATGATTGGCGTTTCCGTCCAAACCTGACCTTGAATCTGGGCCTACGGTATGAGATGTCAACTGTTCCAACAGAAACTCGGGGAAAGCAGTCGAACCTCCGGGACATGACTGCTGGATCACCCCAACTGGGTAGTCCTTTCTTTTCGAACCCAACGCTAGGCAACCTCGAGCCGCGAGTAGGTTTTTCCTGGGACCCGTTCAAGAGCGGCAAAACCGCGGTGCGAGGGGGCTTCGGCATGTTTGACGTTCTTCCGATGCTCTACCAAACGATAACGATGAACGGCCGGGCGTCCCCATTCTTTCACCTTGCTAGTGTGAGTAATGGCGCTAACATCGGTGGAAATATCGTCTCGTTGCAAGGACAGTTTCCTGCGGGAGCGGTTCCCATTATCGAAGCCCTGCCCCCCGGAACCGCGGAAAACGCGTACGTTGAAGCCAATCCGCCTCGCAATTACGTGATGCAATGGAACCTCAACATACAGCGGCAGCTTGCGCCTAGCTTGACGGCGGTGGTTGGCTACGTGGGCTCACGTGGTATACACCAGGCGTTCCGCGCCGATGACGGCAATGTCGTCATTCCCACGTTAAGCTCCGCAGGCTATCTGTGGCCCTGCGGGCCAGACGGGAAAGGCCACGCTTGCGTCGCAGGCTTCCTGCCGACCGGTACGCAGGCCACTCCTGTGCACAGCTCGCCGATCAATCCGAACGTGGGAGCTATCCGGTTCGTGGATTGGGGAGGGAATTCGGCCTATGACGCCCTCCAAATTGGGATTGTGAAAAAAATGAGTCACGGGTTCCAAGTCCAAGGCTCTTACACGTGGGGCAAGAGCATTGACGACAACTCGGGATCGATCGCCGGCGACACACTTGCAAATTCGATCTCCAGCCTCCACTGGTTCGACCTCAAGCTTAATCGCGCGGTATCCGATTTCAATATCTCCCGGGTCTTGGTGATCAACGGTACCTGGAATATCCCTGGAATCAAGTCCGCATCCGGAGCACTGGCGTTGGTCACAAATGGCTGGGAGTTTGGGAGTATTCTCAAGGTTCAGGACGGGACGCCGATCACACCGCTTTTGGGGAACGATGGTGATCCGTTAGGCCTGAAAAGCAGCGACCCGTATGACTTCCCAAATCGCCTGGCCGGATCTGGATGCCAGACGCTCACCAATCCAGGGAATGTCACGAGCTACATCAAGACCCAGTGCTTCGCAGTGCCAATTGCTCCATCCGCTGCCTTCTATGCTGCGAATTGTGATACAACGTTCGCTTTCCCGACGTGTATCAATCTCCGAGGTAACTCCGGCCGCAACGTCCTGTATGGACCGGGACTCGTTAACCTCGATTCTTCGCTGTTTAAGAACTTCTCAATCTCGAAGATCTCGGAAAATTTCGTGGCGCAATTTCGTGTCGAGGTTTTCAACATAGCCAATCACGCGAATTTCCAGCCGCCAAATTTGGGGAATTCGGAGATCATCGGTCCGAATGGCTCACCCATTTTGGGGTCGGGGGGATTGACCGCGACAACGGTCCAGGGGAGGCAAGTTCAGTTCGCTCTCAAGCTGACTTGGTGATGGATGCCCTTCGCGTGAGGAGAGGTGAAGCATAGTGGGTGTTAGCCTTAATTGAGTGGGAGGCTGCTGACCCCGGTCGCCATCACGTCGAGGCAAGTTCAGTTCGCTCTTAAGCTGATCTTAAGCTGACTTGGTGTTTTTGGTGTCTGAAGATAACTTTCCGGAGTGCCGTTGGCGGACTCGAAATATGAAGTTTCCCTTTTCTAGAATATAAGAGCGACGCAGCCAGTCTCGGCAGACGAAATTCCGATTCGTGCGCATTGCGGCGCAAGTTTGCTTTAAAGCAGTCCGGAGCCAGAGGCTGAATTGAGTTCGGTATCGAATGCATTGCTGTGTGACGCAGAGACTACAATAGAGGAGGAGTTTCCATGAAGCTTTCTAGCATTGGTCGTCTTGCACTGGGTCTGTTTTTTGCCTTGTTCGGTGCTTGTTTTCTGTTGGGCACCTACGCGCAACCGAAACCGGCGGCGCCAGGGTACCACTTGCTTAAGACAATTTCTTTGCCCCCAGCCCCAGGCAACGTCGAATATTTCGACTACGTCACGGTTGATTCCGAGGCTCGCCGCGTCTATGTATCGCACGGCACAGAGGTCGTGGTCCTAAATGCCGACGATTACTCAGTGGTAGGCAAAATTGGCGGCCTGAAACGCTGCCACGGAGTTGTGGTGGTCAAAAGCCTTGGCAAGGGATACATCACTGACGGTGAAGCGCAGAACGTGGTCGTTTTCGATACCAAGACCCTGAAGGTCACCGGTGAAATCAAGACCGACCAGCCCGACACGGATTCTCTGATCTATGAACCGGTGTCAAAGCGCATCTTTACCTTTAATGGATCGAGCCACAACACGACGGTGATCGATCCGGTGAAAGGAACAGTGATAAAGCATCTCGACCTGATAGGAGCAGTAGAGTTTCCTGCCGTCGATGGCAAAGGGATGATCTACGACAATAATGAGGACAAAAACGACGTGGTAGCCATTGATGCCCGCGCGATCACCATCAAGGCGCGGTGGCCAGGTGCACCGGCCGGACAGCTTGTCGCCATGGCCATGGATCAAAAGAACCGGCGGCTATTCTCTTCAGGGCGCAACCCGCAGTTCCTGGTAATGATGGATGCAAACAATGGGAAAGTCATTCAGTCGTTCCCCATCACTGCCGGAGTGGACGCTAACATCTTTGAACCTGCAACGGGCCTGCTGTTTGTATCGACGCGCGAAGGATTTGTCCACATTTATCACGAAGACTCACCCAACAAGCTCAGCGAAGTCGAAACTGTCAAGACTGAGTACGGGGCCAAGACGATGCAGATTGATTCCAAGACCCACAATATTTTCCTGTCCACGTCGGATTTTGATCCGCCGGCGGCTCCCACTGAAAAACAACCTCACCCGCTGGCGAGGTCCAAGCAGGGAAACTTCCGGGTGCTCGTTTTCGGGCGCTAAATTCTACCTGTAGCCAGAGACAAGGCGCGGTGTATCTGATTCGGTTCGTTAACGGGTCCCTCCAGACGGAGGGACCCGTTTTCGTTCCGGGCCTGATGGGTTACAACATGATCGGAAATACAAAGCCGCACGCCTAAAAGGTGAAGCGCATTTGCATTTCCAGGCGGCGGTTATCCGCAGTTTCAAAGAACCCCTCGCCGTTGGGCCCTCCGGCGACCTGATTGGCAGACCCGAACAAAGGCGAAGTGATATCTCCGTTGATGGGTCCTGGGTTGGTGTGATTCAGAAGGTTTTGCGCCGACATGGAGATAACAAGATTGTAGCGGCGAGCGGCCTTCGGGGTACCGATGATGCTGCCTAAACCCCTTCCGGAGGCCTGCGCTGTACTCGCGGCTCCTCCGCCCACGGTAGGGCCCTGATCGGCGGAGCGTTTGACCTCTGACCCGAATCCAATGGCTTTGGACACTCGAAGATTTACGCGCATCAATGCCGGACCGCGTCCGAAATTGCGCGACAATATCTGCTCCCCCGGCGAAGGATTAGGGTCCAGCAGGCCGTACTGAGTTTGGATAACGCCGGGTTTATTCGGATCGGTGGCGATGCCGGGGCGAGCGTTGAACAGCGTCGTCCCATACAGATCGCTCCCTGCGGTAATGTTGAACGGTGCGCCGGACTGGACGATCACGAAGGGGCTGATCCCCACATTCCACTTGGTGTTAATTGTCCCGCCTATTGTTGCTCGGTGGTGCACATCGGTTGAGGCTGGACCGTATTCGCCGGTGAAGTTGTATGGATTTGCGGGAAAGGTGCCGATACCATCGGTATTGCTTTTCGCGTGGTTGAACACGTAGAACCCGAATAGAGAGAGTCCCCGCTTCAGCCTGGTCCTGACGTTGGCAACCAGTTGATTCTGATTGTAAATTCCCGAAGAATCCATCAGGAATACCGGCCCTGGCTGGCCGAGCGGAAATGTGCCGCTGCCTGGCACGTTTGGATCGTAAGTTCCCGGCAAAGGCGCGTTGACATCCAACGAGCGGAACTGGTGGACTGCGTGGGAATTTGTGTAGGTGACCGCGAGCGCGGTGTTCCCAGCCAACTGGCGCTCCAGTGTTAAAGCCGACTGTATGACATACGGCGCGCGCAATCGGGAACTCAGCTGCTCGATTGATTGGGATCCCAAACCTGACAGCGAGCTGGGGGGAGGGACATTAGGAAAAAAATCCGGATTGACCGCGACATACTGCTGCTGGAGAATTCCGTTATAGCGTTCCGCGGTGACTATGTCAGTCAGACCGAAGCGATCGTAGAACATTCCAAAGCCGGCGCGCAGCACCGTTTTCGCACGCGAGCTACTTGCGCCTCCTCCGGGCGCCCAGGCAATGGCCACACGCGGCGCGAAATCGCGCCAGTCGTGGATGTTGGTCTGCGTCTCGTAACGAAATCCGAGATTGAGCGTCAGGTTCGAACGTACCGCCCACTCGTCGCCCCCGAACACCCCCGCGTCAATCTGGTGAGCCCGTAGGTTCGGGACGCCCGTGTTGATGCTGAATTGGGTAGCTCCGCCGCCCAACGTTCGAATTTGCGCCGGTGAGTTGCCGAGCTGCTGAAACAGGAGCGTGCGGCGGTATCGTTCAATTGAGTTAATAGACGAGAGAACCGGTTGGCCCGAAGTGTCGAGAACAGGTTGGTTGTTGGCATCCAGGGCCGGCGCGAGCCCGCCGGCAAAAGTGAAAACCCCATTGAAGTCCTGCCGCGCGATGCTGTCATCGAGCTGCGCGCGCAAGCGAATACCGACCCTCCAGGTATGCCTGTTTCGCACCATCGAGGTGTAGTTCTGCAGCTCAAAATTATTCCAAGTATCGAAAGACTGCCCGTTCTGTGAACCGCCGCCATTGAACGACCCCAGGACTTGTATCTCCGGGCTAAGGTCGTTGGCCATCACCTGCTTTGCCGTGCGGAAGTACTGAAAGCGCGTCTCGTTGACATTTTGGCCCAGTACGGCTGTCTCGGTGACTTGCACCGTCTGATCCATGTACTGCACGTGGTAGCCGCGGGAGATCAAGTCGAAGCCGCCGATACCCGCGTCCCGGATGTCCGAGCGGGTCACGTCGTATGCGAATACCAGCGTATTTTTTTCGTTGAGCTGATAATCAATTCGCGGGTTGAGCCGAGTGAAGCGCTGCGGGGTTGTGTGCACCTGATTGAAAGGGGCAACGGCAAGAGACTGAGGGTCGAGCGTGACCGCATTGATGATGGAACCGTTGTCAACCATGTTCCGTTGAAATTCGAAATTGAATGACGCGCGCTTGTTGATCGGCCCGCCGAGGTTGCCCTCGATTTCGTCAAGTAGAAATGGCGCCTTGGTGACGGAGTAAGGGTTCCGCGAATTCCAGAATTGGCTCCCAAAACCGTAATCAATCGTGCCGTGGTATTTTTCCGTGCCCGGCTTGGTGAAAATCTCGATCCGGCCATAACCGAGCTTGTCGTACTCGGGCGAAAAGGGATTCTGGTTGATGCGAATTTCGCGAATGGACTCCTTTGAAGGAAGATTTCCGCCGCTAAAGCCGTTGACAAAGATGGCCCCGCCACCAGGTCCCGCCGATGGTCCAGCGAGGGCTTGCAAGTCCGCTTGGAGGTCGGTGGGATCATCGGATAGCGCCTGCAAGTCTTCGGCCCCACTCAGCACCAGAGCGCCGGCATTGTTCGAGGGATTGACGCTAATCTCGGTGGTTCCTTCCCCCTGCACCGTTACCTTCTGCTCTTCCATGACTACCATCAATTTGGCATCCACAATCTGAGGCTGACCGCGCACGATCGTTACGCCGGCCTTCTCAAAATCGTCGAATCCCTTTACTTGGATTCGCAGGGTATAGACGCCAGGAGGCAGATCACGGAAGGCGTATCGTCCCTCTGACGCATCGGTCTGCAACTCCCGCACTGCGCCGTCGGGTCCGACCAGGGTGACCGTGACGCCCGGAACGACTGCGCCGGACTGGTCGGTTACTTGACCTCGCAAGCTCACCTCGCCCGATTGCGCAAGCAGCACGATAGGAAGAAGGCACGTCGCCAAGGTCAGGAAAAAAGCGCGAGCCAGAATTCCAGAAGAATTACTCATTCCTGTCCCCAACAATACATGTTGTCTCCGCAATAATTTCATCATCTCTCACTTTTCGCGCGCGGCGTTGACTCTGCCGTTCGTATTTCGGTGATGGGGTTCATGGGGCTAGGGAGTGCCCTCGCTCCCGCCCATTCCCAGGTTCCACGAGCCCGGCACCATTTGATTGCTGTCTTTAGGTCGAGCCTCCAGGATTGGTTCCACGCCGGAGAGCACCATGATGGCCACCACCTGAGACGGGTTCAATCCCTCGGTGCTGACCACGATCAACCGATCGCCAGGCTTCAAATCGCCCAGAGCCACAATAGGTGCGCTCTCGATCATCTGTGGGAGGTTGCTCGGCGTTCCGTCCGAGCTGGGTGCCGCCAACATATGGGCCAGAGCGGACGGAAGCCGGTGAAGCCTTGTATCATCATTGGTTCGGACAAGCACCGTTTGACCGGAAGCAATATCTTTGACTGCGATAGAACGCATCTGCGTGTCGACCGAAACCACCGCGGCCCCCAGATTCCGGAAGCTTCCCGACACCACCTTTTCCGCGGTAAAGCGAGTGCCATCCTGGCTTCGAGTCCCTAGGGCACGCACTTGGTCTCCCACTTTGATTTCTTCAATGGCGCTCGGTTTGGCATCGCTAAATTTCACTGAATCCGGAGCGTAACGCAGCAGAACGGGATTGGCAGCCAGCGCAAGGATGACCGGGTGGGTCGGATTCCGGGGCGTCGGCGTTATGGCGGGAACTGAGACCGTGATCTCTTTATTTTCCGCGTTCACCGCGATTACCGTTCCTCCGATTCCACGCCGCTGCCAATCCAAACTCTCGGCTTCGCGAGCGCCGGCAAGATCCACCTTGGTCATCACCATAACGACCGTGGCAACGATGGATTTCTGGTCATCGGAGACGCGCCCCCGCACCAGTACCCGGTCACCGGAGTTCACATCGCCCAAATTGATCTTGCTGGCGGTATTCAAATCCTTCGCGCCGGGTGGAACGCGCAAAACCGACACCCCGTCCGACAACAGAATCAGCACATCGGGACCTGCATCAGTGTGCAGGGTAAATCTGCCCGGTTGAAGTTGGGTGACGACGCCAATGGGCCGAACCGGCTTCCCGGGCGGCTGCGTGGTTGCCGGGCCTTGCGCCAAAGCCGTTATCGCGCAGACCACCGTTAGACCCAGAAGTCCTCTCCTCATTCCCCACCTCGCAATTACCTGGCAGACGGTTGGGCAGAAACTTCGGTTCCCGCCGCCGTCTCAGATCGATAACGTTGGCTTTCAGGATATTAGCCAAGTGACCTTAAGATTCCCTGAAGATTTGTTTCAACCTGCCCGGGCGGCTGCGTGGTTGCTGGACCTTGCGCCAAAGCCGTTATCGCTCAGACCACGATTAGACCCAGCAGTACCCTCCTCCTTCGTCACCTCGCTGCTACCTAATGGACAGTTGCATAGAAACTGCTGCTCTGGCGTAATATCAGATCGGTAACTACATCATCGACGATACTAATTTGCTCGATTCGACCATTGCAAGCTGAAAATGGCCTGCGACCAGCAAGTAGAGCGGCTTGTCGCGCCGAATTGCCGCGACGGGCCCTTCGCCTAATCTGCCAACACCTCCGCTTGAGCCCCAAATCCGGGTACCGCGCACAAATCGCTCTTGATTCTCCTCGAATTCGGCGGGTTGATACCGGTAGTGGGCAGTCACATGGAATTTTATGCAGATATGCGGAAGAAAAAATTCTGGCGGAGAGGGGGGGATTCGAACCCCCGTCACCCTTTTGGGGTGAAACTGATTAGCAGTCAGCCCTGTTCGGCCACTCCAGCACCTCTCCGCGGGGAAATAAGCCGAAATTGCAATTCCATGACGGGCTCTCCCGAGTTTGAAGTATAGCACCGGGCGTCTCGCAGAAACTACCGTAACACCGCGGTCAGAGAAAACGCCTCAGTACGGCGGGTCCTGAGCCGTGGCGGCCCGATTCTCACGCGTTGCGCGGACTACTCCGCTTGCGTCTGTATAGAAACTGCGAAAGCCGTAGTTACCTGCGCGGGCCTGAAGCACATAGGTGCGGATTGCGCCATCGGCCTCCACCGGACCGGGCGTGTATTGGATCTGGTAGCTGACGCTCTGGGCAAGCTGCACCGCCGTGCGCGCACGGACGTCGAGCGATTCGAATTGGCGCGGATAACCTCCGTTTTGCGGCAAAGCGTAATCGGTGAGCGCGGCGCGAACTTCGCGCAGGGACTGGGTCGCGCGCGCTTCCGCCAGAGCGGTGGGATTGCCCTGCCGCTCCGGTACGACAAACCACAAAAAACTCCAGATCGCGCCGAGGAGAACGCCCAACAGCACTCCCCATCGAATCAAGATCTTGCGAAGCCCAAGCGGAGGCGCAGGAGCATCCGCGCCGGCAATGGGCGCGGTAAGATCGGCGCCGCAATGCGGACAAAGTTCGGTGGCTTGATTGATTTCGGTTTCGCATTCGCGGCAAGTGTACATGGCAGGAAAATCGAGAATGAGTCCCGGGACAAGCTACATGGTCTGGTTGCAAGCCGCGCCGCAGTGCATCGTAACCAAACGCGCACGCTGGAGTCAATTCGCTTTGCTGCCCTCTGCTCGCGATGGAATCGGGAGCGGAATGGATCACCACAGATCGCGACTGCGCGCGATTTCCGGGCCTGCGCTGGCGCCACCCCTTGGGGTGATCAGTGCGCGTGACCGTTGTGCGGCGATTTCACGCGTGCTAGCATCAGCCATTGTTTGCATCCTCATGATTTGACTGGAGCCTGCAATGAGATTACTTTCCGCCGTCGTACTTGCTGCGTGCATCGCCTGCGTCATGCCCGCGCAGGCCCAAGTGAAGCGGACGCCGCACACGTTTGATACCTCCGCGGGGCCGGTCACCATTACGCCGGTGTACCACGCCAGTACGCTGATCGAGGCCAGCGGCAAGAAGATCTATTTGGATCCGTATGGTCTGGGTGATTTCACGGGCCTGCCGCCAGCCGACTTGATTTTGATTACGCACACTCATGCCGACCACATGGATCCGGGCGCAATTGCGCTGGTGAGCAGGCCTGGAACGGAGATTTGGGCGCCGGCAGTTGTGGCCCAGACCGTTACGACTGCCAAGATCATATCCAACGGCGAAACCAAAACCTGGAATGGCTGGAGCATCGAAGCGATGCCCGCTTACAACATTAAAAACGGGAACCGGCATCAGAAGGGCTCCGACAACGCATATATCCTCACCTATGGCGGCAAGCGATTTTATTTTTCCGCCGATACCGAAGGCATTCCTGAAATGCGCGCGCTCAAGAATATTGACGTCGCATTCATTTGCATGAATGGTCCGACGATGAAACCCGAAGAGGCTGCGGACGCCGTGAAGGAGTTTCATCCCAAGATCGCGATTCCCTACCACCACCGGGGCTCCGACGTCAGCGTGTTTCAAAAGGGGCTGCAAGGCACCGGCGTCGAAGTGCTGATTCTGGACTGGTATCCAAAACCGGCGGACCCCACAAACTAGATTTGAATCGTTTGTGTGCCTGAGTCGCGCAAACGTCAAACAAGAAATATATTCGTCACTGCTCACTGTTCGGAGCGCGATAGAAGTCATGGCTTCCTGCGCGGCACGCTAATTGCGAAACGGTGATGGTAAAGGGATGACAGAGTGTTATACCCTTCGCTTTTCGGATTTCCCACGGAGGTAACCATGAGAGTTTTGAAGAATCAATCATCCCGGCGATCTTTCCTGCAAGGCGCGGCCCCGGTGGTTGCCGGAGGCCTGGCGACGCTGGGTTTCGCCTCAAATACATTTGCCGAAACACCTGTCCAGGCTCCGGGCATGGCGAACGCCGAAAAAGGGAAGATCTGGAGCAATGAATATTGGGCGCAGAAGGGCGATGTGAAGCTGTACATGTACCGTAAACGCATGAGTGCGCCCCAGCAGGGAACGCCGGCGCTCCCTGTGTTGGTCCTGGTCCACGGGTCTTCCACGTCGTCGCGGTCCAGTTTTGACCTGACGGTTCCCGGGCATGGCGACTACTCGCTGATGGACAAGTTTGCAAGCTATGGTTTCGATGTGTGGACCATGGATTTCGAAGGCTACGGCAGGTCTTCCAGGACCGGAGGCAATTCGAATGTTGCTAGCGGCGTGGAAGACTTAAAGGCTGCCGTGGAAATTGTCTCGCGCGAGACGGGGCAGCAGAAGTATCACTTTTTGGGAGAATCTTCAGGGGCGTTGCGCGCCGGGGCATTCGCAATGGTTCGTCCGGAGCGCGTCGACCGGCTGGTGCTTGCCGCCTTCACATATACGGGGCAAGGTTCGCCCACGCTGACCGATCGCGCCAAGCAAGTGGAATTTTACCGCACACACAATCGCCGGCCACGCGACCGCAATATGATTCGCAGCATCTTCACACGCGATAAGCCCGGCACTTCCGATCCGGCCGTCGGCGAGGCCATGGCGGACGCAGAGCTGCCGTTTGGCGACACCATCCCGACCGGAACTTACCTGGATATGACGGCGAACCTGCCGGTGGTTGATCCGCTGAAGGTCCATGCGCCGGTGTTACTCGTGCGCGGTGAATATGATGGGATCGCCACGGAGGAAGATTTGCTCAACTTTTTCCAGAAGCTTCCTTACCAGGATTGCCAGTTCAACGTCATACCGGGGGCCGCGCACTCAGTTTCCTTGAACATAAATCGGCAGCATTTCTGGCATATCGCGAGGGCCTTCCTGGATATGCCGCCGCGCCTCGACGGCGCAAAGGCGGGTTAGACTGGCAATTCCTAAGCGGACACGCATGTTATTAGCCGACAAGATAGCCGTCATTACTGGAGGAGGGCGCGGGATTGGGCGTGCCATGGCGCTCAAATTCGCTCAGGAAGGCGCGACGGTGGTGGTCGCGGCGCGAACAAAATCCGAAATCGAAGGCGTGGCCAAGGAAATTTGCGATGCAGGAGGCCGCGCGGCAGTCGTTGTTGCCGATGTCGCCGAAGAAACACATTGCGACCACCTGGTAAAGACATGTGAAGCCCGGTTCGGCCAGGTGGATATTCTGGTGAACAATGCCGGGGAATACGGTCCGGTGAAGCCGGTGGAGGAAATTAGTCCCTTCGAATGGGACCGCGTGATCGCGGTACATTTGCGAGGCGCCTACCTGCTGACGCGTTTAGTTCTTCCTGGAATGTACGCGCGCGGAAGCGGAGCAATTTTGAACATATCGAGCCTTTCCGCGAAATCCGCGTTTGCGTGGGGCTCGCCCTATGCCGCGGCTAAGGCTGGAATGTTGGGATTGACGCGGGTAACCGCGGCCGAAGCGGCTCGCAAAGGCGTGCGGGTGAACGCAATCTGCCCAGGTCCGGTGACAGAAACCAAAATGTCCAAGGATTTGGGGGAAACACTTGCCAAACGTCTGGGCGTGACGCCGGAGAAACAGCTCCAGGGTTTTCTGAATACTGTTCTGCAGGGACGAGGACAGACCGCCGATGAAGTTGCTGCCGCGGCGCTGTTTCTGTGCTCGGACCAGGCCAGCGCGATTACGGGGCAGGCTCTGAACGTGGACGGCGGAACGGCTTTTTACTGAGATCTTCCAGCACAGTCAAGCTGCGACGCACCAGTTGAACCGCAGGACGTGCGTGATTCCCTGCCCAACCCAGGCCCCACCGACCAGCGCGATCTACCAGGTACAGCAGCAGCGCAATGATTCCCAAGATAATGAAAACTCCCGTGAATAAGATCAGCGCTGCCAGCATCTGCTGGAAAAAATAAATTTGCATAGCCACAACAAACAGGAGCGCCGCCCACATCCACTTGCGGACTTTCTTCTCCCTGAACTTCGCAGCTAACTTCTGCCTAACCTGCTGAATTATCTGTTGGAGTGCTTCCACTTGATTGGACCCTTTCCGGGAACAAAAAATTAGATGCAATCTATCGCCCAAAAGACGCAACTATAATTTATGGTTAAGTGCTGCATTTTTACATAGGACTGTCGGGCACTTGGCCGGGGGACTTCTGATTTGGGACTACTAGTACGTCTTTGGGAATAGTTCAAATCGGGAAGCGGCAATCGGACCGTCAAGATCTGGATTTTCTCTGTGGCGCCGGCGCCCCCGAGGCAAGCTTGGCAATCAATCCGCTCCGTACCAGCCACGCCAGCGTTTCGATGAAAAAATTCCGGGACAAATGCCTCTGTTTGTCTGCCGGCCAATCCTTCATTGGAAAATGACGCACCAGCACGACTGCTCGATCCTCAAAAAATGCGAATCGCGGGCGCCGATGCGTCAGCCAGCCGATGTACTCCACTCCGCGGCGCAGCAGTGATCCTTCCGCAGTGACCAGTCGCCGGTAAACCGGCGAATTCACCGGCTCGATAAAAATAAAAACCATGCATTCCGGAGACTCCAGGCGAAGAAATTCAAGATTCGCAGGCTTTCGTGCGTATCCAACAAAAACTCCTACGCGCGCCCGTTTCCCGGAATCGCCTTGCGCAAAAAACCGGTATCCGCGCAACGCTCCCCGCGCCTCCGTCCTGGCGCGATAGCCGCGCAGATAGGGCACAGCCAGAGTTCGAATCCACGTATTCGAGCGGGCTTTCGAAGAGTTAATCGATGCGGCTTTGGGATGTTTTGCTGGCGGCACTCGGCTCAACGCCCCTCGAATGGGTAATGGTCGCCCGACTGCACGGCGGCGGCCACGCGCTGCCGCATGGCGATGGTGTCCGCAGGCTCGCGTTTCAAGAAGCGCCGCAGCACGGCGAGTTGCGTTTTCAGCATGTCGCCTTCGAGCACGGCGGCAAGCGCCCTGCGCGCCCCGATTTCGACGCGGTCGGCGCCATCGTGAAGCAATACGCGGGCGGCATCCGCCATCACTGCATTGGGGCCCGAAGAGGCATCCGCTTTCTGTACTCGCCGCAACGAAGATTCCATGGCGTAAGATTCCATCACCAGATCGGAAAGCGCCGCGACAATTTCCTGCTGGTCCGCAAGGCGGTCACGGTATTTTTCAAGCGCCGCCCCCGCCACCAGCAAAAATGCCTTCTTGACGCCGGCCAAGATACGTTCCTCTTCGGTCCATGTGCCCGACGGCGCCTCTTCAAAGGACGGTCCGGCCAGGATTTCGTCGCGCAACTTCGCGCCGGCCTGCAGCAAAGGCAGTGCTCCCGCCATCGCGCGTTTCATCAGCATTTGGATGATGAGCATGCGATTGATTTCGTTGGTGCCTTCAAAAATTCGATTGACGCGGGAATCACGGTAGGCCCGCGCCACCGGATAATCCTCGTGAAATCCGTAGCCGCCGAAAATCTGGACGGCTTCATCGACAACAAAATCGAGCAGCTCCGATCCGTACACTTTGCTGATCGAACTCTCGATCGCGTATTCCTCGAAGACCTTCATCGATTGCTGCGACTTGTTCGCGCCCTCGCCGGCTGCGGCAATGGCGCGGTCCATCAACCCGGCGGACCGGTAAATCATCGACTCGACGGCGAAGATACGAATGGCCATCTCGGCCAGCTTTTCCCGGATCAGTCCGAAATTGCCGATCGGTTTCCCAAACGCGACGCGTTCCTTCGCATACTTCGAAGCAGTTTCGAGCGTGCGCTTGGCTCCCCCCATGCAATACCCGCCCAGGCTGAACCTTCCCGCATTCAAAATATTGAAGGCCACGATGTGGCCGCGGCCCGCTTCGTACAGCAGATTCTCCTTGGGCACCTGGCAATTCTCAAAAAAGATGGCGGTGGTGGAGCTGCCCTTCAGGCCCATCTTTTTTTCTTCCGCGCCAGCCGAAAAGCCCGGAAATCCGCGCTCGACAATGAAGCAGGAAAACTTTTCGCCGTCGATTTTCGCGAAGATGATGTACACGTCCGCGAAACCCCCGTTGGTAATCCACATCTTTTGCCCGTTCAGGATATAGGAGCGCCCGTCGGGAGAAAGGACGGCGCGCGTGAGGGAATTCTGCGCATCCGAACCCGCCTGCGGTTCCGACAGGCAGTAGGCAGCCAGTTTTTCGCCGGTAGCCAGCGCCGGAAGATATTTTTTCTTCTGCTCGTCGCTTCCAAAGAAAACAATGGGGAGCGTTCCGATGCCGGAATGGGCGCCATGGCTGACCCCAAACGAAGCGTAGGCCGACAGGTTTTCCGCGAGCTGCACACTCGACACTTTGTCGAGGCCCGCGCCGCCAT
>JBGOVX010000098.1:0-13267 GCA_041478355.1 Terriglobia bacterium | reverse complement strand
GCGCAGGGCATTTTCCGCACCGACGCCACGCCGGACCCGATCTACACGGACAAATTGGAATTGGACCTCGCCAGCGTCGAGCCGACGCTGGCCGGGCCCAAGCGCCCGCAGGACCGCGTGCCGCTGCGGCAATCGAAAGCCGCGTTCGAAAAGTCGCTCGAAGGCACGGCGCAAAAGCGCGTCGCGGTGAAGAACAATGGCGACAAGTTCGAGCTTTCGAACGGTTCGGTGGTCATCGCGGCGATCACCAGTTGCACGAACACATCGAACCCATCCTTAATGCTGGGGGCCGGCCTGATCGCGAAAAAGGCGGTGGAGCGCGGCCTGCACAGCAAGCCCTGGGTGAAAACCAGCCTGGCGCCCGGCTCGAAAGTTGTGTCCGATTATCTGGAAGCCGCGGGCCTGGGAAAATATCTCAACGATCTCGGATTCCAGCTGGTTGGCTACGGCTGCACCACTTGTATCGGAAACAGCGGCCCGCTCGAAGAACATATCGGCGCGGCCATCAAGGACAACAGCCTGGTGGCCGTTTCCGTTTTGAGCGGAAACCGAAATTTCGAGGGCCGCATACATCCACTGGTGCGCGCGAATTATCTGGCGTCACCGCCGCTGGTAGTGGCTTACGCGCTTGCGGGCCGCATGGATTTTGACATGGCCACCGAATCGCTCGGCAGCGACAAAAACGGAAAGCCGGTATTTCTGCGCGATATTTGGCCTACACCGCAGGAGATCGAATCGACCGTGCGCGCAAGCGTGACCACCGCGATGTATCAAAAAGAGTACGGAGAAGTGTTCGAGGGCGACGCTCGATGGAAGAGCTTGAAAGTGCCCGAGGGCGATATCTATGCCTGGGACGCAAAATCCACGTACATCAAGTCGCCGCCATTCTTCGATGGAATCACCAAAGCCCCGGCGCCGCTCACCGACATTCGAGGAGCGCGCGTGCTGGCGATGCTCGGCAACAGCATTACGACAGATCACATCTCGCCTGCCGGTTCGATTGGCGCCGACAGCCCCGCGGGAAAGTGGCTGATCGCTCAGGGCGTGAAGCCGGTGGATTTCAACTCCTACGGCGCGCGGCGCGGCAATCACGAAGTAATGATGCGCGGGACATTCGCGAACATCCGCTTGCGCAACCAGCTCGCGCCCGGCACCGAGGGCGGCTGGACCGTGCATCTGCCAGGCAGCGAGAAAATGTCGATCTACGACGCGTCCATGAAATATCAGAAGGATGGCGTGCCGTTGATCGTGCTCGGCGGCAAGGAATACGGCTCGGGATCGTCGCGAGACTGGGCGGCGAAGGGCACGCTGCTGCTCGGAGTGCGCGCGGTGATCGCGGAAAGTTACGAGCGTATCCATCGCAGCAATTTGCTGGGCATGGGCGTGCTGCCGCTTCAATATCGCGCGGGCGAATCGGCGCAGTCGCTGGGCCTGACTGGATTTGAAGAATTCACCATCGAAGGCATCGCGAAACTCGCTCCCGGCTTGACTGTGGAAGTTCGCGCTCGCGACGAGCATGGCAAACAGAAAGTGTTTCAGACTATTGCGCGTGCCGACACCCCCGAGGAAGTCAACTATTACCGTCATGGAGGCATCTTGCCGTACGTCCTGCGGCAAATGCTGTAGCCCGGCAGTGGCACACTGAAGTTTCTGACATGTCCCGGCATTTACCGTAGTTCGTCCAGGAATTCGAAATCCGGACTCGGTCCCATCCAAGATCGGGAGGACAATCTTGCCTCGAAAATTGAACCGAAGAGAATGGCTGCAAGCAGGAGCCGGCGCTTCCATCGCTGCGGCCACGTTTGGACCAGCCGAGGCGGCGCAGGCCATGCAGAATGCCGGTCCACATCTTGGAGCAGAAGGCGTGGACATGTCCCAGGAGTGCACGGTCGCCGACCCGGAACACTACCGCCTGGAATTTGAAAACGAATACGTCAGAGTCATCCGCTGCCGAATCCCCGGACGCGACCATGTCAAAATGCACAATCATCCTTTTGGCTCCGTGGTTATCTTCATGACCGACCAAAACCTTCACCAGACTCTGGAAAATGGGACCACCGAGGAAGCTCACCATAAAGCGGGAACCGTGCTGTGGGGAAACGGCTCCCAGGCTCGTCACATGGGCGAGAACATCACCGATCAGTTGTACGAGTACCTACGAGTGGACATCAAGGCAGCATTGCCCAAGGGCGCGTAGGAGCAAAAACGTTTGCTGTTCGCCAGCTACTTCCCACGGATACCAATTTCCGGCAATGTTCGTGATGAAAGATGGAAACGTATTCAAGGGCGAGTGAGATAGCACGTTTTCGTTTCCCGTCTCGCGCGCAAGACGTTGGTACGATTTCCGGGCATGAAATCCGCAGTAATCCGCAGCATTCCTATCCGTATTAAGTCGATTTGACATATCGATCTTATTTGTATTAACTCGTATATACGCTGCGCAAGCGCGCGTCAGAAGCGTTTCAAATATCGTGGAATTCTTCGTAGCTGTTTGCAAGGAGGGATATTTTTCTTCATGAAGCATCCCGCAATGGCCAGTAATGGCAGGTCGCGCCCGGGTTTCCTATTCCGCTTCCAGCGCACTCTCGCTTGGGCGTGTCTCGGCGCTCTCTCTATGTCAGCGCCCCGGGCTGCTGCGCAAGTGTCCGCGGCGATTTCCGGAAGGGTTACGGACCCGTCCGGCGCGACCGTACCCGGCGCGGCAGTCACGGCAAAAAATACGGAGACGGGTGGAGTTCGAAGCGCCATGACCGATGATGAAGGCCGGTTCCGGGTGATGTCGCTCGCGGTAGGAAAGTACGAGGTACGCATCACAAAGCAGGGCTTCCAGGAACAAGTTCGCACGGGGATCCATTTGGTGGTCGGACAGGAGGCTACCGTTGATTTCGCACTGCGCATAGGACAAGCCAGCGAGCAATTGAAAGTGAACGCCGATGCCCCGGTGCTCAACGTCACCGCTGCCGATATAACGGGTGTTGTTGGCGAGCAACAAATTAAGGATCTTCCGCTGAACGGAAGAAGCTACGACGAACTCATGACGCTCAATCCTGGGGTCGTTAATTTTACTTGGGAAAAGACCGGAGGAATTGGAATATCCAACTCGACGACGGGTAACATGTTTTCCGTTGCTGGAAATAGGCCGCAGCAAAATCTGTTCTTACTCAATGGCGTGGAGTTCACTGGCGCGGCAGAAAACAATATGCAGCCGGGAGGCACCAGCCAACAGTTGTTGGGAGTAGACGCTGTCCGCGAATTTAATCTCTTGCGGGACACCTACGGCGCGGAATACGGAAAGCATCCGGGGGGCCAGGTAACTATCCTCACGCAATCGGGGACAAATCGGTGGAATGGTTCCCTGTTCGAGTACCTGCGGAACAACGCCCTGGACGTCCCCAATCATTTCGATCTTGGTTCCGCCCCTCCGTTTCAAAGGAACCAGTTCGGGGGATCACTGGGAGGGCCTATTCAGAAAGACGAAACCTTCGTGTTTGCGAACTATGAAGGATTCCGCCAAAATTTGCACCAGACGAGCCTGACATATGTTCCCGATGCTAATGCGCGCAATGGCACGTTCATACCACTCGGTTCCGGATGCCCGGCGGCTCAAATGGCGGCATGCGCGACCGAAGTAAGTTCACTCCTGAATTTGTGGCCCTTGGCGAACGGGCAGGATATTCCGACCAGCGGCATCGCTCAAGATTTCGGCAGTCCATTGCAGACGATTCGGGAAGATTTCGGGACCGCCCGGGCAGACCACATATTCTCAAGAAAAGATTCGGCGATGGCGGCTTACACCAATGACGATAGTGGCAGCGTGACGGCTACACCGTTCGATCCGTTCTCTACGGACATTGTAAACTTGCGCGAGCAGGTACTCAGTCTTGAAGAAACACACGTCTTCTCGACGAACGTGGTCAACACCGCAAGGTTCGGATTTTCCCGCGCTGGATATTTTTTCACTGGTGAGCCCACACCGGGCAGCCCTGCGGCCGCCGTACCAGGCTTCATTACAAGACTCCCAGTGGGAGCAGTGGTGGTAGGAGGCAGCCAAGCCTCCAACCCGCAATCACAGTTGGGGTTGGCAGGAAGCAATAATGGGAGCAATCTCCACATCGCCCGAAATCTTTTTACCTACACGGATCAGGTATCGTTCACTAAAGGCCGGCACCAGCTTACCGCCGGTGTATGGTTTCAGCGTCTCCAGTCCAATGAAGAATTAGCGCTCAGTCAATACGGACAGCTGACCTTCTCCGGATTGCCCGGCTTCCTGGCCGGTACGGGCAGTTTCTTGTACGACCCAACGCCATCACCCCTCAGCTGGCGCTCCTTGTTCGGCGCCTGGTATGTGGAAGACGTCATAAAGCTTCGGCCGAGCCTGACGCTTTCTTTGGGTTTCCGAGACGAATTCAGCACCGGCTGGAATGAAGCCAACGGGAAAGCCTCGAACTATACGTATTCCGGCGGTGTCATCTCAACCCAGCCGACCGTGGGAAACTCTCTGTTCACATCCAATCGCGCAAAATTCCTGCCACAGCCGCGGATCGGCCTGGCGTGGAGTCCTTGGGGTTCAAAGACGGTGGTTCGCGCCGGATTCGGGATATACGACGACTTGCAGGATGCGCTCGGTTACCGGGCCGATCAAAATGCGCCTTTTGATCCGACCTATACGATTGGCTCCGGTTCCATTGCCAATCTCCATCTCCCGATAAATCCCACTGCGGTGCCTGCGGCAAATGCCCTTCTGGTTCCCGGAGGAGTGCAGCCCGATATGTATTCGGCCACAGTCATTACCTATTCTCTGCGGATTGAGCGGGAGATCTCTCCCAACACATCGTTGAGTGTGGGCTACGTGGGAAGCCATGGATACCACGAACTGATTGGCGTAGACGCCAACGCACCGGTCCCAGTCGTTTGTCCGGCATCTCCATGTCCAGCCAATTTCCAAAATACGGCTGTCTGGGGCGCATTGGCTAACACCCCAGTACCTGCCGGAACTTTCTTCATCGCTCCAGGCACGACGAAACCAAACACCAAACTTGCAAACACATGGACCTGGTTTTCTGAGGGCACGAGTGCTTACAACTCCCTCCAAGTGGACCTGAAGCATAGGTTCAGCCACGGCCTTACAATCCGCGGCGTTTATACATGGTCGAAATCACTGGATGATGGGGACTCGCTAAACGCTACAGCGGCAGCAAACGCAGTCGCCCTGCTGTCGAATCCGCACGTGCCGCGTGCAGACTGGGGACTTGCAACCTATGACGTTCGAAACATCGGCGTGGTCACGGCGACCTATGAACTGCCTTTCGGCCGGGGCCGGAGGTTTCTCGGCCACAAAAGCGGGGTCATGGGGCAAACGGTCAGTGGCTGGACAATCAACAGCATCATGACTGCGCAATCCGGGTTTCCATTCACCCCCCAGCTTAGTTACAACCCATCCAATGATGGAGACACACGCAATCCGGTTCGAGCGTTTCTCAATCCCGCTTTCACTGGTCCTGTGGTGCTCGGAAATCCGAATCAGTGGTTCAACCCCAACGCATTCATAGCGCAACCGAATAACAGCGGCTTTTTTGGGAATGTCGGACGGGACGCGTATATTGGTCCGGGCCTCGCCACTTGGGACTTCTCTACGCTGAAAGAAACCCACATTTTCGAAGGTGTGAACCTCCAGTTCCGGGCAGAGATTTTTAATCTCCTCAACCGCGCAAACTTCAATACACCCAATCTCATCACGCATGTGCTATTGCCTGGAGCAACCCCTGGTTCAACTTCGACCACCCCTGTGCTATCGCCAGCTGCCGGGGTCATCACCAGCACCTCAACCTGGGCAAGACAGGTTCAATTCGGATTAAAACTGCTTTGGTGAGAACCAGGTCAGGTTGGAAGGCCGGGAATCCGGCCGCCAATCAAGTGACGATGCTCGGATACAGCTTAGTCGCCACGAACACCAGAACAATAAGCGCGAAGGCTTGCATCAGAAAATCTACGCCGAGGCCAATTGAACTTTCGCCTCCGACGATCATCAAGGTCCGCAGGGCGTCCACCTGATAGGTGAGAGGATTGAACCGCGATACGACGCGCAACCAGGCCGGCATCAAGCTGAGCGGGTAGATCGCGTTGCTCGCGAAAAACAGCGGCATGGTGAGAACCTGGCCGATCCCCAGGAACCGCTCGCGCGATTTCATCACGCACGCAATGATCAAGGAAAATGTGGAAAATACCGCCGAGCCCAGCATGACGGCCAGCACCACGCCCACCAGAGAAAACACACCGAAACGCAGTTTGATGTGCAGCGGAAAAGCAATCGCGTAAACAAAGATCATCTGGCACAGGCTGCGCACTGTCGAGGAGATGGCCCTTCCCAGCACCAGTGTGCTCCGCGGCGCGGGACTTACCAAAAACTTCTGGACGATTCCCAGATCCTTCTCCCAGATCAGGGAGATGCCGTAGAAAATCGCTCCAAACAGAACGCTCTGCGCCATGATGCCGGGCGTCATAAAATCCAGATAACTGATTCCGCCAGTGGGAATCGCTCGCGTTCGATTGAAGACTTGGCCAAAGATCATGAGCCAGAGAACGGGCTGAACCATGCGCGTCAGAAGTTCCACGGGATCATGAATGAGCTTGCGCACATCGGCCTCGGCGACAGCCATGGTCTGGCGCAGATAGTTGGCGCCGGGAAATGGTTCAGCCCAGCCGCTGAGTTGTGATTCGTGTGCGTGCGACATCTCTTAGCTCTCCTCCTTCCGAAATCGTGGCTCCGGTGAAGTAAATGAAGACGTCGTTGAGTGTGGCCGCGGGACCTACTCGCGCCTTGAGCGCTTCGGGCGTGTCCATGGCGGCCAGCACCCCGCGGTGCATGACCGCCACCATATCGCAAAGATGGTCCGCCTCTTCCATATCGTGCGTGGTCATCAGGATCGTGGTGCCAAACTCGCGGCGCAGTTCGCCAATCCGTTCCCACACCGAGCGCTTGGCGGATGGGTCAAGACCTACCGAAGGTTCATCCAGGAACAGAACGTTGGGCCGGTGCAGCATGGATTGCGCGATCTCCAGACGACGAATCATGCCGCCGGAATATTGACGCACCCGTTTTTGCGCGAAGTTCGAAAGATCCATGAATTCGAATGCCTGCGCAATCCGCCGGGTCCGCTCTGCCCGGGGTATGCCGTAGAGCTTCGCCGAGATCAGCAGATTTTCATAACCGGTCATCTCTCCGTCGGCGGATAACATCTGGGAAACGTATCCAATCTTCCGGCGAACTGCCTCGGGATGCTGCACGATATCGAACCCGGCGATCCGCGCGGTCCCCGAAGTGGGCGGCAGCAGCGTCGTCAGCATCTTGACCAGCGTGCTCTTGCCCGCGCCATTCGGGCCCAGCAAACCAAATGTCGAACCAGAGGCGCAGGAAAACGTCAGATGGTCAACAGCCACCAGCGAATTGAATCGCCGCGTCAGTGAAAGAACTTCAATGGCATTTGCAGGAGATGAATTTTCCATAGGGCCGTGATCCATAATCTCAAATGTAGGCAACAGAATCCGCAAGATTCGCAGAAACTTTTGCTCCCTGCGAACGTCCTACAAAATAGGATACAGTATCTGTGAGAAATAGTGAGAACGGTGTGCGGAGGAAGGTGCGCAAATGAGGCGATTCCGGTCCTTATATACTCTCAGGCTCTGTCTGGCGCTGGGGATGGCGTCCCCCGGCATAGGAGCGGCGCCGCAGCCCGGATCAGCACGAGCCACTGCCGCGCCCTCCGAGCAAATACAGATTCCCATCCAGCAACTCACGCTGAACAACGGATTGAGGGTCGTGCTCTCGGAAGACCATGCGGCGCCTACCGTTTCCCTGTGCGTGACGTTTGACGTCGGGTCACGCAACGAGCAGCCCGGCCACACCGGATTTGCTCATCTTTTCGAACACATGATGTTCCAAGGCTCGCAAAACGTCGGCAAAGGCGAACACCTGATTCTGGTTCGCGTCAATGGCGGCGATGTGAACGGCACCACCGGCGACGATTCCACAAATTATTACGAGCGCGTCCCCGCAAACCAGTTGGACATGGCGCTGTTCCTGGAATCCGACCGCATGCGGGCATTGCGAATCACCCCGGCAAACCTCGACAACCAGCGGAACACGGTGCAGGAAGAGCGCCGGCTGCGCATGGATAATCAACCTTACGGGAAAACCGGCGAAATTATAGAAGATCTTGCTTACGACAATTTTGCATACAAACATTCCACCATAGGATCGATGGCCGATCTGAACGCGGCCAGCCTTGCGGACGTGGCGCAATTCTTCAAGACATACTATGCCCCCGGCAATGCCGTCCTGACTCTGGTGGGGGATTTCAAAACTCCCGAGGCGATTGCCAAAATCAAGAAATACTTTGAAGACATCGCAGCGCAGCCCGCGCCCCCGGCTGTGGACATGACTGAACCCGCGCAGACAGCCGAGCGCAGGACAGTGGTCGAGGATTCATTTGCCCGGTTGCCGCGCCTCGACGTTGTTTATAAAACGGTCCCCGCAAATACCCCCGATTGGTACGCGCTCGATATGCTCGGTGACATCCTGTTTGGCGGCCCATCGTCACGCCTGTACCAAAAATTGGTAAAGGAAAAAGCCGTGGCCTTACAGGTTTCCGGTGGGATTGACTTGCGCCGCGGCCCCGCACTGTTTCAGGCTTTTGCGCTATTGAAACCGGGACAGGACGCCGGAGAAGTCGAGAAACTGATTTACGAAGAGTTCGAACACGTCCAGGCCGATGGAGTGACCGACGCGGAAATCGGCAAGATACGCATTCAGGACCGGCTGCAACAGGCTGAGTCTCTTACCAGCACGCTGGGTCGTGCGCGAACCCTGGGGCAATACGCGGTTTATTTCCACGACCCCAACCTGATCAATACGACGCTTGCAAATTACAGCAAAGTGACACCCGCGGACATCCAGCGCGTGGCTCGCCAGTATTTGGGAGCGACGCGACGCACCGTGGTATTGACCAATCCGAAAGCTCGACCGGCACCGGCCCGATAAGGCAATAAGGGCCGAAGGAAATCCAATGAGAGTCAGCCAATGAGAATTAGAGTGACCAGGAAATTCGTGATCGGGAATGCAATGTGCGTCGCACTGTTAACGGCCATGGCGGCGACGTCCTTGAGCCAGGCGGAGCAGGGCCAGGACAAATCGATTCCCACCAGCAAGGTTGAACGGCTGAATCGCGCGCCGGTGTCGAAGGAAATTCTCAAGGTGAAGCTGCCGCGCCCGGTCGAGACGACCCTGCCGAATGGAATCAACGTGATGATTCTCGAGGACCACCGCTTTCCGCTGGTCACCGTGCAGTTCGATATCGACGGCGCCGGCCCACTCTATGAACCCGCAAACGTGTCGGGCCTTGCCGGAGCGACGGCGCGGATGCTGAACGAAGGCACCAAGACTCTGACGAGCAAGCAGCTTGCCGAAAAAATCGACTCACTGGGCGCAACACTTTCCGCGTCCGCGGGATTCGGTTCCGGCTCGACCGTGCTGGCGGCAGCGGGACTCTCGGACACATTCGAACAGTGGTTCGCGCTTGCGACCGATGTGCTACTCCATCCAAGCTTTCCGGACGACGAGCTGGCGCAATACAAGGCGCGCGCAAAACCGGCCCTGCTGCAACAACGCTCGCAGCCCAATTTTTTGGCGAATCAGACCATGAGCCGCGCGTTGTACGGGTCCTACCCCGCCGCTGTCGTATCGGCTACGCCGGAATCGGTCGATTCGCTGACAGCAGCGATGCTTGCGGACTGGCACGGCAAGCATTACGCGCCGCAGAATACCATCCTGGCAATTTCAGGCGACGTGAACGCCGCGACGCTGGTTCCCAAGCTGCGTCAATGGCTGGCGGGATGGCAGCGTTCGAAAGTCCCGGTAAAGTTCCCTCCCGGTCCGCCGCCCGCAACCACGGGCAAAGTGTACTTAGTAGACCGTCCGGGATCGGTGCAAACCACCCTGCTGATGGGCAATCTGGCCATCGATCGCAGCAATCCGGACTATCCGGCCTTGGTGGTGCTGAATGAAGTGCTGGGCGCGGGACCGGCAAGCCGTTTGTTCCTGAACTTGCGCGAAGAAAAGGGCTACACCTACGGCGTGTACAGCAATTTGGCCGCAAGAAAATATGCCGGCCCATGGACTGCGGGCGGCGACCTGCGCACGGAAGTGACCGGCGGAGCGATGACGGAGTTTTCGCGCGAGTTGAACCGTATTCGCGACGAGAAGGTGCCGGACGAGGAACTGGGCGCGGCCAAGGGTTCGGTGGTTGCGCGCTTCGCGCTTTCTCTGGAATCCCCGCAGCAGCTCATTGCCTATGCCATCACGCGGAAAGCGTACAACTTCCCTGCCGATTACTGGGACAAGTATCCAGCACAGATCGCGGCGATCGGCGCAAATGATGTGCAACGCGTGGCAAGAAAATATATTAATCCCACCACCATGCAGATAGTGGCTGTCGGTGACGCCGGCAAGATCAAAACGGTCATGGAGAAATACGGGCCGGTCGAATTAGTGAACACATCAGACACGCCAGAGGTCCAGGGAGTCAAGTCAACCGGTGCAGGCCTAAAATAACCGGCGCTGTAGTTCCTCAAATAATACGCGAGGACTAGGCGTTGAAGGCTTCCTTAACGCCAGGCCGAAGCAGATACAAGAGCGCCAGCGCATCTAAAACGAGCAGCGACGCGTTCCACACCAGTCCAACGTGACTATAGCTCAGTAGCGTCGCGATCAATCCCAAACACGCACCGGCTCCGATCAGCACAAACAGAAAAATCGTGAACACTCTGGCGATGTTGCGCATCCTGAAGATCCCGATCGCCAGGACAACGTGCAATCCCCCAAAGACCAAAAAAATTACGCCGGCGGCGGCGCCGAGCGCTGTAAGCAGGGCGGCCACGGCGCCATTGGTAGGCGCGGCGGCGCTCGCTCCCGTCGATCCCAGAAAGAAAAACAGGAAACCCGAGATAGCGAAACCAATCCCTGCAACAATCATTAGGATGCCAAGAATCGTGACTCCCGCGGGACGCCTCATATTTCACCTCTGCGGCCAGGCCGCTGAACCCCGAAAGCTTTTCCTGACAATGAAAGTAAGCGAGCGGCCCGGAAGCGTCAAGCGCGGCGAGGTACGGCTGCAGGGCGGCGCAGAAACGCGAACAAAATTGCTCCGGCAACAATCGAGACGATGCTGGCGGTCTGCGCATTGCTGAGTCCATAGAACGACCGCGGATTGATGCGGATGATTTCAATCAGGAACCGGGCAACACCGGAGAACACCAGGTAGGCGGCAAACACAAGGCCATCTGGCGCGTGCGTCTTGATGAAGCGCGTCCCCAACCGCCAGAGAATCCAGAAAATCGCAACGCCGATCAAGAACTCATAAATAGGCGTGGGATGGACACGCTCGGTGGTAGGAACGATTCCATTGGGAAAGCTCATGCCCCAGGGCAGCGTCGTGGGTATGCCGTAGTCACCGTCCCCGGAAAGCAGGCAGCCGATCCGTCCGATACCGTAGCCCAGCGCCGCGGCGGTGGCTGCCACATCGAGCATGAGCAGGGGCGCTATTCGAAATTTGCGGGCCAGCAGCAAGAGCGCGATGAATCCGCCGATGACCGAACCGAACCACGCAAATCCCATGGTACTGAAAAGCTGTGGCCAGGGATCCGCAAAAAACTCCGCCGGGCTTTCGAGCAAATGGTAGAGCCGCGCGCCGGCCAGGCCAGCCAAGCCCGTGATGCCGATGATCGCTTCCGCATTGGCCGGAACCCCGCGGCGTGCAAAATCAGCATGGAGCACAAAAAATGCGCATACCAGGCCGATGGCGACCATCAGGCCATACGTGCCAAGCGTCAATGGGCCGATATGAATAAAGGGATACAACTAAACTCCAGTTCTCGCGCACCATCGGCGATGCGTGCTGCATTTCTCACGGCAAATTCTCAGCGCGCGCGATCCGCGACAGTATAACCGAGATGCCGTGAATATATTCAGACGCGGACCCTTTTCCCAATCATTTCGCGCATTCATAGATACCGGAGGAATGCCTAGTGCATGACCGCCTGTTCTCCCTTTGGTGATTTGCTGGCCCTCATGATCAGGAGAAACGGAACCAGACAAAGCACGATGACGGCAAGCATGGAAATGACTTCCACGTAAGCCAGGGTTGCCGCTTGCCTTTCAATCATGGCAGAGACAAGCCCGTATGCCTGCCGGGTAGCCTCGGTGGTGCTGGCTCCGTGGCTCTTCAGCGTCTGGATCAACCCACCCATCAAGTTTTCGTATGCGGGAGTCCCAGGCGTGGCATGCGCCATCAGGGTGTTCCGGCGCTGCTGCCCGATACGCGAAATCGACGCCGTAATCAGCGCGATTCCGATGCTTCCGCCGATGTTGCGCACGAAGCTATTCATCGAAGAAATCTGGTTGTTCTTCTCCCGGGGAATGCCGATGTAGGCCAAAACATTCTGGGGAACAAATATGAAAGCGAGGCCGACCATTTGGAACGTACGCAGCAGCAGCGCCGTCCGAAAATCCATGGTGAGACTGAATTTGCTGGACATGTAGTACAGCGCCAAGGAAATCGCAACGAACCCGAAGGCCATGAGCTTGCGCGGATCGACTCGGGATGCCAGCGTTCCGGCAATCGGCAACATGCAAATCATCATAAATCCGCCGCCAGCCAGCGCTTCCCCGGCCTTTACCGCCGAATAGCCCAGTTGCACCTGCAGGAATTGGGGAATCATGACCGTCGTGCTGTACAACACAATGCCGAGCATGAAGCTGAATAACATGGCCGTCGCGAAATTGCGTTTCTTGAACAAGCGGATGTCCACGACGGGATTGGGGTGATGCCATTCCCACTTGATCCAGACCGCGAATGCATAGACGGCCAGAATAATCAGGCTCACAATCCACGGGGAGGAAAACCAATCTAATTCCTGGCCTTTGTCGAGAGCAATTTGCAAACTGGCAATCGCAATCGTGATCAAGCCCAGCCCAACGTAGTCGGCGCGAATACCTCTTCTTCTTTCCTGCTCCCGTTTCAAAAATGGCGGGTCTTCGACAACCCGGTTGGTCAGGAGCAGCGAGAGCATGCCGATGGGCACGTTGATGTAGAAGATCCAGCGCCAGTTGAAATTGTCGGTAATCCATCCGCCCAGCGTGGGGCCAATGGCGGGCGCCAACACGACGGCCATTCCGTAAACCGCGAAGGCCATGCCGCGTTTGGAAGCCGGAAAG
>JBGOVX010000106.1:0-12225 GCA_041478355.1 Terriglobia bacterium | reverse complement strand
GGCCCATCTTTTATTCCGTCGCCGTCATCCTGGCGGGTTACCTCCCCATTTATGTCCTTACCGGCCCTTCCGGGAAACTATTCCTGCCCATGGCGGAGACGATGTCTTACGCGCTGCTGGGTTCGCTCATCTTCACCCTAACGCTGGTGCCTGTGCTGGCCTCCTACTGGTTTAAGAGCGGCGTAAAAGAGGTTGTGAACAAGCCGTACGAGTGGGTCAAGCGCATTTACTCCGGAGAGCTCGACTGGTGTTTGGACCACCCGAAAACGACCATGATCGCCGCGACGATCATTTTCGTGGCCACGTTGTTCCTGGTGCCCTACATCGGCGGTGAGTTTATGCCGCATCTGGATGAAGGCGCATTGTGGGTGCGTGCCACGATGCCTTACACGATTTCGTTCGAGGAGGCGTCGAAATTCGCGCCTCAAGTGCGCAACCTTCTGATGTCTTATCCGCAGGTGACCGAAGTCGGATCGGAGTTGGGACGCCCTGATGATGGCACCGATCCCACTGGATTTTTCAACTGCGAGTTCTACGTCGGACTAAAGCCATACAAGGACAAAGTGTGGCAGCAGGGACCGATCCGGAGCAAAGCGGAACTTACCGAAGACCTCCAGAAGAAACTAGCCTCGTATCCCGGCGTGATTTTCAACTATACGCAGCCGGCTGAGGATGCCGTGGATGAGGCCCTGACGGGGCTCAAGAGCGCGCTCGCGGTGAAGATTTACGGGCAGGACCTGCAGGTGCTTGAAGATAAGGCGGTCGAGATCAAGCGCATTCTTTCGCAAGTTCCTGGTCTTACCGAGCTGACCGTGGTGCGCGAGCTGGGCCAACCCAGCGTGCAAATCGACGTGGACCGCGAAAAAATCGCTCGCTACGGCATCAATGTATCCGACGTCGAAGGTGTCATCGAAGCCGGAGTAGGCGGACAGGCGGCGACACAGGTTATCCAGGGTGAGCGGCTCTTTGACCTGGTCGTGCGCATGAAGCCCGAGTATCGCTCCAGCACCCGGGAGATCGGCAATCTGCTGGTGCCGACACCCTCCGGGCAGCAGGTGCCGATCTCTGAGCTCGCCAGCATCCATCAGGGGAACGGCGCCTCGTTCATTTATCGCGAGAACAATTCACGGTACATCGGCGTGCAGTTCAGCATCGAGGGGCGCGACCTGGCGCGCGCGGTGGACGAAGCACAGAAGGCCGTGCGCCAGTCGGTTGTGCTGCCACAGGGTTATAGACTCGATTGGGGCGGCGAGTACAGCGAATACGTGGCGGCGCGGGAACAGTTCGCCGTGATTGGGCCGCTCGCTATTTTGCTGATTTTCATGATCCTGTTTGCGCTGTACGGCAACTTTAAGTTCCCGGTTACCGTGATGATCGGTGTGGTAATGACGGGGCCGGTAGGAGCGTTGATCGCCCTGAAACTTACACACACACCGTTCAGCGTCAGCTCTGGTCTGGGTTTGCTTGCGGTGATGGGCGTATCGGTGGAAACCGCCGTCATACTGGTGTCGTATATCAACAAGCTGCGCCTGGAGAATCACGACATCCGCACGGCAACGCGCGAGGCGTCGCTGCTGCGGCTGCGGCCGATTATGATGACGGCACTGGTCGCATGCCTCGGATTGCTGCCGGCCGCGCTTTCCACCGGTATTGGCTCAGATACCCAAAAGCCGTTCGCGATCGTCGTTGTCTCAGGATTGATTTCGCGGTTGTTCCTGGGATTCTTCGTCAACCCTGTGCTATACGAAATGGTCGCGAAACCAGGGGACGTGCTGCAAGTGTAGCGAGGAAAGCAGATGTCTCAGCACACACAAGAATTCGAGTTTCGTTCGCGAGAATGAATATACGGAAGACAATTCGCATACTGGCAGTTTCATTTGCGGCGCTGGCGCTGCTTCTATTCGCCACGATTGTTGTCAGCGACTGGGATTGTCACAATGAAGCGGACGACACGCGGTGTCCCTACTGTCATTTGACCCATCAAACGCCCGTACGGCTAGAGACCACGCAGTGCGTTTCCGTGCTCGAGCCGGTCGCTTCCCTTCCGTTACCCGAAGACGCCGCTCCGGTCACGCTTACTGTCTTTTGCCAAACCGCTCCACGCGCACCTCCCGCCGCATAAACAAGAGGATCTCTCCCTGATTCATACAACGTTGCGCTGACCCAGAGGTTGGGCTAGCGCACCCGCCCATTTTTCTTGGCGGCCCTGGTCTCTACGACAATGCATTCCCCACAGGGGAAGAGGAGAAACTGCAAATGAATTTCCGCAAGCTTGCACTTTTCGCAGTGTTTGTTTTCTGCACGTTTATCTTTGCGGCATCCGGTTGGGCACAATCGTCTGGCACGATTTCAGGTGTCGTGAAGGATGCTACTGGCGGCGTGCTGGCCAACGCGACTGTCGAAATTTCCGATCCAGTCAGCGGCTTTCACCGGGAGACAACTACCGGTCCTGCCGGAGATTTTCGTTTCACGAATGTGCCGTTCAATCCGTACCATCTCGTGGTGACGGCAAAAGGATTCTCGAATTACACGCAGGATGTGGATGTCCGATCGAGCGTTCCCACCACGGTTGAAATCAGCCTGAAGCTCGGCACAACAACCGAAAACATCACCGTTGAAGCCACCGGAGCGGACCTCTTGGAAACCGAGTCGACTCCTCACACCGACGTGGAACGCGAACTTTTCGACAAGCTGCCGCTGGAAAGTGCGTCTTCCTCTTTGAGCTCGCTAGTGACACTGGCCTCGCCGGGAGTGGTAGCCGATTCCAATGGCCTCTTCCACGGACTCGGGGATCACGCGGAGAATTCGTTTTCCGTCGACGGTCAGCCTATCACCGATCAACAAAGCAAAATTTTTTCCAACCAACTCCCAGTGGATTCGATCCAATCAATGGAGGTCATTTCTGGAGCCCCACCAGCGGAATTTGGCGATAAGACAAGCCTGATAATCAAGGTAACGACACGCTCAGGCCTGGGACAAACTCAGCCGACAGGCAGCGTGACAACTTCCTATGGCTCGTTTGGCTCGGTGAACGGCGGCGGTAACGTGGCCTTTGGCGGCTCGAAGTGGGGGAATTTCATCTCGGTAAACGGGCTAAATACTGGACGGTTTCTTGATCCTCCCGAATTTCAGGTGATGCACTCGAAAGGAAATGAAGAAAATTGGTTCGACCATCTGGATTTACAACCTGCAGGGCCAGATTCGATCCACATAAATTTTGGCTATACGCGTTCCTGGTTCCAGGCGCCGAATTCGTTCGATGCGCAGGCGGCAGGTCAGGACCAGCGTGCTCAAGTCTCGACTTACAATGTTGCGCCGACATGGACTCATCTCTTCAGTTCGACCACACTTCTCACTGTGGGCGCATTCGCCCGGCACGATAACTTCAATTACTATCCCAGCGCCAATCCCCTTGCGGACATCTCCCAAACTGCAAGTCAGCACCGGACGCTTATGAATGCCGGGATCCATGCAGACGTCTCCTATGTCAAGGGCGTTCACAACATCAAGTTAGGGGGCACCTTTCAACACACTCTCCTGACGGAGGATTTCACCGCTGGCCTTACCGATCCGACGATCAACGATACCTGCCTTTCCCCGGGAAGTAACCCTGACGGGACGGACGGACCAGCAGGCGATACTCTCAGTGATCCCTCTCTGTGCGGTGGCGCTGGATTGCTGCTGAACAATGGCACAGACTCCAACGCCGGGAGAAACGTGACTCCTTTCGATCCCGTCCTCGGTTGCATCGACTTGACCAGACCAGCCGCCACCTGCACTGGTATACGCGGGCTGTTCAAGTTTCAAGGGCACGGAGACGTCAAGGAAGTCGGACTCTATCTCCAGGACACGATTACTCAGGGCAATTGGTCGTTTAACCTGGGGATACGCGGCGATATTTATCGCGGCATCTCGAACAATGCGCAACAAGCAGAACCTCGGGCTGGAATTGCCTATAAAATTAAACGGACGAATTCCGTTCTGCGGTTATCTTACGCCCGTGTGATGGAGACCCCATTCAATGAGAATCTGGTTCTTGCCAGCACAGTGGGGAACCCCGTCGCCACTGCACTTTTCGGCGCGACGGCGCCGATCCTTCCGGGGCAGCGCAATGAATTTCACGCAGGCTTCCAGCAGGCGTTCGGAAGATATCTGGTGGTCGATGCCGATTACTTGTGGAAGTACACGCACAACGCGTATGATTTTAGTGATTTCTTGAATACGCCCGTTTTCTTCCCGATTGCTTGGAACAATTCCAAAATTCATGGCGCTTCGGTTCGCGTGAGTCTTCCAAACTTTCACGGCCTGACGGCATTTTTCACCGCCAGCAGCGTCGCGGCCCGCTTCTTCAATCCGCAAGTAGGCGGCCTGGGCACCGATTTGACAGGTGTGGGGGCATTCCGCATCGACCATGACCAGAAGTTTCAACAGACAACTCATATCCAATACCAGCCGCGCAAGAACTGGCCCTGGGTTGCGCTGAACTGGCGGTATGACAACGGGCTGGTTGCTGGCCCCGCACCGTGCTTCAATGACACGAATCCAAATACTGTTTGCGGTGCAACCTCCTTTCGCATTGGTGGCATTCCCTACGTCGATCTGAGCGGTCTGACCAGCGACCAACAAATCCAAGCAGGCCTATTTTGCGGTTCCGCAGTTCCGACTTTGACTACCCCTCTATTCGATTGCCCCGCTTCCCAGTACGGTTCCACGCGCATCCAGATACCCGCGCCAGGGACGGCGGACGACGACCACAATCCCTCGCGAATCGCTCCACGCAATTTGTTTGATGCCAGCCTGGGAGACGACAACCTGTTCAACAGCAAGGACCGTTTCAGGTGGAGCCTGCGCCTCACGGTAATAAATGTGACAAACAAGGTCGCCCTCTACAACTTCCAATCCACATTCAGCGGAACGCATTTTGTTACACCACGAAGTATGACGGCGGAGCTTGGATTCCATTTCTAAGAAACGTAATTCACGGGCTGCCGTGGAAACGATTCGAGGGGCTTCCCATCCCCCGATGAGTCCGATTTGCTAGAATGAAACCTGGAGTAGGCCTGCAACGCAGGTGCTGGCGCGACGATCTTTTGAACCATACTGAACTTCCGGGAGCCCGAGTCAGACGGCTGGTGTGCATGTCCTGTGGCGGATTTCGGTCCGCGGCGGGAAAGCCTAAAGGCCGGCGCAGGGTTCCCACCTTAATACAGGAGGTTCAGGATCTAGCTCCACACGGCGAAGTGGACCGCTCCATTTTTTATAAGCTTGCTGTTTTCCACGGGTTTTACGGCCGGGCCAAAAGCCATACGCTTGGCTCCGGGCAGGCCGGAATTCGTAATAGCGCTGCTCCTGGCAAAGAGAAAAAATGAGAATCCTATTTATCGGCGACATCGTAGGGTCGCTCGGCCGGCAGATTGTCTTCGACCGGCTCGCGGACATTGTGCACACACGGCAAATCGACCTGGTGATTGCCAACGGTGAAAACTCCGCCTCCGGATTTGGCATTACGCCCAGGCTGGCCGAGGACCTGTTCACTGCGGGCGTGGAGGTGCTGACCGGTGGAAATCACATCTGGGACCGCAAGGAAATTCTGGATTACATCGTGCAGCAACCACGGCTGCTGAGACCGGCCAATTTCCCGGATAGCAATCCCGGCAGCGGGCTATACCTGGGCAAGGCGGGCAACGGCGTGCCCTATGCCGTGCTCAATCTACAGGGACGCGTATTTATGGCCTCGAGTGATTGTCCCTTCCGGGCAGCCGATAGGGAGATTGCCCGCATCCCAGCGGAGGTTCATGTGATCTTCGTGGATATTCATGCGGAAACTACAAGTGAGAAGGAAGCCATGGGCTGGTATCTGGACGGACGCGTCTCGGCCGTGATCGGCACGCACACGCATGTGGCTACGGCCGATGAGCAAATCCTGCCTGGCGGCACCGCGTTTCAGACCGACGTGGGGATGACCGGGCCGCATAACGGCGTCATTGGGATGGACAAGGTCGCCATCATGCGGCGGTTCCTTGACGGCCAGCCGGCGCGGTTTGAAGTGGCTACCGGAGATGTGCAGATGAATACCATCCTGCTCGAGGTGGACGAAACGACCGGCCGCGCGCGCTCGATCGAACGCCTCCGCTTCCGGGCCGACTGAGGCAAAGCCACTATGTATCGACTTTCTTCGCCGTGGATCGCATCTGTGCTGGCCGCAATGATTGCCATGATGGGGATGGCAGCGATCGTGACTGCGATCATTCCTCCGCCATCTCGCGCTCAGGAACCATTCCAATTCGAAACCGATTTGCTGGCCACGCGGCGCGTTTTCAATGCCACTGGAGCGGGCTTTCGCGCGATTCGGCGCGGACCTCATGGGAATTACTTCATTCTTACCGCTCCGGCTCCGGCGCTGCGGATTTATGACGCTGCTGGAAAAAGCGTCGGCCAAATTCCCAATGAAACCGCGGTGAAGGCCAAGGACGCGGCGCTGGTATACGGCGAATCGTTTGACGTGGATGGCGACGGGCGTGTCGCCGTGTGCGATCGTGGCGCCAACGCGGTCAAAATTTACGCATCGAGCGGCGCCCTGCTTACCATGATCCCATTTCCCGCGCCTGTGTCGGTAGCGTGGCTGCTGGGCGGTGAAGTCGCGGTCACCGGGCCCAATGCGGCTCACCTCGTGACGGTGTACGACTTGAACGGGAAGCTTGTGCGGAACTACGGCGATCGCGAAGAAATAGGGGATCGCACCGACTTGAATAATCAGGTGAATTTCGGGCACCTCGCATCCGACCAATTCGGCAATACCTATTTCGCGTTTGACTACTTGCCGGAGCCGACCATGCGCATGTTCGACCGTGCCGGTTATTTGGCCATGGAAATTTCCCTCACAACGCTGGAATTTGAACCCGCGGCGCAGGCCGCCCGCCGCGCGATTTCACGCTCGGAAACTGGTATACCGGCGCTGCACCGCATCATTACCGCCATGGGCGTGGATTCCCAAACCCAGGATGTATGGCTGGCCATTGGCACACAACTGATGCATTTCGATAAGGAGGGACGCCGGCTAGCCACCTTTCGCACCTACATGCCCGGAAGCGCCCGCCTGGAAGCCGCTACCATTTTAGTGGAACCGGAGCGTTTGTTGATCGGCGCCGACCCCCAAGGAATCTATGAATTTCACAAGCCTGACCAGCTTCCGCAATGATATTGATGGTTTTTAGCAGCCCTCCTAATTAATGCAATCCCATTTCTTCAACTTTTCTTGTCCCCTTCTATTAGTCATGGAAAGTGCCAACCTCGAGAAATTCATCACCTAGACAACGTGCAGGGTATTAAGTTGTTTGTTTAGCTGTAGATGAATTGCTGTGGAAAAACTGTGAATCTTCTGTGGGCGCCGCGCGAGACTTCTTGAAAATTCCTCTTGCCGCGCGGCGTCTGTTCGGCGAGAATCCAGCCTCGTCGTTTTAAGTTGAGTAAGGCAATTGGCACTCCTGTGAACGCCGTGACGCGAGCACAAGTTAATAAGTAAGGGGAGGGTCACGGGGTTCTTCCAGAAGCTAACCGTGCCTGGACGAATCATTTACAGCCTGTATTTCCACAGCTTTTCCACACTTGTGGAAATCGCTAAAGTGAGTCTTTTTTCGCTCTTTTTGAGGTTCCATAGGGATGAATTCCTGGGAAAAGATACTGCAGCACATGGAGCGGCGGGTTAACCCGCATAGCTTCTCCACCTGGTTTCGCCCCACACGCCAGGAAGGCGCCGAAAACGGCAAACTGATGGTTCGCGTGCCTTCGCGCGTTTTCCGTAAGCGGCTCACAGAGACTTATGGTGAGTTGCTGCAGGCGGTTTTGGTCGAAGTCGGCATGGACGACACGCACCTTGAGTTTCTGTGTACCGAGAACGATCCGTTGCCTGCGGCAAATTCCGCGAAACAAACGCGTCTGGATTTCGATTCTGTCGATCATCAGCTGAATCCTCGTTATATGTTTGAAACGTTTGTGGTAGGCGCGTCGAACCAATTCGCGCACGCGGCTGCCCAGGCTGTGGCCGAACAGCCTTCCAAAGCTTACAACCCGCTGTTTCTGTATGGCGGCGTGGGAATGGGCAAAACCCACTTGATGCAGGCGGTCGGACACCTGATCAAGAAGCGCAACCCTTCAGCCCGGCTCACCTATATCAGCGCGGAGAAGTTCACCAACGAAGTGATCAATTCGTTGCGTTTCGATCGCATGATCAGTTTTCGCGACAGATTCCGCTCGGTCGACGTGCTCCTGGTGGACGACATTCAGTTTATCGCCGGCAAAGAACGCACCCAGGAAGAGTTCTTCCACACATTTAACGCGCTGTACGACTTGCAACGGCAGATTATCGTGAGCTCCGACTGCCCGCCGAAGGAAATCTCGGCGATCGAGGAACGCCTGCGCTCACGATTTGAGTGGGGGCTGATTGCAGACATCCAACCGCCTGACCTGGAAACAAAAATCGCTATTCTTCAGAAAAAGGCGGAGTCAGAACGCGTCATGATTCCCGATGATGTCGCCGAGTACATCGCCCGCGCCATTAAGTCCAACGTGCGGGAGCTGGAGGGCGCGTTAACCCGCCTGGTCGCGTATGCTTCCCTGACCGGTGCGACCCTAAATTTGCTCACCGCGCAGCAGGTTTTGCGCAATATCATCGCGACACAGGAAAAGCGCGTCACCATTGACCTCATTCAAAAAAAGGTCGGCGAGCAATTCGGCCTGCGCGAACAAGACCTGAAAGTGCGCTCCAATACCAAAGCCATTGCCTTCCCCAGGCAGATCGCGATGTACCTGGTCAAACAACTCACCTCCGCTTCCCTGCCGGAAATCGGACGCCAGTTTGGCGGCAAGCACCACACTACGGTTTTGCACTCGATCAATAAAATCGACACCCTTCGCCGGAACGACAAAGACCTGAACCGCACAATTAACAAACTGATGGATTCTTTCGGATAGTTAACTCCTGTTTTCTAGCGCTCAATATTAGACTGTGCCCCGATCCCGGCCGGGGCATTTCGATTTTCGATTCCAAGCCTGGCCTCCACACTCACTTCTCTCATGACATACGGCTATTTCCACCCTGTTGGAATCATGCGTAAAACGCTATGCTTTTCCTGTGCAATACCGGAGGGGCCTGTGGATTGTTTTTTTGTAAATTAGTGTTCCAGCCGTTTTGCGCCTGGTTATCCTCTCAATCCTCAGCCGGAACGTTTCCATATGCACAGCGCAACTACTTCCGCGTCATCGCCAGACTGGGTTTTCCTCATTTCCACAGCGACGGCTACTACTACTATCTTTATACCTACACTAAAAAAGGGTACAGTAGCTCTTCGCAGAAGTAGGCTAGTTGTTGCCTTCCGGCGGAGGAAATCCAGCAATGGAATTTAGCGTGAAGAAATATGACCTGCTCCAGGAATTAAGCCTGACGCAAGGTGTTGTCGAGAGAAAAACCACAATTCCAATTCTTGGCAATATCCTGTGCGAAGCCGCCGGCAATCGCATCACCCTGACGGCAACCGATCTCGAGCTCTCCATCCGCACTTCTTGTGAAGCCAAAGTGAAGAAGGAAGGCGCCGGAACGATCCCGGCAAAAAAACTCCTGGAGCTTGTTCGGCTACTGCCTGAGGGCGAGATTCGTTTTAAGCTTCTTGAAAATCATTGGGTGCAGATCCTGGCCGACCGCAAGACGTACAAGATGGTCGGCATGGCCAAGGATAATTTCCCGGCGATCCCGGCGTTTCCCCATCCTCTGGTAAAAATTCCCGCGAAGATATTATCCTCACTGATCGCCAAGACAGCCTTCGCGATTTCCAATGAAGAATCACGTTACACGCTCAATGGAGCGTTACTGCTGCTCAAGCCGGATACAGTCACCATGGTGGCTACTGACGGACATCGCCTGGCCGTCGCCGAAATCGACCACAAGTTCGAAGGGCTGACGCGGGAAGTGCGCCCACTTGTCCCCAAAAAGGCGCTGGCCGAAGTGTTGCGCCTGGCGAGCGAGGCCGGAGAAGATGGTCAGATCGAATTCGCGCTCGACGACAGCCATCTATTTTTCCGCATGGGCGAGCGCCTGCTGATTTCGCGCATGTTGACCGGGCAATTCCCCAATTACGAAGCCGTGCTGCCTCGCGAAAACAACAAGCACGTGGTGATCGAGCGCAACGAATTGAATGATGCCGTGAAGCGCGTCTCGCAGCTTGCCGACCAGCGCTCGCACGCCGTGAAACTATCGGTCAGCACCGAAGGCATCGAAATTTCCGCGTCCAGCCCGGAATATGGCGAAGCCAAAGAAACCATCGAGAAGGATTACAAAGGCGAACCGCTGGCTATCGGATTCAACTCGGAATACATGCTGGATTTTCTAGGCGCCGCCGCCGAAGGCCCCATCAGCCTGGAATTGAAGGACGAACAATCCGCCGGGCAAATGCGCCCCCTGGCTGAAGAAGCGTACCGGTACCGGTATGTGATCATGCCGATGAGGATTTGATGGGCATATATTTACCAATAGATTACCGAGAGAGTACCATCCAAGTTACCTGCCCCCACATTGGAATCAGTAGATCATAAAACGGCTTGTATGATATTGAAAATACAGGCTATATAAGTACAAATCTGCTGAAATTCGGCTTGAGAAAAACGCCCACCCACGTTATAATTTTTGTGGTTAGACGTTCAATTGTTTTCCTCCAGAACGGCACGTCGGCCAGGCTGGTTGCGCCTCTGATTTGCATGCCCGCGCCAGAGCATGTGGGACGCTATGAGCCTGGAGGAAAGAAGTCTTCGCCACGTCCGCTTCCGTTTGATCGGAATCCGGACGGGATGGAGCAGGAACCCTACGAGTCCCGGCACAGAGCATTGGCTAAGGACCACAGGGTAAGGCGACGGTCGAATCGATCGTGATCGCGCAATCGAAATTCAATCGACACGCAAACGATTCGCAAATAATGATCTCACCGCCTTCCCTTCGATTCCGCAGGAGCGCGCACAACATGGCAGAAAAAGCAGCTGCATCAGGAAGTGAAGTGGAACACCGCTACGACGCTACATCGATCAAGGTCCTGGGCGGGATCGAGGCGGTACGATTGCGCCCGGCGATGTATATCGGCTCGACCGGCGAGCAAGGCTTGCACCACCTGGTCTGGGAAGTGGTGGACAACTCGGTAGACGAGGCGCTGGCGGGCTATTGCGATGAAATCAACATCGAGGTGCACGAGGACAACAGCGTCACCGTGACCGACAACGGCCGAGGCATTCCCGTGGATATGCATGCCACCGAGAAAAAGCCCGCCGCGGAAGTGGTGATGACGTTGCTGCACGCCGGCGGGAAATTCGATAGCGACACTTATAAAGTTTCCGGCGGGCTGCACGGCGTGGGCGTCTCGGTGGTCAACGCGCTGGCCGATAAACTGGAACTGGAAATTTGGCGCGACGGTGAAGTCTGGGAGCAGTCCTACGAAGCGGGCAAACCCAAAACCAAGCTGAAAGTTACGGGGAAAACGCGCAAGACGGGCACGAAAATCACTTTTCATCCCGACCCCTCGATTTTTGACGGCCACAAATACAGCTACGATATTCTGGCGCAGCGGCTGCGCGAGCTCGCGTTCCTGAATAAGGGCCTGAAAATTACGCTGACCGACGAGCGCAGCGATAAAGCCACCGAGTTTCGCTTTTCCGGCGGCATCGCTGAATTCGTCAAGCACCTGAATAAAGGCAAGCAGGTGCTCCACGACTCTCCGGTCTACATGGAAGGCAAAAAGGACACCGTCGAAATTGAAATCGCTTTGCAATATAACGACAGCTACACGGAAAATGTTTTTGCATTCGCCAACACGATCAACACCGTGGATGGCGGCACGCACCTCTCCGGGTTCCGCTCGGCGCTGACGCGCACGATCAACAATTTCGCTTCCTCCGCGGGAATGCTCAAGGAGCAGAAAGACGAAGTCACCATTACCGGCGACGACGTGCGCGAGGGACTGGTTGCCGTCGTCTCGGTGAAGCTGCCGCAACCCCAGTTCGAAGGGCAGACCAAGGGTAAGCTCAATAGCGACATCAAGGGGCCTGTCGAGCAGCTCATCAACGAGCGCCTGGGCGATTACTTCGATAAGCATACGACCGTAGCTCGCCGCATTGTCGGCAAATGTATTGACGCGGCGCGCGCCCGTGAAGCGGCGCGCAAGGCGCGTGAGCTGACGCGGCGCAAGTCCG
>JBGOVX010000160.1:0-8327 GCA_041478355.1 Terriglobia bacterium | reverse complement strand
TACAGCGGCGCCCTACTCGCGCGTTTTTTTGAATCTCAACGAACGCGCCGATTTTGGTTTCGTCGCCGATCTCACACCCGTAGAGGTTAATGAACTTGGAAAGCTTGACTCCCTCTCCGAGCTTTACGTCCGGCGCTATCGAGCAGAATTCGTTCACAGGCGGACCAATTCTCCTCGCTTCTGAATGGATTGGTCGGACGCCTCCAGCATTCGAACCACGCGCAAGCCGGCCTGGCCGTCGTTGAAAGGAGTTTTGTTGTTCGCAATGCAATCGGCAAAATAGTTCAATTCCACGCGCAGCGCCTCCAATTGCTCCAGGTGCGGCGCCCACATGTCGCCGGTCCGGTAACTGACTAGAAGGTCTCTGATCCCATCGCCCTCGCCCTCGTTTATCTGTACTCCCCTGTCATACACGCGGATTTTTTCATCCGCTACCAGATCGTTCCACACCAGCATTTTTTTCTGCCCGCCGATCAGTGTCATGCGAATCTTGACCGGGGAAAGCCAGTTGACATTGATGTGCGCGATGACTTTATTCGGGAAATAGATCGTGACGAAGGCCACGTCTTCCACGCCATTCAAATGCTTTTCACCGCTGGCAACGATGGCTTCCGGGTCGCCCTTGATCAGGTAATCCATGATGGAGAGATCGTGCGGAGCCAGGTCCCAAATCACACTGACATCGTGCTGGAAAAGCCCCAGGTTCACGCGCAAGGAATCGTAGTAATACAGATCGCCAAGCGCGCCGCTTTCGCTGATCTCGCGGATCTTGCGCACCGCGCCGGTGAATAGGAACGTGTGGTCCACCATGATCTTCAGATTCTTGCGCTCGGCAAGAGCAATCAGTTCCTTGGCCTGGTCGGAGGTCGATGTGAACGGCTTCTCCACAAAAACATGCTTTCCGTTTTCCAGTGCGGCTTTGGCGAGATCGTAATGTGTCCATACCGGAGTGATTACTGCTACGGCGTCTATCTTTGTCGATGTGAGCAGCTCTTGTGGATCGGTCGTCACTTCGATCGAAGGATAGCTGCGTTTGGCCCGTGCGAGCGCATCCAGATTCTTATCGCAGACCATCTCGACACGCATGTTGTCCAGGCCATGAAGATTCCGGACAATGTTGGGTCCCCAATATCCATAACCAATCACACCGACGCGTATCACGTGCGACCCGAGTCCATTTCCATTCTTGTTTGCGTTTGCGTTCATAAATTCTCCCAGGTCTCTTCAGAAAACCATCCAAACCCTCTGCCGGGTAGAGACTGTTTCCTTCAAATCATCCCGTTCAAGCGATAGCCTTTTCCATTGCCATAAGTTCCGCGATTGGATTGCGGGAAGCTATTTTGGAGGGGCCAACCGGGTGAACCCATGCACTGTCCACTTCCAATGCGACCGAGCGGCGAAGCAAGGTCACAGAGATCGTGACTCGTTGGTGTCCTTTAAAACTGGTAAGAATCCCTTCCATACCGCCCAAGATATCGTGTTGGATCCGCACTCGTTCACCAATCTCAAGATAAGGACATGGTTGTGTTTGAATTCCGGAGAGAATCACTCTTTGGATGGCGGCTATTTCAGATTCCTCCACCGCGATCGGCGTCTTGCCTCTTCCCACAACAGATATGACGCCAGGCGTAATCAGCACGGGGAGACGATCATGAATGTTGAATCGGCAGAAGAGGTAGCCGGGGAATAAAGGGACTTCGACAACTCTGGACCGATCACTCCAACGCCGATTCGCCGTATACGTGGGAAGTAGAGTTTCAACTTGTTTGCCGGCGAGTAAAATCGCCGCTCTGCTCTCCCAGCGAGTTCGCACCTGTACCGCGAACCACTTCTTTGTTCCCTCTGCGTTCACGTTTGCCATGGGCGCTCGGAGTCTCTCCCCTTGGGGATTCTGTCCTGTACGGTGACTGATCAAATAGGCTACCGCCATTAATGCACGGGTAGCGCACTCGACTTCCAGTCTAGCAATAGCAATCAAGCTTCCAAAGACTATGCGGTTCAGGCCCCGATTTCGGCGCATCTGACTTCCCGTAAGTGCTTGTATGCAATGCATATATCCGTAAGATGGCACATTCAGGCACCCCGGTCTGTTCAGCAGTCTCAGGATCGTCGGATACGCAAAGAAAATTCTTTCCACAATGTGCCATTACCTTTCCAAGCCTGTTAGAGCTTTCCTGTTCTCTTAATCTCCCCGGTTTAAGGCAAGACCAAGCGCCCTGTTAGAGTGGATAGTTGCAACCTCTTTATTTACATGATGTTAACTGGAGTACCTGTCTCGCCTTCGGTTGAAATACGAAATCGGCTCCGTCTTTTAGCCCAGAGGGCAATCGAGAGCCGCTAAGTGCATCTACTATCTAAAAAGTGCAGTTGAATTAAAAGTCGAACCGGCTCAAGTTTGATACCAGGCTCGGTGCTTGCGAATTTGTCATGGAGATTAAAAAATTCCATTACTATGGGGATTTTTCGAAAACTGTGACGCCGAAAATCTCAAAGATTCCCGAGCTCTCAGGCCTTCCTGCTCCGGCCAGATCTGTGGCTGCGCTGCACGCGGGCCTAGTCAGAATGGGTAATCACGACTACAATAGCCTGGCCTGCCGATCCGCTCTTTTCCACGAGGGAATCAATAGTGGAACCAATTGTTGTTACGGAAAATCTGTGGAAGTTGTACCACGCGGGGAAAGTGGAAGTTCCCGCGCTGCGGGGAGTCAACTTTAGAGTGCTCCCCGGCGAGTTTGTGACCGTGATGGGTCCCTCCGGCTGCGGCAAATCCTCCCTTCTTTACGTGATTGGGGGGCTGGCGCAGGCTTCTCGAGGGCAGGTGCTTGTGGACGGCAACGATCTGGTCACCATGAACGACGCGGAACGCACCAAACTGCGCCGGCATAAGATAGGTTTCGTATTCCAGAGGTTCAATCTGCTGCCAACACTGGACGCCCGGGGGAATATCGCTATCGCGCAGCATATTTACGGCGACGGCTTCGACCCGCACCGGTTCGAGGTGGTTACCAAGATGCTTGGTCTCAGCGGACGCCTGCGGCACAGACCCTCGGAGCTTTCCGGCGGCGAACAACAGCGTGTGGCCATCGCACGGGCCATCATCAACGAGCCAAAAATTATTTTGGCGGACGAGCCGACCGGAAACTTGGACACACAAAATTCTGAAATTGTGTTATCCATGTTGCGTCAACTGAACAAGGATCTGGGCCAAACCATCGTCATGATCACGCATAATCCGGAAGCGGCGGAATATTCCGACCGCGTCGTGCACATGCGCGACGGCGTGATTGTCGATGGAGTGCCGGCGGACTGATATGCGAACGCTGTGGCGAGGCATCGTGCGGATAGTATTCTGGGCCTACGAGCGCGGCACCTGGCAGTACGACATCGCTGTCGTCGCGATCGTCATTTTTGTCCTACTTTCTCCTCGAATCATCCATTTTAACGATCAACCTCCGGTCGGCCCGCCACCCTCGCAGATGATAATCGAATTGCGCGGTATGGCCCCAGGCCAAATCGCCACCTATCGCGTGGACGCGCGCTTGCTGGCCTCTCCGATTCGCACGCCCGAACTGGAACACGATCTTCATGAAGCAGTGCAAAAGAACGTCCAGGACCTGCACCAAGGCAGATTCGAAATCCTGCGCATCGAGCCCATCCGCGGCGAAGGCGGCACCGTGGTGTATTACGACGTTTCGATTAAGCCGTGATCGCCGCGAATTGGAGAAAAAAACCTCGCCTCTAAAATGGCGAACTACAGCAATTTTATTGGAATGCGGAGATGTAGTACGAGCCTCGGTGGGTGAGCTTTGCGCCCGGCGGAACTTTTGCGTCCCCTGCCAGCTCGACGCGCAACGCGCGCCATCCGGGCCGGGCCGTTCCCGGCGACGGATAGTAGCCCAGCGTGTATTGCGCGCTGATCGCCAGGGCGATGCGGCGATAGATTTCGGTCAAATTTCCGGTCTCCCGAAGAAAATAGAGCTGGCCGCCCACGCGACGCGCGAGTTCGGCGAGATACAGGGTGTAGTTCGGCATATTTTGCTTTCGTGCTTCCGGTGAGACCAGCATCTCGCGTTGATGCGCATCAAGCCATGCCATGGTCATGGCGCGCGGGCGATTCTCAGTCGAAACAATAAACAAAGCGATGCCATCGGCGCCAAGTTCGCGCGCCACGTCATCAAACGCGAGCCGCGATGCGCCGGCGCCTCCGCGAGGCTGCGCGCTCGAGGGGTCCCAGGTAAGTCCCAGGCCGCTATCCTGGCCGTCGGTGAGCAACACGATGGCTTTGCGGCCCTGGCGCCCCGAAAATAATTCGCGCGCGGTGAAAAACAGAGATTGATAAATTTGCGATTCCGAGGAATTTTCCACGCGTGCAAGATTCTTGGACTCGATGACACGGTCCAGAAGCCGGCGGCTGGTGGAAAATGGCAGCAGCAGATGAGCTTCCACGGAAAATGAAACCACGGCGATTTCATCCGCGGGCGACAGGTTGGCGGCCAGCGAATGCGCGGCATCGCGCATGCCCTCGAGTTCGTGATAGATGCTGGGGCTGGCATCGAGCACCAGCGCAATGCTGGCGGGCGTGGCGGAAGCATCAAAGGACGCAATTTCCTGCGGGGCGCTATCCTCGAACAAATGAAAATTACCAGGCGAGAGGCCGCGCACCTGCGTCCCGTCCGGCGCTGTGACCGTGCATGCCACCTGCACCAGGGTGACGCGCGAACGAATCGTTTCTCTGGCCGAGGCGGGAGAATCCTTCGCCGAGGAATGCAGTTCACCGGTGACCGGATCGCGTTCCAGCGCTGCGTCGTGACCCAGCGGTTGTGGGCGGGAAAGTTTTGAAGATTGCGCCGGCGGCGGGTCACTCGCCTCTAGACTATTTTCCCCAAGCGAATTCGCGCGAGCAACGGCCAGGACGGCAGATAAACAGAAGACGGCGAAAGCAGCAGGGCGTGACACGCCCTCAGTATGCCAGAGGTGCTATTCCAGGTCGAAATCGCGCATTGGTTTTTCGGCGGGCTGGTCCTTGGCCTTCTTGAGGGCTTCCTCGAATTTGCGATTCAAGACGTCTTCCTTCTTGCTTTCTGCTTCCCAGGAATCGCGGAACTTGTCTTCCCGCTTGCGGGCTTGCTCCGCCAGGATGCGCGCGGTGTCACTGATATCGACGTTGGGAGCGACCCTGGGCGGCTCGACGTGCGAGAGCACTACGGCAAGTTCGGGATCCACGGTCAGCTTTGACTGGCAGCAGGGGCAACTCACTTCAATCGGCGGTGCAGATTTCCTTGCCATGCCCGTATTTTACGCCCAAAACTGCTCTTAAAAGCAACCCATCCATACGGCGTGGTCTTGTAGAGACTGCACGGTCCCAGGTGCTCCGGGACCCCGCGGGTAAGTTTCTATTCTTGATTTCATGCCCGCAACGCGGCAACATTCTGGGATGGCCCACGAATTCACCACCTCTTACCTAAAAGACTCGATGGATCTGCTGCGTTTTTACAAGCGGCTGGGAGAGCGCGCGGTCGAGCAGGCTCCCGACGATGCCCTGTTTGCCACACTGGATGCGGAGTCCAACTCGATCGCCATCATCGTGAAACACATCACCGGCAACATGCGCTCGCGGTGGACCGATTTCCTGACCACGGACGGTGAAAAACCAGACCGGAACCGCGACACGGAATTTGAAGCGCCTCCAAAAACCAGAGCGGACATGATGGCGATTTGGGAATCGAACTGGAAAATCGTTTTTGATGCGCTGGCAGGGTTGACCGAAGCGGATATGGCCCGCACGGTTTACATCCGCACCGAAGCCCATTCGGTAATGCAGGCCATTCACCGCGCGATTGCGCATTACGCTTACCATGTGGGACAGATGGTGTATCTCGCAAAACATTTTTCGGGATCGCAGTGGACTGCGCTCACCGTGCCACGGCGGAAATCCGCGGAATATAACGCCCAAATTGCCTCCGGCGAAAAATCGCAGCGGTAGTCAGATCAGCGCGTCTGGTGGTATTTCAATTTGGGGATGGCTTTGTTGAGTCTTCTTGGAGGTGCTGCGGTGAGAAATAGATTCATTGCACTTTTCGCGGCGTCTGTGGGTTTGGTTCTGATCGCAAGCCCGGCGCTGGCGCACCACTCGATGTCGATGTACGATCTCGATCGTGTAATCACCCTCAAGGGAACTGTAACGGATTTCACCTGGTCCAATCCCCACGCGCAAGTTCATTTCGAGGTGCAGGACGACAAAGGCAGCGTAGAAAAGTGGACCGCGGACTGCCCCAGCCCTCGCAAGCTTTCCAGGGCTGGTTGGACCGCGGACTCGCTAAGAGCGGGAGATCAGGTCACGATTATCGGCAACCAAGCCAAAGATGGCTCAATGGTTATGCGTTTGGATCAAGTAATGCTTCCCAGCGGCCAGGAACTGAACGGGTATTCGCGCTAACACAACTTTGGGCGGTACGGAAGCCTCTTCTACGGGACCAAAGTTAGCCCTTGCTGAATCCGGGAGCTGGGCGGAGCTCGGGACGCGGCGCGGCCTTGGGCTCGGTGCCGGGCAAAGGCTGCGGCGGCGACGGCGGCGTGGGCCGCACTTTCTCCGGCAACGGCTTGTTTTCGAGGAGCAGCTTCAACTCCACTGCGTCAAGGACTTCGCGTTCGAGTAGCGCGGTGGCAATGCGCTCGAGCGTTTCACGGTTGTTCTCCAGAAGATTGCGCGCGTTTTCATAGCCTGCTGTAACGATGCGCCGCACTTCCTGGTCGATGTGAATGGCGGTGTCTTCCGAGTAGTCGCGATGTTGCGCGATTTCGCGGCCCAGGAAGATGGCCTCTTCCTTCTTGCCGAAGGCCAGCGGCCCCAGCGCGCTCATGCCCCAGTCGCAAACCATCTTCCGGGCAATCTCGGTGGCGCGTTCGATGTCGTTGCCGGCACCGGTCGTAATGTGCCCCAGGAAGATTTCCTCGGCCGTGCGCCCGCCCATCAGTACAGTGAGTGTTCCTTCGAGATACGTCTTTGTATAGGTGTGTTTATCGTCGATGGGAAGCTGCATCGTCAGGCCCAGCGCCATGCCGCGCGGGATGATGGTGACCTTGTGCAGCGGATCGGTGCCGGGAGTCATCGCCGCCACCAGCGCATGGCCCGCCTCGTGATATGCGGTATTGCGCTTCTCCTCTTCGGAAAGAATCATCGACCTGCGCTCGACGCCCATCAGGACTTTGTCCTTGGACATTTCGAAATCGACCATGAAGACGACCTTGCGGCCCTGGCGCGCCGCCCACAATGCGGCTTCGTTCACCAGATTGGCCAGGTCCGCACCCGAAAAACCGGGAGTGCCGCGAGCGATCACCGATAGATCGACGTCCTCGCACAGAGGCACCTTGCGAGTATGCACGCGGAGGATCTCTTCGCGGCCCTTGATGTCCGGACGCGGAACAACCACGCGCCTGTCAAAACGCCCGGGACGCAGCAATGCCGGGTCGAGAACGTCAGGCCGGTTTGTCGCGGCAATCAGGATTACGCCTTCATTCGATTCGAATCCGTCCATTTCAACCAGCAAGGCATTAAGCGTCTGCTCGCGCTCGTCATGACCGCCGCCCAGGCCTGCGCCACGATGACGGCCAACCGCGTCAATTTCGTCGATGAAGATGATGCAGGGAGCGTTCTTCTTTCCCTGTTCGAACAGGTCGCGCACCCGGCTGGCGCCGACGCCCACGAACATCTCGACGAAATCGGAACCGGAGATGGAGAAGAACGGAACATTTGCCTCGCCCGCAATGGCCCGAGCCAGCAGCGTCTTACCGGTTCCTGGAGGCCCGACCAGCAGGACTCCCTTGGGGATGCGCCCGCCCAGCTTCTGAAATTTTTGCGGATCTTTCAAAAACTCGATAATTTCCTGCAATTCTTCCTTGGCTTCGTCGGTGCCGGCCACGTCCTTGAACGTCGCCTTTTTCTGCTGCGCCGTGAGCAGCCGCGCGCGGGACTTCCCGAAGCTCAGCGCCTTATTTCCGCCAGCCTGCATTTGCCGCATCATGAAAATCCAGAAGCCGACCAGCAAAAGCAGCGGCGCCGCATTCAGCAGGAAGGAGACCCAATCCGCTCGATTCACTTCCTTGACGCTGATCAGGACCTGCTTGTCGCGCAGCGTCTTGGCCAGATCGGGAGCGGATTCCTTAAAAATTGTAGTGCGAAATTTCTTGGAGGGCTCTCGCCATTCTCCCTCCACATCGTAGCTATTCGGGGAGAGGTACAACGTGACTTCCTTGACATTGCCGCGGTCCACCTGCGCCATGAACTCGCTGTAGCTGGGTTCTTCCTCGCGGGCCGACTGGCCGCTCTT
>JBGOVX010000250.1:0-4035 GCA_041478355.1 Terriglobia bacterium | reverse complement strand
GTGGCAGTCGTCCCGTCAAACTTGGTCAAATGGACGGTGAACTTCTCGTTGTAGGTCTGCGCACGATCGTGAAGGACGCTAAGTGCCACAGCTTCACCCAGCTTCAAGGAAACGTCTGTATCGGTGCGCCAGTGGATGCCGGCGTGTATTCCGTGACCGAAGCTGACGTTGTGCCCGAGCTTGTTTAGCTCGCCATTGACCGTGAGCTGGCCCGCATCCGAACCGGTGTAAGGCACTAGCGAGAAGCCATCATCTGTGGGCACGACGGGATTCGGGATCACGAAGTTGCCATCGAAGAAGAACTTCAGCACGGTAATGCAAGCGCCGCCCACCGTGCCGTGCCCTGTAGGGTAGGAGGGATGCGTCGGACAACCTTCCGGAAACGCCTGCGAAAGCAGCCAGGTCCCATATTTGTTGAAGCTCTGCTGGAGTCCATGCGAGTTCAGGATGATGTTGCTCAGTTTGCCGTCGGTTTTGTCTGCCTGCCCGGTCTTGATCAAGTGGACGAGCCCTCCTGTCGCCTCGGGGCGAGCGCGGAGGTGGACCTGCCACTTCTGGTACCAAACGGCTTTCAAGGCGCGTGTGGCCATTTCCGTCAGTGTCCCCGCGATGTCTGGACCGCCGAACGTGCCGAAGCCGTTCTCCGTGTTGGAGCCGATATAAGGGTTGCCAGGGTTCAATGGTGCCCTGATGGTGTTGAGCACAAGGAACGCCACGAGGTACGCCTGATAGAGCACGTCCGTGTGAGTCCATGCCGAGATTCCCCGCCCGTCATGCTCGAAGCGCAATTGCGGATCGCTCTGGTTTCGTAGACCGGTGTCGGCGCCATTCTGGACGAGCAACCAGGAGGCGAAGTCGGTCATGTAGTCGATGTTCGGCAGGTAGGTCACCTGCTGCTGGGTTATCGGCTGCTGGCCGAAAAACGTCGGCATAACGAAAAACTGGGAGATGTATGGCCCGAGCGTTTCACCTGGAAAGGCGCCGCGGAACAGCAAGTCCGGGGTCACATGGCCACTGCTATTCCTCGGTCCCTGGTAAACCGGAATCCCAGACGTCTCCGCTGCCGCTGCAATGGCGATGGGGTTCGATGCATACTGCGTGAACGGAACGTCGCGCAGCAAGGAAGCCCAGTAGTGCTCGAGCAGTTCGGCAGCGTTCAGGTCGCTGGCTAGCGCCGGTGCGGGCGGAACGAGGGGAGCGCCGAACTGGTACGCATCCGTACCCTCCAAGTCGAAGGCGTACCCGCCTTGCGGGCCGTTCAGCGTTCGCGTGCCGCCCATGATTATCTTCTCGAAGTCCTCATGCTCGCCGGTGCTCAGCGCGTGGACCAAGGTTGCGAACGCATTCAAATCCACTCGCCCAAAGTTGTCGTGCGGAAGACCCTTGCTGTAGGTGTTTGCCTTGTCGGCATAGCGGTTTTGGTCGCCGTTTGTCGGGTGGTTTGGAATGCGAACCGCTCGTTCATGGTTCGCGGCGTTGATGCGAATTTCCTGCGACTCTTCAGCGCGGGCGGCTCCGGTCAAACCGCCGTTCTGTTCCGCGCGAGCGATTGAATGCTTTCCGCCCAGGAGGGGCTCCAAGCCGATCGCAGCGACCGTGGCGGCCGCCACTGCGGCGCCGCTTACATTTCCAAGGAACTTCCGGCGGCTTCCTGAAGGTAGCGTGTCAAAACGTTCGGGCAAAATGTCTGGATTGACCACTTCAGTCTGTACTGGGGTATTCTTATCAACACTGCAAAGGTGTTTTTCGTCCACGTTACGCTCCTTTTTTCTGCTAGGTCGATTCAATCCAGGCAATCGGCGATTTCAACTTAGGCATTTGCACCGGCCGTGCGCGGGATATGAACATAGGCGTCTGGGCCATTCTCGGATAGAGCAGGGTTGCTGTGAGCGAGAGGTTACCGGAACGAGGAGATTAAGTCATCTGGACTAAGGGACAGTTTTTGGTCAGGGCGTCCTCCTATGAACATGCGGGCTAACTCCTGATAAGTCAGATAACCGGACATTAAGTCTTAGTGTCCGGTTAGCGCGTTAATCAGGCATTTGATTTGGGGGAGTGGCAACGCACTGCGGAGTTGCCAATGAGTGGTCGGGTCGCCGTCCAACCTTTCTTTGGGACGAACACTCTAATAATTATAGAGGCGCTACCACCCAGCAGTTGCTTGCTCCTGGCGGGCCAACGGATTCTATCTTCAGGAAGCCGCGTCACTGACGAAGCTAGTTCTGCTCCTTGGTGCTACTCCGCAGCAACTTGGGTTGGAAGGCGCAACCCAGCAGACCCATCAAGGTCTGTTCGACTCCGACGAGTCGAGCAGGTGAAGTATGCACGGCTACAGTACAGACTCTGACGAACGGAGGGTTGTTCCTCTGTTGCTGGCGTCCCTGGCAACTTCTTTCGCGTGGCTTTCGTCTAAACTTCTCTTGGTGATTCACCTTTCGGTCCCGTGGTGGGTCGATGCTCCTTCAGTGATGGCCTTCTACGGCGCGCTCTACGCCCTTTTCGACAGGTATCTTTGGCGGAACGGCCTCGTGTCCAAATTGGGGCTAGTTAGAATGCCGAATCTTGCTGGACACTGGTCTGGCTATTTTATCTCCTCCTTTGACGGCCATGCGAAGCGCCACGACCTGATGATCAGTATCTCCCAGAGTTGGACGCAAATCGCCGTATTCCTCACCACGGCCGAATCGTTTTCCCGCAGTTGCGCGGCGGTAATTCAAGTTGACGACCCGGAAGGCGTCGCGTTGATCTACCAGTATCAGAATCAGCCACTAGCAGACGCGACGAGAACGATGCACATGCATTACGGCACTGCGATGTTGAGAGTCTCTATCGGCGGCTGTCTGGCAGGAGATTATTATGCGGGGCGTGACCGGCGGACGTTCGGCCGGATTTGCTGCCGTAGAATGTTGGGCCACCCGAAGATGGACTCAGAATTCGTCTACACCGTTCAGCCCTGACGCAAACAGCGCAAAACTATGCCGCTTAACAATTTCCCGGGAAAAGTGTTTTGCGCGTCAGCTCAATCGAGCGCAGCGAGGGATCGGCATGTTGCGCAAAGGCTTACGGGAATCGTCGCACTATCATGGCACTAGGCCGAACTTCCGCATCATGCGCCCCGATAAACGTTGATGAATCTTCCTACCACAAGGAATCGTCCCTGGCAGTGAACGGCTAAGTCCCGATTAGTCGGATAACCGGACATGTCAGGTTTGCGCGTTTATCAGGCACCTTGCATGGCTTGAAGACCCGCCCAGGCGGGTCAATCCTCCCAGATCATCGGCATTCCGTGTTTCCTCCATAGATACCGAGCGTGTCCGCTTTGGGATGTGATTGTAAGAGCCTCGGCTGAGGAAAAATCTAGCTTTTTGCCCTGGAACCAAGTTGCGTTTTCGCCAGCTAGGAGAACAGCCTTTGCCAAGCAACGGACGAGCCCGTCATCATCATGGCCATCTGAACCTGCACGAACCAAGATCACGCCAGGATTTCTGTGAGGCGGAAATCGATAGTTGTCCAGGAAATCGGCGTCGTGTGTTATGACTATTCGCCCGTCTTTCCAAGCTGCAGCAAGTACGTCTTCATCGCTTCGTCCGAGAAGACCGAGATCCGCGGCAAATTTGGCGTTGTAGCCAAAGCCCTGCAGAATCTTAGCCACCGAAATGCCTGCATTCTCATCGACAAGAAATCGCGCCTTGCCCCGGTACCGCAAATCAAGCTCGCGTTTGTCATCTTTCGTCGGCTCGTCAAGTTCCTTCCAAGGCATACAAGCATTTTACACGGCTCGCGATGAAGACATGCCGTCCGTGGTCGGTTCGCGACGGCAAATGGCCGACGGATGCTTTCGACGAAAGCTTAAGGCCTCTCGATTGTCTCCAAAAACTCGGATTACCGGACAAATGAGCCGAAAGGATTCCATTTCGACGCAGAATCAGATTACTTCCCAATTTTCGATCATTTTGGATTATATACAGCGAAGTCCTGCGATATTTAATATAGGGAAGAAATGTAAAAGCAATTCCGGGGAATAATATCGCATCG
>JBGOVX010000262.1:0-3291 GCA_041478355.1 Terriglobia bacterium | reverse complement strand
CCCGAGCTCTGCCTGTTTCAAGATGGCAACAATCTGCTCCACAGCGAATCGCTTCTTCTTCACGGCAAATCCTCCTTTTTCAGGCCTAGATTTTGCCGGAAACTAACCCTACTTTTGGATCAAAAAGGCGGGGTCCCATCATCACAACCATGGGCCGTGAAATCGAGTGTGGCCGCCTTGTGTTGTACTCCTTCCGTCACCGCTCGATCACGATCTGCGCTTCCTTCAGCGAGTAAGAAATCTCTCCGTTCAAGCACTCGTTCCGCGACTTCCCGTTGAAGCTCTCACAGTAGCCGTTCTCCCACGGACTTCCCAGCTCGATGTACAGTGTCCCTGTTCCCACATTCGCCAGCCACTTCCGCAGATCCATTGCCACAAATTCCGGGCCGTTATCGGAGCGAATGTGCTCCGGGATTCCTCGCCATAACATCACATCGGCCAGTGTATCGATCACCCCATAGCTCCCAAGCCTGCGAGCCACCCGAATGGCCAGACATTCCCGCATTTTGGGCGGGAAAATCGATCTTTTGAGGATAAAACAGTAGGGAGAAAGAAAACCTAAGACTGGATGGCGGAGAGGGTGGGATTTGAACCCACGGTTGAGTTTCCCCAACACACGCTTTCCAAGCGTGCTCCTTAAACCGCTCGGACACCTCTCCGTAAAATGCGAGCCCATTGAGACTAACAGAAACATGCGGTGAGAAAAAGGTCTGGGCCTATCTGTTTTTCGCAACCGGAGAGGGTTCGGTTCACCGCAGTAGTTCTCTACCCAATGGCGCGATTCTGGTATCCTCGTAGCCGTGCTTCGCAAATCATTTTCAGCTTTCTTAGTTGCTGGCGCGCTGGCTCTGACCTGCTATGCGCGACCTGCACAAGCGCCCAACAGCACGCAGGCAGGTCCGGCCACCGCACAAGTTCCGCAACCGGGGACTCCGCAGGCGGGCCAGCCGGCCGTACAACCACCTGCGCAACAAGGCGTACCGCCGGTTCCGGCGCAGGCCGGACAGCAGACGGCTCCGCTTCGCACTCCGCTAAGTGTCGTCGTTCTCGATCCGGCCCACGGGGGAGCCGATCCGGGTGCGCACGGTTCATCGGGGATCTCGGAGAGTGAAGTGGTGCTGAGCTTCGCGCGGCTGCTGCGGATTTCACTGGAAGCGCAGGGTTTTCGTGTCATTCTGACGCGACAATCCAACGAAAATCCTTCTTTTGATGACCGTTCGAAGGTTGTGAACGCGCAACGCGGAGCCATTTTCATCGCGCTGCATGTCTCCTCTATCGGTCCGGCGCAAACCGTGCGCGTCTATTCCCTGCCCAACCAGAACAACCCCGCCACATCTCCGCGGCCGGGAATGATTGATTGGGACCACGCGCAGAAAGGCTTTCTGGATTCCAGCAGCAGGCTGGCTGGACTGATTCAGGTCGAGATGGCCCAGCGTTTTCGCAACTCACCGGAGACTCCCCTGACGGCGGTGGTCCGGCAATTGCGAACCGTCGCGGCTCCGGCGGTGGCGATCGAAGTTTCCAATGTGAGTCTTCCTGACCGCGGGCCGCTTGACCAGATGGGCCCGCTGCTTGCTGACGGCGTGGCGCGCGGTGTCGCGGCATTTCGTCTGGCCTATGATACAGGAGGGATGTAAGCACGTGCCGCGCGCACTCAAGTTCACAATTTTAATTCTTATTGTCATGGTGGCAGGCGGGCTGATCATGCTGACCGGCCTGCGCAAAGCGATCCAAGGCATGAGCGGGCCTTCACGAACCGACGAACAGGCGCGCCGTGAAGTGATGCAGGTTCCCATTTCGACGCCCACCGATGTAAACGTGAAGGCTCAGATGTATTGGCTATCCGCGAAGTCTCCCATCGCGCTGGACGCCACAACGATCGAGCTTCCCCTTTCGGCGGATCCGGTCGAGCGTTCGAAACAGCTTCTCAACGCGCTGATCGAGAAGGCTCCGGCGCCGGAGCGGCGCACGCTGCCGCTCGACGTTACATTGCTGGCGCTCTACATTCGGCCGGACGGAACGGCCATTGCGGATTTCTCGGATGCGCTGGCGACCGGGACTCCCTCGGGAATTCTAAGCGAACAGAGGGTGGTAGATTCGCTGACGCAGACCCTTGGCGCAAACGTGCCCGCGATTCACCAACTGAAGATTCTCATCCACGGTCAGGAAGCGGAAACCCTTGCAGGGCATCTGGACCTTTCCGGCGTCTTCCCTGTCTCATCCTCTTTGGCGGAGGGCGTGCCGGTTCCGCAAGCCCCCGCGGCATCCGCTACAACCAGCGTCGTGGGAAGCAATCCCACAAAGCCAACGGGGCCCCCTCCCGCGTCACCAACACCAGCAACAACACCTGCATCAACACCGGCAAAGCAATCGCCGCATTGATTCTTGAACATTTGGTAAGTGAGGCATCTCTGCCTTCGCGGAATAAAGCAAAATCAGTTACGTTCTTGCTGGACGTTTTTTCTGGACAAGGCGATTTGCGTCCGCGTATGGAAGGGCGCCGTCAGTCATTAAGGAAAAGACACCCTCTTCGCGGATTTGACGGGCCATGCGCTGCACCAGGCCCAGGGTTGCTCGCATCGGTCCGGAACCTAGACTCACGCGCCTGACGCCGAGTTGCTCGAGTTCCGCAACCGGCGGCGTTCCAATCGTGGCCAGTATATTCAACGGTCCGTGAACTCCCCGCGTCAATCGCGCAATGGTGTCCTTGTCCTTTACTCCGGGAGCGAATAGCGACTGCGCTCCAGCCGCGCGATAGCTGTTCAGCCGGTCCAATGCACGCTCCAGCCGCGTTTCCGCCGGACCGATGCTATTCAAGAAAATATCCGTGCGCGCGTTTAGCACCAAAGGCACGCCGGCACGTTTCGAGGCTTCGACTACAGCATGAATGATTTCGTTCTGCAGATTGGTGTCGGCCAGTGAATCGAGGCTTCCCGCGATCGCGTCTTCCAGATTCATTCCCACCGCGCCGGCGGAGATCACTTCTCGCGCCGTCTCAGCCACCTTGTCAGGCGTGATGCCGTATCCCGCCTCCATATCAGCGCTTACCGGCACGTTGACGGCCTCGGCGATGCCACGCACGACGGCGAGCATTTCTCCTCGAGAAATCCTCTCGCCGTCAGGGTAGCCCAGGGAGTTGGCGATACCGGCGCTGGTTGTGCCGATGGCCGGAAATCCCGCGTCCTCAAAAATCCGCGCGCTGGAAACATCCCAAGCGTTTGGCAGGACCAAAATCTTGTTACCGTGGTGAAGTGCGAGGAACTGGCGGGCCAGCTCTATCTGAGTTGGTTT
>JBGOVX010000203.1:0-6096 GCA_041478355.1 Terriglobia bacterium | reverse complement strand
CTTTCCTTAGCGGCGCAGCGCCTCCGCTTGGGGTATTATTTGCGCCTCGGCCGGGGCGAAGAGAAAACCGGCGGGCGATCGAAACCGGCATTGTTGGCGGATGCCTACGAAGCGGTCATAGCAGCCATTTATCTGGACGCTGGTTTGGACGCTGCACGTGGGTTCATACAGAGGTCGCTCGTCGAAAGTGTGATAGTTGCCGAGGCGGAGCATTTGGGACGTCCGGATCACAAGTCCGCCCTCCAGGAGCTTTTGCAAGCGCGGGGCGTGGCGCCGGGAAATTATCACCTCGTGGAGGAAACCGGTCCCGATCACGAGAAGATGTTCCGCGTCGAGGTCCGCATCGCCGGTAAGATCACGGCGGTGGGGACGGGTAAGACCAAGAAGGAAGCCGAACAGTCAGCCGCCGTAGCCGCTTTAATGCAATTGGGCGCCGCGAGAGATTGAGGGAATCGCAAAGATGGCGGAAACCGCACAGATCGCCCAGACACGAAGCGCCGAGGCGCATCGCGCGGAAGCGCGCCCCGCGACCACCCGCGAATATATCGAGTCGCTGCTGGTTACCGTCATCCTGGCGCTATTCGGCACCACGTTCGTCGTGCAGGCGTTCAAAATTCCGTCGCAATCGATGGAGCCGACGCTTTTGGTTGGCGACCATCTTCTGGTAAACAAATTCATTTTCGGCGGACGCGGCCATTGGTACGACGGTGTATTGCCGTACCGCGAAATTCGCCGTGGCGACATCATTGTCTTCAAGTTTCCATTTCAGGATCACCCGCATTACGTCAAGCGAGTGATCGGTATTCCTGGGGACCGCATAAAGATTGTGGACCAGCGCGTGTATGTCAACGGGAAGCGGCTTAACGAGACCTATATCGTCCGGGACCCCGCCGCGCCGTATGACCCTTTTGGAGATAATTTTCCGCCGCGCAGCCCTCAATTTCTGCAGGCCAATATGCAGCCCGAGTGGGCCGATCAAATATTTCAATATGTTCGCGATGGCGAAATTGTAGTTCCCTCGGATAAGTTTTTCGCCATGGGCGATAATCGCGATCACAGCTGGGACAGCAGATTCTGGGGGTTTGTGGACCGCGACGCGATCATGGGGCGTCCTGTGGTGATCTATTGGTCGGTGCAAGGAACCCGCGAGCTGGAAACGGACCGGAACCTGAACGGGTGGTTGTTGAATATCCTGGATACGGCTTTGCATTTTCCGTCGCGGACTCGCTGGTCCCGCATGTTTCATGAGGTTCACTGACACGGTGCTTTTCTTCCCGCCCGGGTTTTGCCACAATTCTTAGTCTCACATGCGCAAATCAATCATGCTGCGGTGGGCCCTGATTTTTGCCATCGCGCTGGTTGCCGTGAGCTCGGGGCTCTCGCGCGCATTGCAAACTAGTTCCGCGCGCCAATACCTCATCGCGCATCTGGACGCCAGTTTTGGCCGCACCGTCGATGTCGCCAGGTTCGACTTCAGCCTGCTCGATGGCGCCCGGCTCGAGGCTCACTCGGTCACCGTCGCCGAGGATCCTCACTTCGGCAATGAGTATTTTCTACGCTCGGAGACTTTGACGGCGGGGTTGCGCTGGACGGCCTTATTTTCCGGACATTTTGAATTCGGCTCTCTTTCTCTCTTGCGCCCCAGTTTGAATTTGGTGCGCGATGCCCAGGGCCACTGGAACATGGAGCGCTGGCTGCCGCCTGCTTCACCCGGCACGTCCCGTCCAGGATTTGTCGGTCCGTCTCCCGCGGCGCGCGGCATCCCTACAGCGCGCCTCCGGCGCATTGACGTCGAGGGAGGGCGCATCAATTTCAAGCAGCTCGATGACAAAAGTCCCTTCGCATTGCTCGACGTAACGGGCCGGGTCGAGCAAGACAGCGCGGGCCGTTGGGCGCTCGACCTGCAGGCCAGACCCATGCGCGCCGGTATCGAGTTGCAGGACATCGGAACGCTCAGCGTGCGCGGCTCGATTGCGGGGACGACCGCGCGCCTCCAGCCGGCCGAATTGAATTTGACGTGGCGCGCAGTTTCCGTGGCCGATGCCTTGCGCCTCGCGCGCGGGCTTGATTACGGGGTGCGCGGGAATCTGGATGTGGACCTCAGCGCCCGCATAGCGAGTGACCCTATAGCGGGTGAAGCTATCGCCCCCCCTAATCCCGCCGCAAATCACGCCGCAGAATCCAGCGCGGCGCAGTGGTCGATTTCCGGTGAGGCTCGCCTTACAGGAATTCATGGATGGAGGCTCCCGGGGCGCGGCAGCGATCCTGCGATCAATCTTTCCTTGGAAGTTGCGTGGCATTTGGGAGAGGCTCGCGCGCAAATTCAGAAGCTGCTCGTGGAAATGCAGAATTCGCATTTGCAGGGTAAGGGCGATCTGGATTGGGAGCGCGGATTCCATCCGCAACTGCATTTCGAATCCTCAAGTGTGGGTCTGAGTGACGTTCTGGCATGGTATCGGGCGTTTCGTCCGGGTGTGGCGGAAAATCTTCGTGCCACGGGGACGCTTGGCGTGGATGCAACGCTTGCAGGATGGCCGCTGCATCTGCAACAGGGCGCGATTGCCAGCGTGGGCGGAACACTGACAGCCGCCTCCCTGCCCGCGCCATTGCAGATCGGCGCCCTGAACGCGAGCGTCTCTCATGGCGGATTGGATTTTGCTCCCACCGAAATTTCCTTTTCTCCGGCTTTCGTGCCTGGCGCCGCCGAAACTACTTCAGCCGATTCCGCATCCCTGAATGCGTTCACGCTGCGCGGCTCAATCTTCCCGGACGGAAATGGCATATTCCACTGGCCGCCGAATTGGAATCTCGCGATGGAAGGCGCGACGCCTCGTGTGGAGGATTGGCTGGCTCTATCCGAAGTGATTGCACAGCCGGTGAGATCGGGATGGACCGCTGAAGGCGGCATGGCCCTTAAGATACGCGGAGCCAGCAGAATGGAATCGCCCGGCCCTAGCTGGCTAGGCCCGCTCTGGCTGGGAACGATGGATTTTCGCGTGCTTACCGTTAGCCCTGTGTACGTCAACCAACCGGTGCTTTTGTCCAGGGCCCATGTCGAATTTGCTCCGGCGCAGCGAACCGTTACGTTGTCCGCAGCGGAGGCTTTTGGCGCGACCTGGCGCGGCACCATCGTGCGAACCAATTCGGATGGCGCATGGACGTTCGATCTCTCTGTCGATCATCTGGACGCCGCGGAGCTGGACCGTTGGCTGGGGCCGCGGGCTCGCCCCGGCCTGCTTGCGCGCCTGACACGCCTCGGAATTTCTCCTGCCGCTATCCCCGAGCAGCAGGACGCCGCGGCTGGCCGAATCGCTGCGCGAGGACGACTTCGCGTCGATGAAATCGACATTGCGCCGCTGCGCCTTACACAGTTTGATGGCGAAGCGGAACTTGCTGGCCGCGCCATTTCGATTCGCAAAGCCCAGGCGAATTTCTTCGGAGGAAAAGTTGCAGGCGATTTCGATGCGAGATTGTCCGGCGATCCTTCCTACCGGTTCCAGGGGCGTTTTGACAGGATTGATCTTGCTGCGTTGGGGCACAGCGTTGCGTTCTTAAACAATCGCATCGCCGGCACGGCTGCCGCGACACTCAATCTCTCGACTCACGGAATTGGCCGGGAGAATCTAGTCGCTTCGGTGGAAGGCGATGGCACACTGAATGCGCGAAGCGCCCAATTGGGCGGACTCAACTTCCCGGGGGTGGCATCGGGCGAGAATCGCGATTCTTCATCCAGCCGGTTTGCGTCGGCGCAAGGGAAGTTCCACATTGGCGGCGCAGCCATTGACCTGGCCGATTTCTCTTTGGAAGATGCGCGCGGAAAATACCGCGCGGAAGGCCGCGTGACTTTTTCACATGCACTCGATGTTCGCATCCGCTCTTTGATTCCCGGCGCGGTATCATCCACGGCAGCCGCATCGCCGCCTAGTTTTTTCTTGCGCGGTTCCGTGGAAGCACCGAACCTAGTCCTGCCGGATTTGGTTCCCAAGGCCGCGCCCAAATCCAGCGCGCGGGGGCGATAGCGTGCCAGTTCATGACGGTATATCACCAGTTCGCAGGCCATCGATGATACGTAGCGCCATTGCATTCATCGCCGTTTTAGCGTTCGCACACCATGCCGCCGCTCAGAAGAAGGCGCCTGACAAATCGCCCGCAAAGGCGCGCCAAAATGGCGAAATCGTTTCTCTCTCTCCGCGATTTTCGGTGGGGCAGTCATTTCGCTATGAGATGGAATTTGAGACCACCACGGCAACTTCGCGATCCGGTTTTGCCGCCGATCCGCAGGGCCCTTCGCAACTGGTGATCACCTGGAATGCCACGATCCGCATGGTGATACTGCCCGCCGAGGCTGCCGACCCAGGCAGCATTCGCCTCCGCATGACGTATGAAAAATCCGCCGCCAAGGTGCGCGCCGATACGTTCGATCCTGGGGCCATCGCCACCGAGCAGCAGTATCAAAATCTCGAGGGAAAGGTGGTCGAATTCACACTCGACTCTTCCGAAAAAGTGAAGTCGATTGCAGGTTTGGAAGGGATCGTCGAGGGAGACAAATCCATGCAGGCGGCCCGGCAATGGATCGCGCAACTCGATGCAGGCTCAGGCGCGCCAGCGGGCGGCGTCCGCATCGGACAGACTTGGTCGTCCGAACAGCCTGCGGCATCGCTGCTGCTTCCCGGCCTGGCCTGGCACAACGATTCCGAATACCTGCGCAACGAACCCTGCCATCCGCCAAATCCCGACGCAGCGCCGGCTTCTTCCCACGCTGAATCGTCAGCGAGTCCGGAATCTGCCGAGACCTGTGCTGTGATCCTCACCCGCCTGAGCATATTCCGTCCCAAGTCCGCTCGCCATTCCGCCCTGGACAAAAGTGAAGTAAAAACCGAAGGAACATGGACCGGCTCCGGCGAAAGTTTGAGTTACATTTCACTTCGCACGGGTCTGGCCGTAAGCGTTACTCAAACCGCAACCGAGGACATGGACGTAACGATCACCAGCGCGCGAAACACCTCCATGCGCTTTGCGGGCACGATCCTTTCGCGTTCCCAGGTGGCTCTGGTTGCGGATGATGCGCAAAAGAAATGATATTTAGAAGACCGCTTGATAGCCTTTCCGGAAACTCGGTTCGTCCGTCTGCGCTATAATAAAAAGTTCTGCGCGGCTCTGCCGTCGCGCCGTTTTACGCTATGTCAGCCAACTTCAAGCTTCTGAGCGACTACGAGCCTCGCGGCGATCAGCCGGAGGCCATCAGGCAACTCGTCCACGGCATTGACGCGGGCGAAAAGCATCAGGTATTGCTGGGCGTTACGGGTTCGGGAAAAACATTCACGGTAGCCAAATTGATCGAGCGAGCGAACCGCCCCGCTCTGGTGCTCGCGCACAACAAGACGCTTGCGGCGCAGCTCTACAGCGAATTCAAGAGTTTCTTCCCGCAGAACGCCGTCGAATACTTCGTCAGCTACTACGATTACTACCAGCCGGAAGCGTATATCCCCGCATCGGGCACCTACATCGAGAAGGAATCGACGATTAACGATGAACTCGACAAGCTGCGCATGAGCGCTACGCGCTCGCTGTTCGAACGCCGCGACGTCATCATTGTCGCCTCGGTCTCCTGCATCTACGGTATCGGATCGCCGGAAGCCTACTTCGGAATGCGCATCCTGATCGAAAAGGGGCAGAGCACGGCGCGCGAAGCATTGCTGCGCAAACTGGTGGATATCCAATATGAGCGGTCCGAGGATCTGCGCCGCGGTTCATTCCGCGTGCGTGGCGACCGTCTGGAAATTTATCCGCCCTATGAAGACCACGCCTATGCGGTGGAACTGTGGGGCGCCCAGGTCGAGGCCATTCGACAGATCGATGCGCTGACCGGGGAAGTGCGCTCGGGCCAGAATAATTTGCCTCAATTGACGATTTACCCGAAGTCGCACTACGTCATGCCCACGGCTCAGAAAGAGCGCGCCATCGGCACGATCCTGGAAGAGCTGGCGTGGTGGAAACCTGAACTCGAAAAGCAGGGGAAGTACGTGGAAGCGCAACGCGTGTGGCAGCGCACCATGTTTGACATCGAAATGATGCGCACCATCGGATATTGCCACG
>JBGOVX010000163.1:0-8030 GCA_041478355.1 Terriglobia bacterium | reverse complement strand
TTCTGATTTTGCCAATCGATATCATTTGCTCGCCGGGAATGTGGACCAGTGGCGCGCCGGCGCCGGGAGCGTGGATTCAGTGGATTTGCGGTTCGCGCGGCAAGTGGTGGTAAACCCGGAATCGAAAACGGTTGCGGCTAGCGCGGCCAACAATGACAGGAGCATTCCTGCCAAGCCGGCGCGGCGGGCGGGAAAGCAGCGATAGAGGGATTTTTTCGAATTTTGGATCGGTCGCGCCCCCGCCTGAGCGGATGAAGGAGCGGTGGATTGGCCAAGAAAGACAAATACATGGTGGCGCTCGACGTGGGCAGCACCAAGACGTGCGCCGTGATCAGTGAAGTGGGCGAGACCGGTGTGAAGTTTGTTTCCATGGGCGCGGCGGAATCCAAAGGCTTGCGCAAGGGACTGATCGCGAATATAGGCGCGACGGCGACGTCGGTCCGCCGCGCGATCGAAGAAGCCGAAGGCATTGCCGGGATTCCCGTGGAACGCGCCATCGCCGGGGTTGCCGGAAGCCACGTCCGGGGGGTAAACAGCCGCGGCGGCATCACCTTGGGACATCGCCCGCGAGACATCGATCGCGATGACATTCGTCACGCCGTGGACGCGGCGCGCAACATCACGCTGCCTGAAGATCGCATGGTGCTGCACGTGCTTCCGCAGGAATTTCTTCTCGATGCGCGCGACAACATTCGTGATCCCATGGGCATGGTCGGCCAGCGCCTGGAGGTCAACGTGCACCTGGTGACTTCCTCGGCCTCCGCAATGCAGAATCTGGTGATTGCCGTCAATCAAGCGGGGATCGAAGTCGCCGACACGGTGCTGGAGCCGCTGGCTTCGGCGGAGGCTTGCTTGACGCAAGATGAACGCGAAATGGGCTGCTGCCTGCTCGACATTGGCGGCGGCACCACCGAGCTCGTGGTGTTCGTCAACGGCATGCTGCGCCACGCGGCGGCAATTCCGGTGGGCGGCGATCATTTTACCAACGATCTTGCCGTGGGCCTGCGCACCCCGATTCCCGAAGCCGAGAAGATAAAGCGCGAACATGGCTGCGTGTTCAAGGATTTGATCACCGAGGATCACGCGATTGAGATTGCGAGCGTCGGCGATCGTCCGCCGCGCACCGTGTTTACGCGAATGCTGAATGAAATTGTCGAACCGCGAGCGCACGAGTTACTCTCGCTGGTTCGTGACGAATTGCAGCGCGGCGGATTTGCAGCGCTAATCCCCGCCGGGCTGGTACTATCCGGTGGCGGGTCGCACCTCAAAGGCCTGGTCGAAATGGCCGAGCGCATGTTTAATTTGCCCGCGCGCCTGGGTATCCCCCGAGGTCTCGAAGGGATGCCCGAAGAGCTTTCCCAGCCCGAGTACGCAACAGTGGTCGGTTTGCTGATTTACGGCGCGCGAGCGCGGCGCCAAGCGTCCCAGCGCCCGGCAAACTTGGTGGCCAAGATCAAGGGCATGTTCGCCGGCGCGTAGTGCGGAGGAGTCCGGCGGGGAAAAACAACTTTCGGGGGAGGAGTTATTATGACCGCAAGAGATACGGGAATCCGGCTTTCCTTCAGCGACGAAAATCATCATGGCGCGAGGATTAAAGTGATCGGCGTGGGCGGCGGGGGATGCAACGCCGTAAATCGCATGATCCGCGCCAAGGTCGAGGGCGTCGAGTTTATCGCCGCCAATACGGATTTGCAGGCGCTCAAGCTCTCCCAGGCGCCCGTCAAACTGCAAATCGGAGGAAAGCTCACCAAGGGGCTAGGCGCAGGCGCCAATCCCGAGATTGGGCGCAAAGCGGCGCTGGAGGATACCGACAAGATCATTGAAGCCCTGGAAGGGGCAGACATGATTTTCCTGACCACCGGCCTTGGCGGCGGCACCGGCAGCGGGGCTGCCCCGGTGGTGGCGTCTCTGGCAAGTGAATTGGGGGCGCTCACCGTCGCCGTCGTCACCAAGCCATTTGCGTTCGAAGGCAAGCGCCGGCAGCAGCAAGCCGAGCAGGCTCTCTCCGAACTGGTCGGTTGCGTGGACACCGTGATTGTAATCCCCAACGAACGCCTGATGGGGACAGTCGAGGCTGGCACCAGCTTCTTTGAAGCCTTCCGCATCGCCGATGACGTTCTGCGCCAGGCCGTGCAGGGCATCAGCGACATCATCACCATTCCTGGAATCATCAATCGCGACTTTGCCGACGTCAAGACCATCATGCAAGGACAGGGATACGCCGTGATGGGTACGGCGGTGGCATCGGGGTCCAATCGCGCCGTCGATGCCGCCAACCGCGCCATCAACAGTCCGCTGCTCGAAGACAATTCGATCCAGGGAGCGCAAGGGATCCTCATCAACATTTCCGGATCCTCCAGCCTCACGCTGCAGGAAGTGCACGAGGCCTCTTCGGTCATCCAAAAGGCCGCGCATGAAAATGCCAATATTATTTTCGGCGCCGTAATGGACGATGCCATGAAGGAACAGGTGAAGATCACCGTCATCGCCGCGGGATTCCGCGAGGCGGCGCGCAGGCAGCCGCACCAGAAGCCGGAATTTCTGCCCAAAACGTGGAAATCCGGGCGCGAAGAACAACCGGCTGCTGAACTGCAGCAGGCGGCGAAGGAAGCCCCGCGTCCGGTGGTCAACGAAGTCATCCACCAACAAGATACGGCCACTGCGGATGATCTGGATGTGCCGACATTCCTTCGGCGGGCCGCGCAAAAAGCGTAGCGGTCAACTTTGAGTTTGCCACCGGCTTGGTTCCGTTTCCGGTCGAGCAGCGTAAGAGTGTAAGGTACACTTGGGCGCATGGCCCACACAATCCGGGTGCGCGCGGGAATTCTGGAAGAAATGCTCCGGCTTGCGCGGCGCGAGCCGGAGGTCGAATGTTGCGGCCTGCTTGCGGGGCGCGATGGCATCATCACGAAGAATTTTCCAGCGAGCAACGCGCTCGCAAGTGCGACTGCGTACCAAATTCCGCCTCAGGAATTGTTTGAATTGTTCCGGCGGATGCGCGAGGAAGGCCTGGAGCATCTGGGCCTTTATCATTCGCATCCAGCGGGCGAAAATGCTCCCTCACCGAGCGACATTGAGCAAGCCTATTATCCGCATCAAGCGTACTTTATTATTTCGCCGATGCCTGGGGTGTCGCGTCCTGTGCGGGCATTCTTCATTCGCGATGGGCAAGTAGAAGAAAAGGAAATTGTCATTGCTAACGTGTAGGGGCACGGTTCACCGAGAACGTTCTCCGTGAAAGGCATGCCGTGCCCCTACAACTATTTCTTTGCCGGATGGCCGGCGTGCACGGAGCGATATACCTGGCGGACCTGATCCGCGGATCGTTCCCAGGAATACTTCCGCACCAGTTCGTGACCGCGGCTCACCAGTGTTTCGCGCGTGGCGTCCTCGGTGAGGATCTGGCGAATCCCGCGGGCTATTTCAAAAATGTTTTCAGGATTCACCATCAGCGCGGCGTCCGCGAATACTTCCGGCAGCGATGATGCGTTGGACGTCAAAACGGGTGTGCCGTGCGCCATGGCTTCCAGTGGAGGGAGTCCAAACCCTTCATAGAGGGATGGGAATAGAAAGGCGCGTGCGCGCGAGTAGAAAACTCGCAGCACCGCGTGCGGCAGGAATCCAAGAAAGCGCACATCCCCTTGCAGGCGCGAACGCAGCACGGCCCGTCTCAAATCGGAATGCTCATCGGTGGCATCGCCGATCAACAGCAGTTTCAGCCTGGAATATTCCGGGTGATCGCGCAAGTCTGCCTTGGCCACCGCAAAGGCTTCAATGAGGCGTGGAAGATTTTTCTGTGGCTTGATATTGCCGGCGTAAAGCACAAATGGATCGGTAACGGCATGTCGTTCCAGAATGCGATCCGCGTCCGTGGGCATCGGTTCGCGCAGGAATCGCTCGTCCAGCGCGTTGTAGACGACTTCGATCCTATTTTCGGAGACGCCGAACGAGCGCGAGAGATCGCGTTTGGAGGATTGCGAAACAGCCAGGATGCGGTCCGCGCGGTTGAGCGCCCGCCGCGCAAAAAATAATCGCCCGGCCTGCACCACAGCCTGTGTTCCGGCCGGTGGCGCGAACACATCGGTCAAATCGTGCACGGTGATCACCAGCCGCGCGGGCACAACCGCCGGCGCATAGAACCACGGCATGTGGAGAATATCCACTTGGTGACGGCGCAGCAGGAAAGGCAAGTGCATGTGCGTCTGGAACGATCCGGGCTCGGCGTGGTATTCGAGTAGCTTAAAATTATCGGGAAGCGGATCGAATTGATGCAGGTGCCATTGCTGACCGATCAGCAGATATTGCGTCTCAGTGTCGGTCCGCGCAAATTGATTGACGATATTGCGGATGTAGGTCCCGATGCCGAAATCGCCGGCGCGCCGGATATCAATCGCAACACGCATCGGCGTTGGCGCTTAGCGCCCCGAGCCGCCAGTCCCCGCCAGCGACGGCGCAATATCCCAGCGGCGGGTGTAGAGCGGGAACTGAATTGCGAATTCCGCGACCTCGGCGCGAATGCGGCGTTCGCGGCCGGCGTCCCCCAGGTGCGAGAGCACGTCGGCGATCCATGCGGCAATGCGTTCCATATCCGGCTCGCGCATTCCGCGCGTGGTAATGGCGGGAGTGCCCAGGCGAATTCCGCCCGCCGTCATCGGCGGAGTAGGATCAAAGGGGATCGAATTCTTATTGACGGTGATGCCCGCGCGATCCAGAGCAGGCTGCGCGTCTTTCCCGGTGACACCGCGGGAATAGAGGTCGATCAGGAAGAGATGGTTGTCGGTGCCGCCGGTGACGATGCGGAAACCACCTTTCGCGATTTCGGCGGCGAGCTTGCGCGCGTTCGAGACAATTTGTTTCGCGTATTCGCGGAACCCAGGGTCCGCCGCTTCTTTCAGGCAAACGGCCTTGGCCGCAATGATGTGCATCAGCGGTCCGCCCTGTGTGCCGGGGAAGGTGATGCGGTCAAGCTCCTTGGCGTACTGCGCCTTGCAAAGTACCAGCCCGCCGCGCGGACCGCGCAGCGTCTTGTGCGTCGTCGTGGAAACAAAATCGGCGTGCGGCACCGGGCTTGGGTGCATGCCTCCGGCGACCAGTCCCGCGATGTGCGCCATATCCACGAAAAACAGCGCGCCTACGGCCCGAGCAATTTCCGCGATGCGCGGGAAATCGATGATGCGCGAGTAAGCGCTGGCGCCCGCGACAATCATCTTCGGCTTGTGCTCGCGCGCCAAGCGCTCAAGCTCCTGGTAGTCGATCGTTTCGGTATCCTTGCTTACCCCGTAGGGAATAAACTTGTACATCTTGCCGGAAAAATTCAGCGGATGTCCGTGCGTGAGGTGCCCGCCGTGCGCCAGATTCATGCCCATCACCGTATCGCCCAATTGCAACGCCGCCATGTAGACGGAAATGTTGGCCTGCGTACCCGAATGGGACTGCACGTTGGCATGCTCGGCGCCAAACAACGCCTTGGCGCGGTCGATGGCCAGTTGCTCGGCACGGTCCGCGAACTCGCAGCCGCCGTAGTATCGCTTGCCGGGATAGCCTTCGGCATATTTGTTGGTGAGGACCGAGCCCATGGCCTCGAGCACGGCTTCGGAAACGAAATTTTCCGAAGGAATTAATTCCAGGCCGGTGCCCTGGCGCCGCCCTTCTTCGCGGAGAACTTCCGCGATTTCCGGGTCCACATCCTGAAGGGGCCGGTTCATGCGCCGTGAAATCGTCGTGTCGGTGGTCATGATTTGTGCTCGCGTGCCCTGTCCATTTCGCTGATTTTGTCGATGCGGCGCTGGTGCCGTCCGCCGGCAAACTGCGCATTCAGAAATTCCTGGACGATGGCCAGGGCTTCGTCCTCGCCGACGATTTTCCCGCCCAGCGCCAGCACATTGGCGTCATTGTGTTCGCGAGCCCGGCGCGCCGTGAGCGAATCGTGCGCCAGCGCGGCGCGGATGCCTTCGACTTTATTGGCCGCGATCGAAACGCCGATCCCGGTGCCGCACACCAGGACGCCGAGCGAATCTTTTCCAGACGCGACTCGTTCCCCCACTGCGCGCGCAAAATCGGGATAGTCCACCGATTCCTCGGAGTGAGTGCCGACGTCATCGACGCCGTAACCCGCGCCTTCCAGATATTTCTTGATCGTTTCCTTCGCGCGGAATCCAGCGTGGTCCGAGCCCAGAGCAATGCGCGGTTTGGAAGCGGATTCTGCCAAAGAGTTATCCAAAGCGATTCTAACGGAATCCGGGAGGGAATTCCAATTGCGCGGCGATGGTGTCGTAAGCCAATTGTCTGTTGCCGTGTAACCTAGTACGGGGCAGAATTCAGCATTACGGGAGACTCAATGGGACTGCTATCTTACATCGGCACTGCCGCGGCAATTTGCACGACGGCCGCATACATTCCGCAAATCATGAGAATCAGGAAACAGGGTGGAGGGGATCTCTCCTATTCCATGATGTTTGTTTATCTGACCGGAACTCTTCTTTGGCTGGTCTACGGGCTTATTTTGCGCGCCGCGGCCATCATCTGGGCTAATGCCTTGACAGCTCTATTAGTGATCCTGGCTCTGGCGATGAAGATGAATTATTCCGCGCGAAAAGGACACATCGGCAGCAGAATCGATTGAGCGGACGATTGTAGATAAAATCACTCTTACGAAAAAAGCGAAGGGCTGCCCGCCCAAAAACGGGGCGGCCGCTACAAAAGCAACTACCAACAATACACAATGGTTTTGTAGCGGTCGATTCGTCCCATGTTTTTCGGGACGAATCGGGCATCTTTTTCGCCTCTCGGTTGACACCTCCCACAGCGTCGGATACGCTTCTTTTTCTTGATTCTCACCGCTCGATATCATTGCCGCATAAAATGGGCTGCATAAAACGGCAATTCAAAAAGGACTTGCGCGCATGGCGGATTTGAAGCTCCCTTCTCGTTCTGAAGATTTCTCGGAATGGTACAACCAGCTTGTGCTGCGGGCCGAACTGGCGGATTACGCGCCGGTGCGCGGCTGCATGATCGTGCGCCCGTACGGCTGGGCGTTATGGGAGAACATCACGGCGCAGCTGGACCGGCGGTTCAAGGCCACCGGGCACGTAAACGCCGCATTTCCGCTGCTGATTCCGCAAAGCTTTATCAGTAAGGAGCAGTCGCACGTCGCGGGGTTTTCGCCCGAACTGGCTGTAGTCACGCACGGAGGCGGTGAAAAACTCGAAGAGCCGCTGGTCATCCGTCCCACGTCTGAGACGATCATCGGCTATGCCTATGCCAAATGGATTCAGTCTTACCGCGATCTGCCGGTCCTGATCAATCAGTGGAACAGCGTGGTGCGGTGGGAGCTGCGCACCAAGCTTTTCCTTCGCACGCTCGAATTTTACTGGCAAGAGGGTCACACGGCGCACGCAACCTACGACGAGGCCGAAGCCGAAACGCGCCAGATGCTCGACATTTATACCGATTTTGCCGTGAACGAGGCGGCGGTGCCGGTGATCCCGGGCAAGAAATCTTCTTCCGAGCGCTTTGCAGGGGCCGACGCCACCTATTCGATTGAAGCCATGATGGGCGATGGGAAGGCATTGCAGGCGGGCACATCGCACAACCTCGGTCAAAATTTCGCCAAGGCGTTCGAGATCAAGTACCTCGATCAGGCGGGAGTCCTGCAACATTGCTGGACCACATCCTGGGGGCTTTCGACGCGGTTTATCGGCGCCATCATTATGGTGCATGGCGACGATCAGGGGTTGATCCTGCCGCCCAGGCTTGCACCATTTCAGGTGGTCATCGTGCCCATTTTCAAGAACGACGAGGAAAAAGCGCTGGTCTTTGAAACTGCCAGGAAAATCCGCGAACAACTGGTGAAGGCGGACATCCGCGTAAAAGTGGACGAGCGCGAGGGGCAAAGTCCCGGATTCAAGTTCAACGACTGGGAAATGCGCGGCGTTCCGCTGCGCATGGAGATCGGTCCCAAGGACGTGGCCAAGGGCAGCGTGGTGCTGGCGCGCCGGGACAAGCCCGGCAGGGAAGGGAAAACCTTCGTC
>JBGOVX010000218.1:0-5576 GCA_041478355.1 Terriglobia bacterium | reverse complement strand
GTGCCCGCCAGTCTGTTTCTTGTGCTTGCCCTCGGCGTCAGCCTTGCCGCGGATCGTTTCGCGATAGGGTACTTTGGGTGGCTAAAGCGTCAGGTCCACGTGGTAGCGCTTGTGCAGCTTGGCGACCACCACCTCGATGTGCTGCTGCCCGGTGCCGGAAAGCAGAAATTCCTTGGTTTGCGGGTCCCGCGCAAATCGCAAGGAGGGGTCCTCCTCAAGTATCCTGTGAATCCCCGTGCCGATGCGGTCCTCGTCGGCGCGCGTTTTAGGCTCCACAGCGAACGTAATCGAAGGTTCGGGAACGTGCGGGAGCGGGTAATGGATTGGCGCGGCCTTGTCGCCCAGAGTGTCGCCGGTGAGGGTGTCCTTGAGCTTGGCGATGGCCCCCAGATCCCCGGCGTGCAGTTCGGCCACCGCCGTCGCGGTCTTCCCCTGCATCACCTGGACGTGTTGCAGGCGTTCGCTGGTGTTGCGTGTGAAATTCTGCAGCGTGGCGTCGTTTTTCAAAACACCCGACATCACCTTGAAGTAACTGATGCGCCCGGAGAAGGGATCGGCCAGGGTCTTGTAGACGAAAATGGAGACCGGCTCGGCGTCGCTGGTCTTTCTGTGCAGCTCCTGGCCCTTGCTGGAGGTTTCGCTGTGGCCGACGGCCACGCCGCGTTTCTCGGGGCTGGGAAACACGTCCACCAGAAAATCAAGCAGCGTGCCGCTGCCGATGTTGTGCAGCGCCGAGGTCAGCAGCACCGGATAAATGCGCTTGGATTGAAATGCTTCGCGCAGCCCTTTCATCAGGTCTTCGACCGGCAGCGTGCCCTTCTCGAAGAATTCCTCCATCAGCGCGTCGTCGCCCTCGGCCACCATTTCAACCAGCGTCTCGTGGGCGGTCTTGGCGGCCCCGGCCATGTCTGCGGGAATCTCTTCGATTCGGGGCTTGCCGTCGCCGTCAGGGGTGTACACATGCGCTTTCATGGTGATCAGGTCCACCACGCCGCGAAACTGCTTCTCCGCTCCGATCGGCATTTGCACCGGCACGACGTTGCGGCCGAACACGCGTGTGATCGACTCCATCGCCCGGTCGTAGCTGGCCAGCTCGCGGTCCATCCAGTTGACGGCGAACGCGCGCGGCAAGTCGTATTCGATGGCATAGTCCCAAACTTTTTCGGTCACCACCTGCACTCCCGCCAGCGCGTCCACCAGAATCAGCGCCGCGTCGGCCGCCACCAGCGACGCTCGCGTATCGTGGATGAACGTGCTGTAACCCGGAGTGTCCAGAAAATTAATTTTTACTTTTTCGGCCTGTCCGGCAGGAGCCCATTCGGCGTAGGCCAGGCCCGTGTGAATCGTGATCTTGCGCGCGATTTCCTCCTCGTCCCAATCGGTGACGCTGGTTCCCTCGGTGACCTTTCCCAGCCGGGGGGTCATCCCCGCGGTAAACAACAACGACGACACTAGCTGGGTTTTTCCCGTGTCGCCGTGGCCGGCAATGCCCACATTTCTTATGAATTGCGTTGCATAGGTTTTCATTTCTTGCTGCCCCCTGATCGCCGCGACCGCACTCGGGAAATGGTCGCAGCTTAGTTTTCCGGAAGGATGGGGATCGCGTTCAGAGGAGCCAGAGCGTGCCCCCCCCAATTCGCGGATGCTAGCACGATCACCGCGGCGCGGCAATCGGTGGTTGCAGTGATTGTCAAACCTCTTTGAAAATGCCCCGCAGGCGACGGGACTCTACCGCATTGGAGGCCTCTGACGATAGAATGAGCATATATTTGATTGGTAGCAATGACCAAGCCGCGATCCCGCATCCGTTCTGCCCGGCGCCCCGGTTTTTTTCTTCCCGGGGCGAGACGCACGTTAGGACTGACCCTTGCGTTCTTGCTCGTCACCTCCTCGGCAAGCCCGCAATCGCTTGGCGGCACTGCATCTTCTTCGACACCAAGCTCTCCCACATCTGCGCAAGCTCCCGCAGCTGATACCGCTGCTCCCCGGCCCGACAAGAGTCGAGCACAGAACTCCTACCAGGCAGGGCGTCGCGCCGAGCAGTCCGGCGACTGGAAAACAGCCTACGCCGCCTACTCCGAAGCAGCCACCTACGCCCCGACAAACAGGCAGTACCGGCAGCTCAGAGAGCACGCTCGATTTCAACTGGTTCAGGAAATCATTAACTATGCCGAGCGCGAGGCGCTAGCCGGGGACCTGGCGAGCGCGCGCACTCAGTTGACTCACGCCATCGAAGTCGATCCCAATTTTGAGGTGGCGCGGGAGCGTCTAGAGGAATTGAAATCCGAGTTCCCAAATGAAGCGCCGGGGAATGGTCAAAGACTCGCCGGCCTGCCGCGCCTAAAACCGAAGCCGGGAACTCGTGATTTCGATTTCCGCGGCACCACGCGAGGCGCCTATCAAGAACTGGGCCGGCAATTTGGCGTAACGGTGGCGTTTGATGGAGATCTGGCCGACCGCTCGATTCGTTTCCGCGCACCAAAGGTGGACTTCGATACGGCCGTCATGATTTTATCGCGCCAGACGCGAACGTTCACGCGCGCTGTGGATGAGCAAACACTGTTCGTCACCGACGATAGCGTTCAGAAGGTCCGCGAGTACGCCCCCGAGGTCGAAAAGAGTCTGATCCTTTCTACCTCTATCACTGCGGAAGAGATGAACGAGACCCTCAGAGTGATTCGTGAAATGACCGGGATTACCAGAACGCAACTCAATACCGCTTCGCGCACCCTCACTCTGAGAAGCACGGAAGAAAATATCGCGCTGGCTCAAGCCATCCTCGGACAAATCGAGCAGCCGCACGGCGAAATGATGCTGGAAGCGGACATTCTGGAGCTGGACCGCAACGCCGCGCATCAGTTGGGTATTACTCCTCCAACATCGGTCAAAGTCTTTACGCTCAACTTAACTGAAATTCGCCAGCTGCAGCAGGCGCAGAACAACGGGACACTCCTGCAAGTCCTGCAAACCATTTTCGGATCTGCCAGTGTGCTGGCCGCGGCATCGGGCGGCTTGGGCGCCGTGCTTCCCCCGCTGATCGCGTTTGGCGGGGGCAAAACGATTTTTCTGGCGACCGTGCCTGGCGCCAGCGCGAATTTTGGCCAAACGCTCAGCGCCGTGCGCAGCGCGCGGCGTATCCTGTTGCGCGCCCAGGATGGAAAGGCGGCAACATTCTTCGTTGGCGATCGTTTTCCGGTCTCCCTGTATCTGCTTTCCACCGGGGTTAGCCCAGCGGCGACGGCGCTTACGGCGGGAATTCTTGCGGGCCTGTTGCCCAGAACAGATTACACTGCCGGCAACGCCCCGGCCGGTGTCGCGATAGCTGATTTCGGGAACGCACACCAGGACCTGGCCGTTGCCAATCATGGCGACGGCGCGACTAATGGCAGCGTATCGATCTTTCTCGGAGCCGGAGACGGCACCTTCGGCGCGCAGACCCAAATTACTATTCCGGGTGGCACTTCACCTTCGACGCCTTCGGCAATTGCGGTGGGCGATTTCAATGCTGACGGCAACATGGACATCGCCGTGACCGATTCGGCCAACAATGCCGTGTCGATCCTGCTTGGCAATGGACAAGGAGGATTTGCCGCGCCCGTGGCCTATCCGGCCGGAAATAATCCTGTCGCGCTGTTGACGAAGGACATCAACGGAGACGGTATACTTGACCTTGCCGTCGTCAACCAGGGCGACGCAGTCACGACAGGCTCGGTATCGATTTTGCTCGGCCAGGGCGTGAACGGCGGAGGAGATGGAACATTCGGCGCAAAGACCGATTATTCAACAGGCATCAAGCCAACAGCGATCCTGTCCGCCGACTTCAATGGCGATGGCCTCCCCGACCTGGCGGTGACCAACGCGACCGACAACAATGTTTCCATCCTGCTTCAAAATTCCAACCATACTTTTGCAACTAAAGTCGATTACGCCACGGGAAAGGGTCCGGCAGGCGTCGCCACTGCGGATTTCAATCGCGATGGTTTCGCCGATCTGGCCGTAACAAATCAAACCGACGGCACGGTTTCGATATTGCCCGGGAATAACTTCGGAACGTTTGGTACGCAAACTGTTTTCGCGGCCGGGTCTGGTCCAACGGGAATCGCAGCCGCGGATTTCACGGGAGACGGAATTGCGGACCTCGTCGTGGCCGATCAGACAGGAAACAACTTGAGCGTTATAGTCGGGAACGGAGACGCCACGTTTACGGCGCCCATATCGTTGCCTTCGGGGAACGCGCCGGTGGCTTTGGCTGCGGCAGACTTCAACGGCGACGGATCACTGGATGTGGTTGCCGTAAATCAGTCCTCGGATTCGGTGACCGTCACGCTCAACATCGTGCAATCGTCCAGTTCCTCTTCTTCAGCCCCGCAAAGTTCGTATCCATCGGCGGAGTATGTGGACCTGGGTTTGAAAGTGAAAGCTACCCCGCGATTGCATGGCGATCACGAAGTCACGCTGCAGCTTCAGTTCGATATCCGCAGCCTGTCTGGATCGTCCATTAATGGCATTCCCATCCTGACCAACCGCACGGTCGAGCAGACAATGCGTCTGCGCGAAAATGAAACTTCGGTCTTATCGGGAGTGGTAAGTTCGAACGAAATGAAAACCATCCGCGGCTTGCCCGGCCTGGCAACCGCCCCTGGAATCGGCTATTTGACCGGAGAACGCACCGGAAGCAAGGGCGACACCGAGATGCTCATCATCATCACGCCTCGCGCTTTGCGCTTGCCAGCGCACGATACACCCGCGATTTATGCGGGCCGCGGAGAGCCTGCTACCCCGCCCGCACCACCACCGCCAGTACAGCCATTATTTGGACAACCTCCCGCCGCGCCGGGACCACAACCCGGGCGTCCGCAGGTCCCACCGGCTCCGCCGACCCCGGCGGCACCTCCGCGATAATGGACTGCTGGCTTTTGAAGACTGGGGGTTCTTGCCGTAAATTTGCACCGTACATGGAGCTCCTTTTTCGGGCCTACCGCTACAACCGCCTATCTGGTTCACCGAATGGAGGATAATTCGCTTTCTAGCCCGTTAGCGCACCGCGATTTGAACGCAATCACCGGCCAGCAGCGCGTTGAGGGGAGGCAACGGTTCCGCCAAAAGGTCGCACAACCCTGCTTGCTCGTGATAATGTATTATGGAATTTTTAAGGTTGCTAAATGAGCCATCCAACAGACCGTGTATCTGCAAGTGAAGGCAAGAGCTTAATCCGAGTGCGCCCCCGGGGATTTTGCGCCGGGGTGGTGCGCGCCGTGGACATCGTCGAACTGGCACTGCAGGCCTATGGCCCGCCGGTATACGTCCATCACGAAATCGTGCACAACCGGTATGTGGTGGAACAGCTGCGCAAGAACGGCGCGATATTCGTCGAGGCGGTCGAGGAAGTTCCGCTGGGAGCGGTGCTGGTATTCAGCGCGCACGGCGTGCCACCCACGACGCGTGAAGAGGCGCGCTTGCGGGAGTTGCGCGTGATTGACGCGACGTGTCCGCTGGTGACCAAGGTGCATTTGGAAGCGTTGAAATTTGCCCGCGAAGACAAGACAATTATTTTGATCGGGCACAGAGACCACCAG
>JBGOVX010000110.1:0-11846 GCA_041478355.1 Terriglobia bacterium | reverse complement strand
TCCCAGGCGGCTTCCTCGTCGGCGCTCCGACCGCCCGTAAATTTGGAGCGGACGCGGAGTAATCACACGAATGTGACCGCCCCGCGTTTCGGAGTTAGGCCGTGACCAGTTGTGGTGCGCCGGTCAGGACCGCCAAACGACTCACGCCATGCGCTTCGCGAGCCATCGCTGTGAGCCGGTGAAGATGTTTGCAATGCCGGCGCCGCGCGAGTCTGCGGAATTTGAAATCGGCGCAGTCACAAAACCACCTGTGCTGATGGGATCGGCGGATGAACTGTGCGACGTACTCGGTGCCAGGTTGCGATTCGCTCGTCACGTAAAAAGTTCTGACGCCGATGGTGCGGTTGTTTGCGGCGCGGATGGTCATGACATCACCTCTCGGTGATAGGTCAAAAAATCTTGCCAGTCCGTGTCGTCAACTTCTTCGGATTCGTCGTTGAAGAATTCTGGTTCGGGGATCGTCGTGGTGCGATTGTTTTGCTGAACGGGTACTGCTAGATTTGCTGTAGCTTCCATGGGAGTCAAACCTCCTTTGGTGGTCAGGGGCGCCGAGCGGTTCTGAGCCGCGTGACGCCCCGCTCTTACTTACTCAGGCCTTTCCACTTCGTTCCTTCAAAATCTTCGCGCTAGTCGTGATCGTTTTGGGCTGTTCGGCCTTTGAAATCTTGACGGCAACCCCGATCGTGTTTGCCTTTCGCTTGCGCTTACCAAATCCTTCATAAATCATTTCACGCTCCCTGCTTTTGCCGTGCGCTTGGAAATCAAACTATCGTGATTGGCCCTAATCCAATGCTCGATGCTCTTGGCGGCGTCGTTTGCCGCCTCTCGCCAATAATAAAGAGTCCTTCCTTCAAAGACAGTCGAGTAGGTGCTGGCCGTAAGATTGACACGCAACACCACGCCGGAAGGTCCGGTCTCGTACTTGGCAGCTTCGAAATCGCGGCCCAAAACCTCCAGCGTCACGTCGGCACCATCCCGCTCAGAAACAACTTGGATAATTGGATTCTTGGTCAGGGACTTTTTCAAGTCCTTCACGGAATCGTTGCGTTGCTTAACGTCCGTGTCCACGAAGCCCGCACCGTTCACCGCAGCGGTGAACACAAAGACCCTGATCGGTTCCACCTGCTTCTGACTAGTGAGCGCGGCAGGTCCGGCGGCGAGCACTGCGGCGAGTAGAATGATCGCTTTCTTCATTTGCGTCGCCCCCTCTTCGGCTTCGGGCCGCGTTTCTGCGTGGCCTTGAACTTCCGAAACTTCGCCACATCGCGATCGCTGAAGCGCCAGAGGGTCCGGCCATCCATCGGTGTTGCGATCGATGGGCGAATCTTTCCGCCGGCAAGCCAGCGGTGAAGTGTGGTTACGTGAATCCCGATCAGCTTTGCCGCCTGCCGCGTGGAGTACGTTTGCATTACGCCAGTACATATAGCGAAATGCAAATGGGTTGTCAAGGGAAAAACGTAGCATAATGCAACAATTCTTGTCCTAGCCCTCTCCGTTAAACCCCTCTCTAATCAACAAGATAGAAAAGTCTAGTGACTGGACTTTTTCGCTACGTTTCACTCGGTTCCGATGGTTGTACCTGGTTTGGGCAAGATAGGCCCAAGTTGGCGCCGAAAAAAAATAGAGGGAAGCTGCGTAGCCCATTCGCCAGTTCGATGTTAGAATTAAGTTGGTAGTTGGTGCCCATTCGGAGCGGCGAACGTCCACGGGCACCTGAAGATGTTGCGGAGGGCTGAGATGCGAAAAGAACGGTATTCGATCACCTGGCCAGCAGGAAATTCCACGACCCGAGAACTGACTGCCAGTGAGGCTGCGGGATTCAAACTTGACGGCATCGATGTGCGCCCCCTCGTCTCGCAGATCGAAGCGCTCCGCCGCCGCCAAGCGGCGATCGAAGCGCCCTGGCCAACACTGTCCACTGAAACAGAAAAAAGTCTCAGGCAGTTGGAGCAATACTTCTCACTCGCAATTAAGTGTGATCGGTGCCAGCAAGTGATTGTGCGAGGCGATGATGAAACCATAGTGGTCGCCGTGCAGTTTTGCAGCGGCATCCCTTCCTTAGTGGGGCGCCGCGCTTTTTGCCGTGAATGCGCGAGAAGGGTTCAGCTATTCGGATGGGATCGCTTTTCTGAACTACGAGAGAGCTGGACCCCTGAACAGACCAAGGCGTGGGAGCGAGAACTTGAAGAACTGGAAGCAGCGGGGCTCCTCCATGAAGCAGAAGTGGATGCGGCGTGGAAATGCCAGGTGGGAGAGATGTCTAATGAAGCGACCCTAAAGACCCAAGCGCACCAACAACTTTTGTCGAAGAAGTCGGAGCTGGAAACGTCGTTGGCATCCATCAAGGGTCCAGATGCGCGTGAGGAAATTCGACGGAAGATCGCCAAAATTGACGCCCAACTCGCAGCCGATTGGGAAACCCTCCACAAAGAAACAGGAAACGAGGCGGTGGATATTGAGGTGGGGGGAAGAAGACGGAAAATGAAAAGATCGGTGGGCGGATCCGATAGCATCCAGGCCGGCAGTTTGGACGGCATGGCTGAAGACCGATCGAAAAGCTCCGGAGTGACAGCACCCATCACCAACTGGTCGAAGGGCGGAGATCCCACACTAAGCACGGCCGATGCCTTAGACAAGATCGTGCACCCAGGTCCAAAAATCATAGCTCAAGGAATGCCCACAAGGCACGATTTCGCGAACCGCGTGCAGCGGTTCGTTGAAAGCTGTTATTTCGATAAACTGCCCTCCACGCTCCAGCCGATCGCCAAGATGGTCGCCTGCGGGAAGACTCAGGCAGAAATCGCGAAAGAGTTGCGGAAAAGTCAGCCGCAAGTTTCAAGGGCGGTCAAAATCATCAGGGTCGAGGCCACGAAGAGGCGATGAATAATTCCGCGAATTATTTTTTCTCTTTTGGAATCAGTGAGTTATCTGCCCATGCGAGGGTGGTTTTCGGTCGAAAAGCACCGATTTCGTGAATAACCCTACCGTAAGTGTGGGGGGAAATCCCGTCTCAAGCCCGGCGTTCGCGGGCCGAGCCTGCCCGGAGCACCAAAAAGTCCACTTACTAGATTTCGGTATATTTGACACGATCGCGCCGTGGTCTGGTAGAGCCTTCCACCGTGCCCCGCCCGGAAACAATCGAGCAATTGATTTTCGGTGTGGCTCGGTCTCCAGGCCGCACCGGATAGAAAAGGGCCATCGCCTCAGCCCCGATGGCCCTTTTTCCGTTTCACTCTCGACAGGTGAATGTAGCGCGGGCGCTTACTGACCTGCGAATCCTTTTCTAAAAGGGGAACCGATGATCCGCGAATTCGGCACAAAGAATCTCCCTAATTTGCTGGAGAACGGATGGCGAATCGCAACACGTCGGCTTCGGCGCGTCGATGATAATGGCTGCGATAGCAGTGCGTCTGTCTTTGCATGTGAACTTCGCCTCCGCAGAAAAGCTGATGAGATCCGGGTGTTTTTTTGGGTTGCGATTCCGCTCGAAATCCTCGATCAAGCGTACGCCAGGAAAGAGTTTCTTGATCGTGTACTCGCCTATGACGAATCAGTTCTAGTGTCCTTGCCGGGAAACGATCGAACAATTTCAGCATAAATCCACAGACGGGCCACCTGGCTTCTCGGTTGATTTGACCGATAAGCCGAGTTTCGATTTGAAGGAGACGTTGTGAAAACGGGACTTGTTAAGTTTTACGGTCGCATGAAGGGTTGGGGTTTCATTTTGCCCGACGATTTTAGTGACGATTTTTTCGTACACCACAGGGATATCGTTGGGCGGAAGTTTTTGAAAGAGGGCCAGCTAGTACGGTTTCAGGTGGGCGAATGGAACGGAAAGCCATGCGCCATCCGTGTTGAAGTAACGCAAGAAGCCCCAGTCGCACCGCCAGTGACCGCCAGCGAGGTCTTGTCGCAGCCAGGCACCTCCGCCAAGGCGGTGCGCGATGAAAGCTGAATCAAAATCTGGCGAAGAGGTCAAGAAGAAGAGCGCCGGCTTCATCCGATTGCGCCGCGGACTCGCGGAGCACCTGCGCTGGTTAAGTCCGACCGCGCTCAAGGTCTATATCTGCTTTCATTTTGACGCAGATTGGAAAGAAGGGCCGTCCCGGGGCTTGGTCGTGACCACACAGGAATCGCTCTCCGAGAAGCTTAACTTGAGCATTTTTCAGGTCAGGCGCGCGCTGAGGGAACTCCGCCCGAAGTACGTTACCACCGTGCGCCGTGGGAATCGCGACCGAGCATCTATTTTCCGCATCGAGAAATACGAGAAGCTGCCAAGCCCAGATGATACAGAAAGTCTTGTGAGCACTAATGCTGACAAGAAGGATGGTGGAGAAAGTCTAGTGAGCACTCTTGTGAGCACTCCTTTAAGCACAGGTGCTCACAAGAAGCCAGATAAGCCTTTTCAACGCGAGGTATTACAGCCCTCTAAGAAGTTAGAAGTTAGAAAGAAAGAAGAAGGCATAACACCCACGCCGCTAAGCGCGGCGAAGGAGTATGCCTTTCAGAATTTTCTTAAGCTTAAAAAGCAGCAGCCATCTTGGACGAAGGCCGATTACTGCCAGCTAGCGCAGCTTTTCAAGAGAAAGCCGGACTTGACCGAAGGGGAATTTCGTCAGCGGTGGGACAATTTCGCTGCCTCCACCGATCCGTTCATGGTCAAGCAGAGTCTATCGCTCAAGTTCTTCTGTAGTAACTTCGATCGCTTTCTTGAAATATCTTCGGGGCGTACAATCGAACGGTCACGACACGGCCGGGAGCAGTTGGAGCATCCCGACTATGATCGAATTTTGGAGGAACGCGATGCAAACTTGTAGGCAGTGCAAAAAGGAGTTTCCCGAGGCACAGTCAAACGCCCACTGGTCACTCCGGGCTGGCTTTTGCTCTAAAGCTTGCTCGATGGAGTACCTAAGACCATTTATTCCGGCGCAGTTGATGGCTGGGCGTTTCCCGCGGAAGTTTTGGAGCGCCACACTTACTGGCCTCGATAGCAAGACAAAGCTTCAGCGAGCCGCCGACCAACATCTAGTCGCCTATGCTTCTAACTGGCAGAGGCGCTGGTTACTCATCCTAGGCCCGGTAGGCACCGGCAAGACCTGGCGCGCCGCGGCAGTCGCGGGCGAAATGAGCCTGTTCGGAGTCTGGCCGAAATATGTAACCGCACAGGGCTTCATCGAATCATGCCAGCAGTCTTTTCGTCGTGAAGGGTCATCTCCGGAGAGTGTCCGAAGTGATTTCCTCGACAAGGATTCTAGCGAGAACAACCTGCTCGTGATCGATGATCTCGGCGCAGAGTCTAACTCGGATTTCTCAATGGAACAACTCGACGCGCTCTTCGATGCAGCCTATGGAGAAGAATCGTCCCTGGTAGTCACTTCGAACCTTACACTAAACCAGATTGCCAAGCGGAGTGCCCGCGTCGCGGATCGCCTCGTCGGCATGTGCGACGTAGTGCGGTTGGACGGTACTAGTCGGCGAATCGAGGAAGGGCCGCAAGAGGTACCACAGATGTTCTACGACGAACCCAAGGACAGCCGTAATCCCATCACCGTATTCCGGAAACGCGATCAGTTGCGCCATGGGGCTTAACGGATCCGCCGGGATATAGAACTCAAAAGAAACCGATAATTCGCGCGTGTATAAGGCATGGCCTACGCCCTTGTGGCGTGGCGCGTTCGTCCTCAAAACACCATCGAAATGCACGTCCAGCATACTAGGTGAGTTTACCTCTGGTGCCATCGAAGGAAATTCCTCTGATTTTCAGGTAATTCTTTGTGACTGAAAGAGTTAAAGGCTAAACGGCCGACAAAATTGGTGTTGAACAAACTTGTATTACATAAACTTCTGGCCGATGGAGCTACCCGCTCCTGAGCGTTCGGCAAAAATGGGAAGTTTAGATCGGGACGGACAGGCGTGTAGCATTGGCTCGGGTCGGCCCAGCTCGCTAGGTTTTCGCTGGAACGTGCTCAAATCAAAACTCTTGGCCGTGTCAGTGTGGCCACGAAGCTCGCGTGCCACCGCTACATTGTGTTACTTCCCGACCTAAATTTAGCGCAAATTTTACGGCTCTTAATTTCTTCAAGTTTGCGGCTAGCAGTGCGTTGCACCGGGCCGCAACGGCTCTAGCGGGCCGCTTTCTCCGGTGTAACCTGGGGCTGCCGCCGTGCTTCCGCCCGGAACAACACGGCGGCGCCCATTTAACTTTCTGATGTGCGGTCTTTGGACCGATATTTTCTAAGGAGCAACACAAATGGAAACACGAGCAGAGTTTGAGCAAGCACTGAGAAACGTGAAATCGTTAGGTTCGCGCACCGAGAATTTAACGGCCGCCCTTCGTTCAGCAAAACCAGGCGATGCGGGATGGAAGCCGCTTATGTTGGAGATGGACAGACTCATGAAGGATTTTGCAACACTTTTCGAGCGGTCAGATGTGAAGCAAGTTATGAAAGGGCAAGTTCGGACAATGCACACGGGCATGCGCGAACTGGAGGCGGCGCAAACACGCGTCGAGGAATTCCTGTACAGATTTTCAAAGGGGCCAGATCAGGAAGAAGCCACCGCGACAGAGCACGGGGAGTGGCTCAAGATCATCGGGGATGGCAAGGCGGCAGCGTCGAAGATTCTCAATCAATGGCCAGCGATCAATTTACCGCCGGAATCCCGGGAAACGCTTCTGATTTGGGGCGCGGGATTTGATCTTAATTACCTTCACAACCTGAGAAAGCGGTGGAAAACCGAAGCCGCTGTCGAGGAATTTAATGCAGTGATGTCGGCGGAGCCGTCGAAAATTTCAACTATGGAGGAGTTCGTTGCGGCAGTGATGCCTGCACCGAAGCCGGAGCCGAAAAATCCCGTCCTCGAAAAGTTTGCTTCGGACGCCGCGAAAAATAATCGCATCTCGGATGCTCTCGAAAAGTTGCTACAGCCATGAGCGAGCGCGAGCGCGGTCGGGTGCAAAAGTGGAATGGTTGTTTTGGATGGATCTCCCGCGGAAGTGATCTTCCATACGCATTTGTGCACCATACAGACCTTGCGGCCGACAGGAAATCTTTACGGGTTGGCCGTGAAGTGGAATTCGAGGTCGAGCAGGGGGCGAAGGGCATCAAGGCAGTGAACGTGGTTGTAGTCGAATAATTTCAGGAGGAGGAAGTCATGCCCAGTGGATCGCAGGAACGCGAGCAACGCGCCGAGATGGACGTGGGGATCTCGACTATGAATTTGTGCAGTTCGATTCTCGAATTCTTCGTCATCAAATTTGCCAGCCATTCGCTGGAAATAACCGACGAGCAGCGCGCAGAAGCGCAGCAAGTCAGGGAAAAGATGTGCAGTGACATGGCCAAGATCCGAGAGGCAAATCCCGCGATGGCGTTGGACGAAAAAGTGGTGCGAGCTTTTGCTCGGTGGGATCGGGCGATGCTTGAGATGGCTTTTGTACTCAACGAGCCGGCGCGAACTGCCGGGAATCTAGTTCAGTAATCACGGGGCGCAATTAGATTCGCAGCAAAACTTAGAAGGCGAAACAGGCGGACAAAATGGGCAGTTTAGGTGGACCCGAAGTCATAGTCCGGCTTGGGTATGATCCAAAAGATTTGAAGGTCGGTCTCGACCAAGCCAAGACCGATGTCGCGAATTTCAAGGGACAGGCAGTCCTGCTCGAAACTCAACTGAAGACGGAAAAGCTGCGCCTTCAGACTGAATTCACGTCTGCGAATCGCGCGGCGACACAGCAGAGAATCGCGGACCTCAATCAAGAACTGCAGAGCGCGATAGGTTCGCTAGCACGAAAGAGCGCAGCGGAAAAGTCCGCGTTAATGGAGCACGTTCAGGCTCTCCGCCAGCAACGCGAGGCAGAAATTTCCAATCTTTCTGCTTTCGACCAACAAATCGCGAAGGTTAACCAACTGAGGGCCGCATATTTGCAAGCGTCGTCGGCTGCGAAGCAATCGCAGGCTGCGACCGGAATCTTTGCTCAGATGAGCGGCGCGCCGTCGATGATTGGCGTTTTACAGGCACAACTCGCCCAAATGAGCGGCATCGTGCCAGGTCTCGCCCGCCTTTCCCAGCTTCTCGTTGGCGTATCGTTTTCTTCTGGAGAGGCAGAGGCCAGCATCGTCGGCATGACTGGCGTGCTTGCACGGTTTGGTGGTCCGGTCATTGCGGTCGCAGCAGGACTGGCAGGAGTAACTTTCGCAGCAGCGAAGGCCGCGTTAAGTGTTGGCGAGTGGGCGCACGGATTAGAACAGACCGCGCAGCGTACCGGCCTGTCTGTAGAAAAGCTCCAGCAACTAGAATTCATCGGCAAGGCTACCGGCTTCACGCTCGACAATCTGGTCAAGATCAATCGCACTCTAGCTATCGCCATCGTTGAAGGCAATCCGGCGTTTGACATGCTGGGAGTAAAGACGCGAACAGCCAATGGCCAACTGCGCGAAGAGTACGACGTTCTTTTGGACCTGGCGGATGCTTTCCAGAAAATGCCGGAGGGTGTAGCCAAGATCGCCGTTGCGACAGAACTCTCCAGCCGTTTCGGTCAGGCAATGATTCCTACGCTGAATCTTGGTTCGCAGGGCATCCGCGAGTTGTCGGCAGAGGCGGAAAGGTTCGCTCCAAAAATCAAGGAATTAGCCGAAGCCCACGCGAAGTGGGACATCGCGAACGCGAAATTAAGTGCGTCTATAACTCTACTGAAGGGCGATCTCGCAGGAATGATGCCCATCCTGACGAGCGTTGTCGGCAAGTTGGCAGAATTTTTGCGCGCGGCGGAAAAAAGCGGTGTCATGAAACTTCCTATCGTGCCGGCCATTCTAGCCACTCCAGCCCTTGCCGGTGCGGAACTCGTACTTGAGCACTATGCCCCCAAGCCGGCGCCGAAAGCGCCAGTGCCGCCAGTTCCCCCATCATCGCTTCAAGTTCCCGGCGGCATCCCGCCATTTGAAGGAATCAAGGTCACGCTAGCTAGAAAGGAATTGGCAGACGCCGAGACTGCGGCGGGCCTGAAAAACCTCTCTATCGACCAACAGATAGTGGAAGTCCAGAAGCAGCTCAATGCGCTGAAGGCCGGCGAGGCCACCGTATCGGAAACCCAGAAGGTTCTAAATATTAAGGAAGAGATTCGCCTAACTGCGGAACTCGCAACGCTCGGAAAGGAAAAAGCCAAGGCCGAAGAGGAATACACGCTCAAACTCAAGGCCGCGAACGACGAGCTGCAAAAAGCCTACGGTTGGCAAGTGAAGATGGCCGAAGGTCGCCTTGTCGATACGGTTGGTGAGCGTGGCGCGCGCGCAGCAGACCTGAAGGCCGCGCAAGGGCAGATGGTCGCGCTGCAAAGTAAAGCCGTGGATCTTTCCGGCACAGACCTAATCGCCAATAAAAAGGAACAGGCCGAACTTGAAAAACAAATCGGCGAACTCGTGTTGGCGACAGATGCCGCGACGAAGAAACTCAAGGCGGATAACGAGTCCTTGACGACAGAAATCGAAAAGCAGATCGCCGAAGCACAGCGCGGTCAAAATGTTCTTGGTGACCTGCTCGGTACACCCCGGAAGCCGGTCGCGCTGGCCGGAGCCAAGCCAATCCTTCCGTTCGAAGGGCAGTTGACTGACATCCAGGCATCTCGCGCCGTAGGACTCACGAGCGCGCAGCAAGAAATCGATTCCCTGAAGGCACTCGCGGGTCCGCTCGGCGATGAAATCAAACTTCGCGAGGCGAATCTTGCGGGCATGGATCAGGAGTTGGACGGTTACAAAGCGCAACGCGACGAACTTCAGAAGATGATTGAGCTGCTTCATAAGATCAGTACGGCCTCGGCCGAGGCCGGCAAACAAACCCCGATGGCCCAGATGTTCGGTACCCTCAAAGAGTTTGGCGATATCGTCGGAAAGTTTTCCTCCAGCTTCGGAAAAGAATTCCAACACATGTTCGCCGCCACCGAAGCGATCCAGAAAAGTTTCAAAAGTTTGCAGGAGCTTGGTGGGACGCGCATTGGTGGCATTCTGCAGCCAACTAACTTCGCAACTATCATGCGGAATATTTTTATCACACAACCATCGGACCCTAACGTGCTGCTCGGTCAGAAGGGCGCACCGCCTCGCGATAATACTAAAGACGCCGCCAGCGTCATCGACATGGCAGGAATCGGCGTTTCAATGGTCGGGCAATTTCAGAACGCACTTGGCGGGCCTGGCGGGCTAAAGGGTGCAGTTAATAGCGCGCTTGGTATGGGAATGAGCGGTGCGATGTTGGGCTTTGAGGCTTCGGGCGGAAATCCAATTGGCGCTGTGGTCGGTGGGGGCATCGGTCTCGTCGCCGGCGGTATTATGGGAGCCTTCGGAAGCGGGAAGGCCCAGAAGAAAGCAACGGACGCAGCAACTGCCATCAGTCTTGCCGTGCAGAAAATAACCGATTCTCTCAACCTTGGCGCGACCGACCTCAAGACCGCGATCTCGCAAATTAAGGCGCAGCAAGTCGTGGCTAGTCAAATCAGCGGCAAGGGCACGAAGAGTACGAAAATTCAGGTACAGCAACAGCTCGATCAACAACTGAATCAATTGCAAGCCCAGCAAAAACAGATTCTCGACAAGTTCCATGCTACTCTTGGAATTCTACAACTCCCCGAAGGCGCTCAAGGGACAGCGCAATCGATTCAGCAGATTGCTGCGGCACTGAAAGAAGCGGCCGGTGCCGGCGCCACGGCGGCAGAGCAACTCCAATTCTATAATCTCTCCGTTCAGGCACTCACGACTACACTCGGGCGCACATTGCGTTCGGACGAGCAGGGAACTCTTGACGCACTGCGGCAAGAGATTAGTCTTCGCGAGCAGCGCGCGGACATACTCAAGTCTGCTGCGGACCAGGAACTTGCTATCCGGCAATCGCTCGGCGTTCAACGAACCTTGACTCCGGGGCAGCAGGCCGCGAAGCAAATCGCGGACATCGAAGTGGCAAAGAATAAGCAGCTCGCCGCGCTCACTGAACAAGAGAACACGCTAAAAGCGCAAATCAACGGTCAGGCCGAACTCTACGGTTGGTCACTGAAGGACCTAGATATCGCCGGCGCGAAAGCGAAGCTAATCGCCGAGCAACTGGACCTCACTCAGCAGATCACTGCCGAGACGATTGCACAGATCAAAGCGCAGCAGGATTACTACGCGACGCTTCTGTCAGGGAAACTGCCGACTCTTCCAGCCGGTACGCTTCCATCTGGATTCATGTTTCCGACTGGCGGGACCGCTCCGACCGGTGTCGGCGGCGTTACGATGAGCGGTCCGATAACAATACAGGTCAGCTTCCCGCAATTTCCGCCGTTGCCAGGATCGCCCACGTCCGGAGCAATGCCAGTCGGGGCATGGAAACTGCCGACCCCGGCACAGATTGCTGATTCACTACAGCAGGCAATTGAACTTATAAATTCAAGGCGGTACCTGGGTTTGGAGTGACACAAGTTCGGGCGCAGCGGTTCAGCACTGGCTAGTCCGAAGCGCGCACCATGCGCGGATTTTTATGCTAGTGCGTGGGCGTTTTGGGTCGTGCCGCTGCCGGCGCCTCTGGCGTCGTTTCGCAACGGTCCAGCGCCAAAGGGCGGGCGGGGTGTCCTTCGGCATCCCGTCCGTTTCTTTTTTGCAATCCCACCTTAGAGAGCAATCATGAATATTCAAGAGTTCGGAGAGAGGCATCGAGTCAAAGTTCGCAAGGACGAGTGTGGCGATCTCGCAATCTTTGGCCGCATGTGGAAGCACCAACCCAAAGTGGGGCGCCAGTACGGGCACCACATTTACGAACGCGGTGACGGTCAGTTAGTCGTGTGTCTGATGTTCGATGACAGCCCGAAGAAGTGGACGTATGCCAAG
>JBGOVX010000022.1:0-29244 GCA_041478355.1 Terriglobia bacterium | reverse complement strand
TCGAAGCTGGAAACGCAGAACCTTGACGAGCTTGAGAACGAGGTGATCAAGGACTCGCTTACCTCGCTGATGCTGACGGTATCCGAGAAGGGCTTCGGCAAGCGCACGCCGCTGGCCGAGTACCGCATCACATCGCGCGGCGGCAAGGGTGTAATCAATCTGAAGTCCACCGACCGCAACGGTCCGGTGGTCGCCGCGCTGCAGGTCACCGAGGAGTCCGACGTGATGATCATCACCGAGTACGGCAAGGTGATCCGCGTCCATGCGAACGAGATTCGCGAGGCGGGCCGCTCGACGCAGGGCGTGCGCCTGCTGCGCCTGGAAGACGGCGACAAGATCGCCGCCGCGGCGTCCATCCTGGAAGATTCAGAGGTCGCGGAAGAGAAGAAGTAGCGAACCTCTGCAGCGATGAAGTCTATCGTGGGATGATTCCCGAACGGTTGCACTACTTCGCTTCGAGGTAATAGCCCGGCCGTGTGCGGGCGTTTACGTCTGAACGATCCACGGTCACTTTGATTTGATGGTAGCCTGCGGCGTCAGAGTCGTTGGGGCGGTAACTCAGCGTGTACTGCGCATTGAGTTCTGCTCCGATGGCGTCGACCGCATTTTCGATCGAGCGGTCGCGGAACGTGGGTTGATACATCCCGCCTGTCGCCACGGTGGCGACCTCGAGGGGATGGTCCTTCACGACAGCGGTCGCATGTTGCACGGCCCACTCAGCCAAAGCCAGCAGGTCGATGTTGCCGGAGCGTTGCTGTTCGCTGGTGGGTGTTTGCGCGGTCCCAGGGATTGGCGGGCGCCCGAATGTGCCGGGCGGGGTCGCCTGGATGGGGCCCGACTGCTCGGGCTGCGAGCGCATCGCGGACGCCATCGTCGAAAGCCCCACGGTGTAGATAACGACGTCTGAAAGTTGCGCTTCACGCAAGATCTCGCCAAGTTTTTCTTCACTGCCGTCGTCCCGCGCTTCACCCACGACAATGATCACGCGCCGGCGCGCAGGCGGGCGGTTGCGGAGCAGGCCCACTGCTTCGGAGAGCGCATCGTACAAATGCGTGCCGCTGGTGACTGCTTTGAGATTTGTAATCGATTTCTCAATCCGGTCGTGATCAGCGGTAAACGGCAACAGGTGTTCCACGCTGTTGTTGTAGCCTAAGACCGCGGCGTCGCCCGACGGGCCAATAATCGTCTGCGTAAATAAAATTGCTGATTTCTGAACCGCGGGAAGCAGCGGGGTGATGCGCGTGCTTGTTTCAAACACTAGGACAGCCGAGAGCGGCTCGCTGCCCAAGTCGAAAGATTCGACGGTTTGCTCGATTCCATTATCGAGCACATGGAAATCTTTTTTTTGGAGATCGAGGATCAATTCCCCTTTGCTGTTGTGCACGGCAACCGGCACATTCACGAATGCAACTCTTACGCGAATCGCCTTCTCAGGAGCTTTTTGCACTGTCGTGCCGGGTTTAGGAGCAATCGGTCCCTGCGTGGCCTGAGCCCATGCGGACGCGGCCGGAAACGCCATCCACAAGGCGAGTGAGGTAAGTCCGGCTATAAAGGCTCGTCTCAATATCATACCTACAGTCTACTCCTTTGGAAGCGAAAACAGGCCCGCGCGTTGGCCGTTACTTTTTGATGCAAGAACAGCACAAGGTCAAGTCGCGCCGATGGCATTTTCATCCAGCAGTTGCGTAGAATGAGGAATCGCAGCAAATTTGCAGTGGAGGCTTCATGAGCCGTTCGCGCCGAAGCAAGGAACTCGAGCCGCCTTACCACGATCGTGTGTTCATGGAAAGTTTGCCGGCGCGTCCTGTGCGGATCCTCACCGAATATATCGAACCACTCGAGAGATTGCGGCAGGAGAACGTGGGCGACACGATCGTGATGTTCGGTTCGGCGCGCATTTGTTCGCGTGAACAGGCGCTGGAGCGCCTGCAGAAACTTCGCAAGGAGGGGAAACGCCGCAACTCGCTCGAACACAGGGCCGCTGTGCGCGCCGCCGAGGCTGCGCTGGGGATGTCTAATTATTATGAGGAGGCGCGCGAGCTGGCGCGGCGCATCACGTCCTGGGCGATGTCATTGGGCGACAATCCGCGGCGGTTCGTGATCTGCTCGGGGGGCGGGCCCGGAATCATGGAGGCTGCCAATCTGGGCGCCGCCGAGGCGGGCGGAAAATCCATCGGCCTGAGCATTCAGTTGCCGCACGAACAGCGCCCCAATGATTACATCAGCCCCGAACTCAGCTTCATGTTCCATTACTTTTTTATGCGCAAATTGTGGTTCGCGCAACTCGCCAAGGCCCTGATTGTTTTTCCCGGCGGGTTCGGCACGATGGACGAGTTCTGGGAAATGCTCACCCTGATGCAAACTGGCAAACTGCAGCGGCGCAACCTGATCTTGATTTACGGGCGAAAGTATTGGGACCGCGTCCTCGACTGGAAGCACATGCTGCGCTGCGGAACGATCAACGAGCATGAATATGGGCTGCTGGAATTTGCCGACACCGTGGACCAGGCATTCGATCGCGTGCGGGAAGGCCTCGAGAAACACCATATGAAGCCTGATGCACTGCTGAAGTAGCAAGATAAGTATTCCGAAAGTAAGCCTCCTCATAGCACTTTCTTGGCGTGGCCATAATGATGCCGACCGCTATTGCAACTACGATCGGGATGACCGCCGGTAGGCTGGCTGGCATTCCCTTTTGCTGAAGGTTTTGGCAGAAAAGCAACGGGCCGATCACAGGTGTGATCGGCCCGTTGCTGCTTCAGGAAGAAAACCAGTAGTATTTAGTTCCTTCTGGAAACCAGGTCGTCGGAAAATACAGCTTCAAACCGGCGCTTTTCATCTTGATCGTGCAACATTACGACAGGAGCGATACGCAACGAATGCCGGCAGGCGCGGCATCCGGCCATTTCACCTTGCAAGTCCTGCAGAAACCCGTCGGTAAAGTGATATTGATCGTGGGTGCGCCGCGCGGCCTTCATGCCGTGCATACCGCAGTATGGACAGTTGTATTCGACCATGTCTTCCTGCGGATCACGATTGAGTGCGGCCCATCCCGTATAACGAACCCCAATAGCTTCTTTCGAATGAAGACTCATGACTTTCAACCTCGCCTTTGGCAACCAAAAAATAAAATCACCTTATATGATGCAGAAGGTAGTCAGACAGGTGCATAGAAGGCGAAAATCGAATAAGTCTTTGTAAATGAAATAGTTACACGTCTGCCGGCGCACCACGTTCACGTAAGAACCGTATTCCAGGGAACTTCAAGCATGCCACGGTGTCCAAATGAGGGAAGGCGCGCTTCTCAATATTTCTAAAAAAAGGCAGCAACCAGGTCCCATCGGAATGCTGCCGGAATTGAGGTGCGCCCGTGTTACCGAACTCAGAACCGAAGCTCGCAAATTATGACAGTGCACTCACCAAATGGTTAGTGGAGGGAGATCCTGCGGCGGTTTCCTGCGGGCGCCGCTCGCGCCGGAAGGCCCTGGGAATGTCGTTCGCGATTGAAACGGCGCTGCTCGGCTTGCTCCTGGTGGCCCCGCTTCTAACCAGCGTCGCGCAGCCGCAATTTCACCACATCTCTTTGCCCATGCCCATCATCTTGAGCGTGTGGCATCCGCACAACACGGACCGAACCAAAGTTGCCAATCCGATTCATTCTCAAGTTACTCCTGTGAGCTGGGATTTTGGACCGCATTTGCCAGATTCAGCAGCAGATATTCACAAAACCATGGAACCGGACAACTCGCCGGTTTCAGATCCAATCGGACAATACATTCCTGGCGCGATTCCAATAACCGATCTTGGTGAAAGGGGCGCGGCGCCGCCACCCCCACCCCCTTACATCGAACAAAAGAAGCCCGATGAAAAACGAAAAGTAAAAGTAAGCGAAGGTGTGCAGCAAGCACAATTGATCTCGCGGATCGATCCCCGCTATCCGTTCATTGCCATACAAACAAGAACGGAAGGAACGGTGCGATTGCGCGCCATCATCAGTCGCGATGGACGTATCTCCGCGCTCGAAGTTCTGAGCGGCCCGCCACTGCTTGTGCGGGCCGCACTCGACGCGGTAGGACAGTGACGCTATCGCCCGACGTATCTCAACGACGAGCCGGTAGAAGTTGAAACTTCCATTACGGTGATCTTTCGTTTGCAAAAATAATTTCCGGTCCCACTTAATAGACAGCCGAAGCGCCGGACGGCGCTTCGGCCCCCGCACGAGTGGAATGGACAGCGCCTTAGAAGCGGAAGACAACTCCCGCGGAATAGCGGAAGTTATTCCAGTTCACTTGATTGGTAGAAGTTGGCACGCGGGTCAACAGGTAGTCCATCTGGCCCAGGCGCAGGCCGATGTGTCGCGTGGCGTTCCAATCCAGTCCCACGCCGGGGCTAAGTGCAAGGCCAGTGAACGAGGAAGTGGTTTGGTTAAACGCGGCGTTGGAGTGTGCAACCCCGGCCAAAACCTGCGCGAACGGAGTCAGCCTGGCACTTCGGAAGAATGAAATTTTCGGGCCGAATAAATATGTTTCCGCAGTCGCGTCCACATCCGTGCCGCTGATTTTACCGGTATGAATACCACCGACCTCAGCGACCAGGCTGGCCCAGCTGTTCAAATTGAGTGCGACCGAACCAACACCTCCATGGGCGTTGAATGTCGGCGCGGCGATGCCGGGGCCGGTATGAACGTAGGAATAACCGCCGAAGAGATCGATTGTCGATTTTCCTTGCGCGGACGCGCTCGAAGTGGCTAGGCAAACCAATCCTAATAGACACACAATTCTGCGCATAAATGGTATCTCCCCTATTGATGAATTTGTATTCTGCGATCTCCTGCAGACCAGGATTCAACGAAACGGAGGCCCCACCCAAGGGAACCCAGCAACGTTCGAAGCATGGACAACTGTTCGAACTCAATTTGAGATGCGCCTTTTTGGGGCAGTGGTTGCCTGAGTGAGTGGCGAAAATCAGAGCAGCGGTTCGCCGGCGTAACGTGCAATCGTCTCTCGGGCGGCGTCGCGCACACGCACGATTTCGTGCCAGTCGGTGGCGTCCGATTGCGGAAAAATAGGCGGGCAGATGGTGATCGTAATGGGGGAAAACCGAGGGAGCCATGTGCCGTCGCGGAGCACGTGCCGTGTGCCGCCGAGCGCCACCGGCACGATGGGCCGCTGCGCGGCAATGGCCGCCTTAAACGCGCCGAGGTGGAATTGCCGCACACCGGGCTGCGCGGTAAAGGTTCCTTCAGGAAATACGAATACGGATTCACCGCCCCGCAATGCTTGCTCGATCTCATCCGCCTGTTGCAATCGGGCTTGAGAATTTTCCCGGCTGAAGGCAAAGTGTCCGAGCTTGCGAAGAAACGTGCGAAACATCGGCATGGACCGCACTTCCTCCTTGGCCACGAAATGATAATCCACGCCCAGCGTCGCGATCAGGACGAGCACGTCCGCGTAGCTGGTGTGATTGGCGACCAGCATGCGCGCCGTACGCTCTTGTAAATGCTCGCGGCCCTGGACGCGCACGCGCCACCCCGCCAGGAACAGATATCCTCGCAGCGCCGCCGTGGTGATGCGCGCCGCGGCTTTACGTGACGGCGCAATCAGCACCAGCGCCCACGTCAGCACCAGGCAGACGCCGAACAAGACCAAGGCATAGCAGCCATAGGCAACCTCGACCACGCGCCGCAGCGCCGCGCGAAACCTCCCTGCACTGGACGCCGCGGTGAGCCGAGCAATTTGCAACCAAACCGGCGGAGTGGTCGAACCCAGGTCGCCCGAAAGAAAGCGTTTCTTCGTGCTATCGCGCTGAAGTTTTCCACTCGACGTTTTCGAAATTGCGTTCGGTGGAACAATTTCGATGACGTCGGGGGGCAGACCCAGGGTGGTCGAAACCTGTGCATTGATGGCCTGCGCGATGCGAGCGCGAGCCGCCGGATCGCGCTCGCGCGTCTCCGCGACCACCACCAGCCGCTCGGTTCCGGTGACCGGATCGGCGGCGCCAAAGGCCACGACGCACCCTTTGCGCACGCCCGGCACCTGCGCCACCACGTCTTCAATTTCGTGGGGATATAGATTCCGCCCGGCGTGAATGATGATGTCTTTCACGCGGCCAGTGATATAGATCTCACCCTCGGCCCGATACCCTCGATCGCCGGAATTGATCCAGTTCTGGTCTGGGCCCGTTGCTGCGCTTGTTGCTGCACCCGCGTCTGTTACTGGCGCGAATAGCGCGGCGGTGGCCATTTCGTTCTTGTAGTAGCCCTGCGTCGCCGAAGGTCCGCGGAACCACAATTGACCCTCCATGCGCTCGCCGGAGTCTTCACCACGGTTATTCGCCACACGCACTTCGTGCCGTGGCACCGGTGAACCCACCGACACGAAGGAAATCACACTCGCGTCTTCATCCGGGGAATCCGCCAAAGCCGGAATCGCGCGGCCTTCGCGTTCGAACGCGGCACGTTCCACGCGGTCCACGCGCGGCCCCCGGCCAATCGGCGGAATCGTCACGGCAAGAGACGCTTCGGCCAGGCCATAAACCGGAAGAAACGCTTCGCGCCGGAAACCGCAGCGCGCAAAGCGTTCCGAAAAACGATCGAGCGTGGCGGGCAGGACAGGTTCGGCGCCATTCAGAGCGGCACGCCACGAGCTGAGGTCGAGTTCCTTGATGTCTTCGCCGGAAACTTTCGCCGCAGCCAGCTCGTACGCAAAATTTGGCGCGGCGCCGACCGTCCCGCGATAGCGATGAAACGCGCGCAACCATCGCACCGGCCGCGAAAGAAACGCCAGCGGCGAAAGCACGACCACGGGCAAACCAAAATACAGCGGCATCAGCCACGCGCCGATCAAGCCCATGTCGTGATACAGCGGCAGCCAGCTCACTCCCACATCGTCCGAACGCAGGGCCAGCGCTTCTCCAATGGCACGGATGTTGGCCAGCAGGTTGGCGTGCGTCAGCATGACGCCTTTGGGATTGCCCGTGGATCCCGAAGTGTATTGCAGCAAAGCCAGGTCGGTGCCGCGGCCATGCGTCTGCGCGCCCAGCGGCGCGGGCGCGCTGGATTCGACCAGCGCCGTGGCGGTCGTGACCCCGGCAAGCGAGGAGACGCGCGGCTTGAGCATCTTGGCCACGCTCGCCGCTTCCCGAAACGTAACCAGCAGACGCGCCTCCGCGTTGGCAAGTATCGCCGACTGCCGCTCCGCGTATTCCGCGATGCGGTCGGCGCGAAATGGCGGATAAATTGGCACCGGGGTTGCGCCGGCGAGCAAAGTGCCGGCAAAGGTAAGAAAAAAATCACGCGACGTCGGCAGCATGATCGCCACAGCGTCGCCGCGGCCAATTCCGCGCTGCGTCAGCTCCGCCGCTACGCGCTCGGCTCCGGCAAGAAGGTCGCCGAATGTCAGAGATGCGCTTTCCCCTTCGTCCTCGAAAAAAATCAGGTGTGACCGGGAAGCATCGGCGCGGCCGCGACGCCGCAGCACGTCTTGAAACGTTTCCGCGGAAGGAAACCCCTCCGCGATACCGCCGCGGTCACTTTTGGGGGCGCGCGCGGTGACCGTGCTGCTGGCTGCAGGGACACTCGCGCCGTTCGCGGCTCCCAAGCCAGAGATCAGGTCCTGCACCGTATCCGCTTCGGCCAAGACGCGGTCGTCCAGGCGTATGCCGAAGACCTGCTCGATACGCAACAGCAATTCGACGCGTTCCAGGCTGCCCAGTCCCAATTCGCGCTCCAGATGCGCGCTTGGGCTTACCGAAGCAACCCCAGAGGGATGGCCAAGCTCGGAGAGCAGTGTGCGTATGATGTCGAGCAGGCGCTCTTGGTCCACCGAGGCATCGAACTGTCGTATGGGAGACGCCATAGCCGATTCACCCGGAGCGGTTTCCGTGAAGGACTCGGAACGGTGCAGCAGCGCGTAGGCTAACACGCACCCGGGCGAGGTTCAACCGTCGCACAGGCTCTCGCAATATTTCATGATTTTTCCGTACCCTGTTAGACTGGCGCGGGGAAATTTGCCCCCAATGCAGCGAAAAGGAGACCAAGAATGGGAGTTGTGAATCCGCTAACCAAAGAACAAGCCGCACCGGAAGTGCGGGAGACATTCGAAAAACTAACCGCCCTAGCCGGGAAAGTGCCAAACATCTTTGCGGCCATGGCGCACCGGCCCGCTGTGCTGAACGCATTTCTTCCGTTGTATGGGGCAATCGTCAATGAAGGCACGGTCGAGGCGAAATATAAGGAGCTGGCTTATCTGCGCGCGTCAATGGTGAATGGATGCGAATATTGCTCGCGCGCCCATTTCGCCTCATCCAAACGCGCGGGTGTCACTGCCGAACAGGTCGCCGCGCTGCCGTTTTACACGCGCAGTCCTCTATTCGATGAAAAGGAAAAAGCGACGATTCACTTCGCTGATCAGTTGACGCGCGGCGCGGCCACGATTGGTGGCGCCAACCTCGAGCAACTGCGCAAGTATTACGACGTAGGCCAGATCGTCGAGCTGACTTTGGTGGTCTGCGTGGCGAATTTCACCAACCGTTTCAATGACGCATTCAGCATCATCCCAGACCTCGGCGTGTAACCGGCCGCATACAGGTACAACAGTACCGGTCGAATGTATCCCCCTGCCTATATACGCAGACGTGCTCTCAGCGCAGAATGATCATGTTGTCGAAGGCTATCAGGAAGGACCCAGAAGTGAGGGCTACAATGATTACCGGAATCTGCATCTCAATATGCGTCGTGTTGGCTCTTTTGAGTCTAACCGGTCCTGCTGACCGATCTCGATAGCTTTGGCTACACAGTTCCCTCAGAGCGCTGCCCCCAAGGTAAGAGCGGCCGGCCCCCTCCCCGGTCGCTTTTCCTTTTAGATTCAAGGACATACCAGCCCAATAGTTCGCATTCGCTGGCCACAAAAGTCGGAGCTACACGGCCTATTCGGTCCAGTCGATCAGCTCGCTGCAGCGGTTACCGCGGGCGCCCTGGTGTGCGGCCCTGCGGGCGATAGCTGCCCAGCGAGCGGGGACGCAGCCGCAGGCGAGGACCTAGCGGCGGGGGTACATTGCGGAGCGGCGCGCTGCAATTGCTGCACAGTTCAACTCCAGAGGCGCCGGCACGCAGCCAATGACCGCGGGCAGCGCATTCCGGATTAATGCATTGCACAGTCCAGCCAGGCAAGTATTGCACTCATGCCTCCCTTTGGAACGATGCTAGTTCTTCCCGTTCCGGTATCTGAACAGAACATCTACCGGGAATGTTGCCGGAATTCTGCGGCGAGACTCTTGTGGTGTCAAGATAAAAGATACAATATCTAGTGGTAAGGTTGCAGGCTCTCACTGAGGAGAGCCCAACCCTGCGGTGCCAAGCGCATGCAAATTGCATGATGCGGTAACAGGAAGTACATTCTTCGGATGCGTATCGCAATACCAACTGCCGGGCGCGTAGCGCTGCTTATAATAATTGCCTCTTTATCCGCTGGGGCCCAGCAATTCTCCGAGCCTGCCGGCGCAGACCACGCGGGCGCGCTCGCGGAGCAGCCGCAAACCGCGCAGGGCGCGCCGCAGCCGGGCGCTTCGCAAACAGTGCCCGTCCAAACAACGCATCGCTTCTGGGATCGGACCAATGACTGGTGGTTCGCGGGCGTAGGGGCGGCACGCGCTCTGGATTATGCCTCGACGCTGAATCTGCGCCGCCGCGGCGTTAACGAAATTTTCTTGACCAATTCAATTGTGGACAATCATCCGTTATTTGCAGGAATCGAAGCCGGTGGCGTGGCGGCCTCCATAGGCGCCTCGTATCTGCTCCACCGCACCGGACATCACCGGCTGGAGCGTTGGACCTCGATCGTTCATTTCGGCCTCACCGTCGGAGGCGCGGCGCGCAACTATGCGCTCAAAACGGCGCATACACATTAATTTAGTCCAGGCAGCCGCCAAGCCCATAAGCCCGTGACGTGATGCTGGCACTTGCGTGCGTGCGGCTGGATGGATCATACTCCGCGCTCTGCGGCTGTGGTTATGTTCGCTGGCGGGGTATCGCCGGGGATAAGATGAGTCATCACGTGGGGAATGACTGAGTGAACTGCCGGCATATTCGAACGGCTGCATATTTCGCCGCATTGATCTTCGCGCTCGCGGCGTGCCTGTTCGCTCCCAGAGCGAGCTATGCGCAGCAGCCGGCGAATCCGGCGGGGCAGGCGTCCACTGCGTCCCAAGCTGGGCAAGTGCAAGGTTACACCCTCTCACCTGCGCAGGCCGAGCAGGCCATCGCCTACGCCCGCGCCCGGCACGAACTCTATTTCCTCGATGTCGTCTACGGTTTTCTCCTGCTGGTGCTCCTGCTGCAACTTCGTGTGGTTCCCGGATTTCGCGACTTGGCGGCACGCTTTAGCGACAGCAGTTTTGCGCAGACCGTCGTATTCGCTCCGCTTTTCCTGCTTACGCTTGACGTTCTGAGCTTGCCAACGGCCATCTGGAGTCACCGGCTGGCCGTGAAATATCAGCAATCCATCCAGGGCTGGGGCTCCTGGCTGGTGGACTGGGCTAAGGGCGAGGGCGTGGAAGTAATGATCGGAGTGCTTCTGATCTGGATTTTGTACGCCGTGATCCGCAAGAGCCCGCGGCGATGGTGGCTTTATTTCTGGCTGGCCGCGGTGCCCTTGATTATTTTGGGCGCCGTGGTCGAGCCGCTGATTATCGAGCCGCTATTTTTCAAATTTACGCCGCTGGCGAATTCGTATCCACAACTCGCCACGCGTATCGAGCAGATGACTGTCCGCGCTGGGGTCGAGATTCCGCAGAGCCGCATTCTCGAAATGAACGCCGCCACAAAACTGAAAGCGCTGAACGCGTACGTTTCCGGGCTGGGCGCGAGCAAGCGAGTCGTCGTTTGGGACACAACCATCCGGCGAATGACCGAAGATGAAGTTCTATTTGTATCCAGTCACGAAATGGGCCACTACGTCTTGGGACACGTGCGCGATGGCATCCTGTTTTCCTGCGGCGTGCTTCTGTTTTTCCTGTTTCTCGCCTATCGCGTTCTGGGCTGGATGCTCGAGCGCTGGGGAGATAGCTGGACAATTCGCGGCACGGGTGACCTGGCTTCGCTGCCTGTCTTGATCCTGCTGCTTACGGTGTTCGGCTTCCTGTTTACGCCCATCTCGAATGCGTATAGCCGCTACTTGGAGCATCAGGCCGATCAGTACGGCCTGGAAGCGATCCACGGGTTGGCGCCGGACGCGCCAGTGGTGGCTGCGCACGCCTTTCAAGTCCTGGGCGAAGTGGACCTGGAAGAACCAAGTCCATCGGCGGCCGTGAAATTCTGGTTCTACAATCACCCGCCGTTGGATGAGCGCATGCGATTTGCCCAGACGTACGATCCGTGGTCCCAGGGCCGCACGCCCGAATTTGTGAAGTGAACCAGCCGACGCCTTGCCGAAAACGAAAAGGAGAACCGCTTTGAAAAACCGAATCAGAGAAACAGTATGGTTGGTGTCCGCGCTACTGGCGTTGGCCGGAATTCCGGCCCTCGCGCAGGACGCTACAGGGACCGTGGCGCTGACTACGGCAGATGCTGCGGCTGCCCCGGCCCCCAAGCCGTCATCGTGGGGCGCGCCCGAAGGCCGCACATTCTTTCCGCACAACTGGCTGCGCGGCTACACGGACTTCTCCTTCGCGCCTCCTCACAACGAGCCGGACCTGGGCCGTTGCGCGCCGGTGTCCAGCGCCAGTTCCAATTGCAACGCCTATGCGCGCTATCTTTGGAGCGGCTACCTGGAGGTGCAGCCGTTCGGAAAAACGTTTGCGCGGCATGCGTTCGTTTTCTTTACGCCCACATTTTCATTCGGCAACAACGTGCCGCAATTTAAGTACACCGCTTCGATGGCTGGGATTGCGTTTGAGCGCGCCGTGGGGCTGGGCGTCGAGCTGCCCAAGAATTTCGAATTCCGCGTGACCCAGCATCAGGTGGACTGGCTCGGCAAATACAACAACATCGTCGGGTCTGCCGATCTGGGCACATCCGGGCCCTACGGGCTCTATACGACGATCGGCGCGCGCTGGTACTTCGGGGGCTATGGACGGTCGCACGAGGCCAACTAGCACGCTGCTGGCTCAAAGGATTTCCTGCGATCATTGAAAATATGCCGTACTCCGGCGTGACGCGCGATTATCGGAAGCTGGCGCAGGTGCTGATTTTCCGGACTCCGGTTGTGTATACTTTCCCTGGCAACTTATAAGATTCCGACACGCGCCCCGCGTGCAAAAGCGCAAAAGAAAGAGAGTTTTCGGTGAAAAATGAAAAAGGAAAGTTTGAACTGTCCGTGAAATTAATCGCTCTACTGGCCGGTCTGCTGCTGAGCCTGTCCGTTGCCCGGGCGCAGTATCCCTTGGAATACCCTTCGAAATCCCAAGTCACCAAGGACGGCACGGCGATTTTGCTCGAGGATTACGCGAATGCGCCGCTATCGAGCTTTCTTGGAGACGCCATTTATCCTCCTCCCATCGATTTTCACGACATGCTGGGCCGGGTGAACGCTTTGCGGTCGGAACCGCCGAACGCTCCTGGGTCCGCCTCCCGCTTTTTCGTCACCGACCTGAATGGGATTCTATATATTCTGGACAAGGGCACCCGGAAGTTCACTCCGTACATCACCTTTCCCGAAATCTTTCCGAAGTTCGACACCGAACGCTTTGGGTCGGGAATCGTTTCCATCGCGTTCGATCCGAACTACGCACAAAACGGCAAGTTTTATACGGTGCACACGGAAAGCCCGGGCAAGAATGCGCCGGCAGCGCCCCACAACACACGTTTGCCGGCCCTGAACCTCGATGGGTACACGACGACTCCGGCGGTAAACCCGCCGGGGGGCGAAGTTCCCTATGAGTCGGTGCTGGTGGAATGGACCGACACGAATATCAAGAACGCGACGTTCGAGGGTACGGCGCGCGAACTGCTTCGCGTGGGATTTAATTTTGGCATTCATCAAATGGGCGATTTGCTGTTCAACCCGCTGGCTAAGCCCGGCCATCCCGACTACGGGAACTTGTACGTTTCCATGGGTGATGGCGGCTCGGGAGAAACGGCGGGGATCACGCAAAATTTTCCGCAACGCCTCGACGCTCTGCAAGGCAAGATCCTGCGGATTACGCCCGACCTGGCGTTGCGTCCCAACGACGCGCTGAGCGCGAATGGGAGGTATCGCATCCCCAGTGCAGGGCCCGATCCGAATCCATTTGTTTCGACCAGTGGAGCGCGGCCGGAGGTTTTTGCGTATGGAATGCGCAATCCGCACCGGATAACCTGGGACGCGGTGACCAACTCGTTGCTGGCGAATGACATCGGCCTGCATTCCTGGGAAGAGGTCAACATCATTACCAAGGGTGGAAACTACGGCTACTCGGCGCGGGAAGGCAACGAGGTGCTGATTGTTCCCCGTGGAGGCAAAACAGGCACACAGTCAAATCCGCAGGTTCCTTTCCCGGAGACTGATCTGCTGACCGTGGCGGGCATCGAAAAACCAGTCGCGCCGATCTACCCTGTGGCTGTGTACAGTCATTTTGAGGGTGACGCAATCGCCAGCGGGCTTGTGTACCGCGGCAAACTGATGCCGCAAATGGCCGGCAAGTATTTTTTCTCGGATATAAGCACGGGCCGGCTGTTTTATGCGGACCTGGCGGAAATGATCGCCACGCAGGGAGTTCGCGGCAAGCAGGCGGCCATTCATGAAATCCAGATCATGTACAAGAGTCCTTACGACGCTTCCCTAAAGGCCCCGGTCAAACGCCGCATGTATGACATCGTTACCGATGCCTTTTCACATAAAGAGGGCCTCCCCAACCCCAACGCCATTTTGCCGGAAGGCTCGACGGCCACCGGGGGATGGCGAGGCAAGATTTTCACCCCGGCCAAACTGGATACTTATGGTGTCCCGTACGGAGGCGGCCGCGCAGACGTTCGCTTGTCCATGGGGGGCGATGGCGAAATCTACGTGATGAGCAAGAGCGATGGCATGATTCGTAGATTGGCGGCGGTGGTCACCCCTCCGCCTCCAGCTTCAAAGCAAGTAGCAGCACGCTAATCGTAGGGGTAGTCTGCCTTAAATTTCGGAACTTCGCGGTTAATATGAAATGAGAATCTCGAAACGAGGTCGCCGCAGGCCTGCCGCCGAGGAACTGCGCATCAACATCGGCAAGATGTGGGACGCCGGAGCGACCCAATTGGAGATCGCCGACGCACTACAGGTTCCCGACGCTGCCGTGCGCTATCATTTGCAAAAAGCAGGCGTCCCTTCGACACGGCAGCACAAGGCCCATCCCGTGGTACGAGGCAAGCGGGTTTGCGTTCAATGCAAAGCAAACAAAGAACTATCTCTCTACCCTTCCCCCCGGCATGCCGTTTGTTTGGCATGTCTGCAGAAAAATAGCGCGGATAAGCACTCCTGATCGCGTATTTGAAACTTTCAAGTCCATCTCGCCATTCCAATTCCAGACCGGGACCGCCAGAGCAGGCAGAGTTTCCGCCCTTGCCAGAGTGTCCAAAGTGTAAGCTGTAACCGATTGCCAATGTACCTGCAAAAATGTGCTGCCCGGTAAGAACGAATCCCTCTAGACTTGAACAATTGTGCTGAACTCGCAGTTAGTCCTTTGTTTTCTCACCAGGGAGGTACATGCATGCTGATCCCGTTGCGTCACGAGAACATGCAAGGCCGTCGCTGGCCGGTCATAACGATCGGGATCATCGCGCTCAACGTCCTGATCTTCCTGGGAACCCATTGGACGATGGACCAGCAGGCTCCGGAACTGGCAGCGGTTAAGGTGCATGTTCTATTGCTCGCGGCCATGCATCCGGAACTCAAAATTCCGGAAACAGCTCAACCATTCGTCAGCGCGATCCAGACCAAAAATCCAAACCTGTGGAAAGAAGCGAAGAATCCAAACCGTAACATTCAGGATGCCTGGGACGCTAGAATGCGCCTCCAAGAGGACCCCGAAGCCCTGCAAGAGGAGATGGACTCGCTGGCGAGCCGTTATGCGGAGTTGGATGCCACTTCGATCCTGAGCAAATATGCCTTCACTCCCGGGCATGCAACAGCGATGAGCTATATCACAGCTAATTTTCTTCATGGAGGCTGGCTGCATCTGATCGGCAACATGTGGTTCCTTTGGCTTGCCGGCGGCATTCTCGAGGACACCTGGGGCAGATTAATTTATCCGGCATTTTATTTGATCGCCGGTGTGCTCGCACTGCAGGTTCATGCCCTGGTCAATGCGGGGAGCCTCACGCCTGCCATCGGCGCATCGGGCGCCGTCGCAGGCCTAATGGGCGCATTTCTAGCGCGATTTCCCACCACCAAGATTGAGATGGGCTGGCTGTTGATGTACCGCTTCTACCGCTTCAAGGCTGCAGCGTACTGGTTGCTCCCTTTGTGGCTCTTGATAGAAGTCTTTTATGGAACGCTGTTTGGACAGGTATCCGCTGTTGCACACTGGGCGCACATCGGCGGTTTCGTTTTTGGCGGGTTGATCGCGACGGGGATACGAGCCTCCGGGCTTGAGAAGATAGCCGAGAAAGGAATTCAGGAAAAGATCTCGTGGGTCAGCCATCCATTGCTGGCCGAAGCCACTGAACAAATTGAAAAGGGACAGCTGGCTGCAGCAGTTTCCAATCTACAGAAGATGCTCCAGGAAAAACCGGATTCTATCGACGCCTACCGGATGCTGCAAAACATTTACTGGCGCACGAACGACCATTCTGCCTATCGCGACGCACTCGAAAAAATCATGGCCCTGGAACTAAAAGCCGACGATCCCGAAGGCGCTTGGCTGACCTATCAAGAGTTCAAGAAATCAGGGGAAAAACTCTCCGCACCCGGATGGCTTGATCTTTGCCGCCAACTGGAGACGCAGCCCAACGCGGAGCGCGCCGCCGGCGAATACCAGGAGCTTGCGCAGGCTTACCCCACGCAAAAACAAGGATTGCTTGCCCAGATGGCAGCGGGCCGCATCTATCTGAAGCGGTTGAACCGCCCTTCTGGCGCTTTGCAATTCTACGAAGCTGCCAAAGCCTCACTGGTACCGCATCCCGAATGGCAGGTCACGATCGACCGGGGCATCGCAGAAGCAAAAAAGCTAATGCACCCGGAGACCGAGCCGGTCAAACCCATCTCCTGAAGGCTCTGCCCTGGGTTTGAATTTCCAGTCTAACCTGATCTCAAGCGCCTCGAAGTCTCGGTGCTTTGCGGATTGGACATTATCGCAGCGTCTTGTTGAAAAATTCCATGGTGCGGTCCCAGGCCAAAGTAGCGGAGGCCTTGTCATAACGCGGCGTGGTGTCGTTGTGGAAGCCGTGATACGCGCCCTCGTACATATACTCGGTGTAGGTGATGTGATTGGCTTTTAGCGCGGCCTCGAATGCCGGCCACCCAGCGTCGACGCGCTCGTCCAATCCGCCATAGTGGATCAGCAAGGGCGCCTTAATCTTGGCTACGTCCGCGGCGGCTGGCTGAGTTCCGTAGAACGGAACCGCCGCTGTCAGGTCCGGCAACCGGACCGCCAGCGCGTTCGCGACGGTGCCCCCATAGCAGAAGCCGACAACGCCGACTTTGCCCGTGCATTCCGGACGCGATTTCAGATAAACCTCCGCGGCAACCCAGTCTTCCATCATTTTCTTGGGATCGAGCGTGGCCTGAAGTTCCCGCCCTTTGTCATCATCACCTGGATAGCCTCCCACCGGAGTGAGTTCGTCCGGCGCCAAGACCAGGTAGCCGGCGACACCCAGGCGTCGCGCGACGTCTTCTATATATGGGTTCAGGCCGCGATTCTCGTGGACGACCAGCACCCCGGGCAACTTGCCAGGAGCGCCTGCTGGCCGCGCGAGGTAGCCACGAATATTTCCGTATCCCTGCGGCGATGCAAAGGTGATGTATTCAGCCTTGAGGCGCTTATCGTCTTTGGGAACCTGGTCAGCGTAAGCATAATTGGGGCTGAGGCTTTCAACGATGGCCGCTGCCGTCAGGCCGCCCACAGCAAACCTTCCCGCTCCGTCCATGAAATCGCGACGACTAATCACGCCGTGCACATACTTGTCAAAAAGTCTAAGCAGCTCGGGATCAAATTCCGATGCTTTTTTTCGTTCCATCAGAGTGCCCCCCTTTTCCGTAAGAGCGCAAAGAATACCATAACGAAAATATGCTATCCACGGTTACGTGAATAACATCTGCCCTCACGGAAACTGAAGGCAGGCAATCAACCCGGCGCCGGGACACCCCTGGATCGCACAAGGGCATCGGCGAATTCGGGCTTGAAACAGGCGAGAGGTGCGCCTTCGAGAGGGGTAAGCGGCCACCAAGCCGGACCGCATGGTTAAGTATTGGACATAGGGAAACTAAAGTACTATCGGCTCTCATGGGGTCTTCCAGTAAGCTGGCCTTAACCGATTCGTTAACAATTATGTGTTGTTGTGATCGGCGCCGGCTCGGTCCATGGAAATCGGCGGAAAAGAATGGAGATAGAGGCCCTTGACGCTATTTTTTCCCAATACGAAATCCCGCACGGTCGAAGCGACACTCGTTTCCAGTGGGGCTGTGAAGTTGACGGTCACTGGTGTGGATGTAAAGGGCCAGATGTTCAGGCATTCCGCCGCCGTAGTGATGCTCGAAGGTTGCGATTGCGCGTTCCAGTCCAAATCCCAGCCTGAACTGGATGGGTCCATACTGATTGAATTTGATTACCCGCAGGCCGATCCGACGCGCCGCGTTTCACAGGGACGTGTGATATCAAACCACGCTGACGCGGAGAGCGGCCTTTACAAAGTCGTGGTTGTGCTGGAAATTGCCCAGTCTGTGAAAGTGACCCCCGATCAGAACGGACCTCAGATCGCTCTTAGTGAACCGGCGCTGCAACCGTTGTCTGTTAGCCTGGCGGAAGTCGAAAGCGAAGCAGAAATAACACCTCTTGAACTCTATCCGCCGTCAAAACCTGACATTATCCCGCAGACGCTTCCACGCCCGAACCGGGAAAGCGCCGCTACGTTTGTGTTTGAGAGCCGGGACTTTGTCCCGAAGACTCCGGCAGAGGATCCGAGCGCGATCCGGGACGCGGTAAAATCGGCTGTGACCACGGAAATCGAACAGCAGGTACGCCTGCTGAAGAGCTGGTTTTCCAGCGAGCTGGAAAAAGCTGTGCCAGCGACCGATACCTCGAACATGGAGAAGATGATCGGGAGAGCCGTGGAGAAGCAGGTTTCCGCCAAGTACCCAACTTCCATTCAGGCCCTTAATGCCGACGTGGCCCGCCAAGTCGGGGACCGAATCGCGGAAAGCGAGGACCTGCGCACCGCTCTTGAAAGCATGGCGAAAAAGTTTTTCGAGGAGCAGTCGGAGCTTTCGAGAACTGCCGGCGCCAGGATCGAGCAGGAACTGGGTTCGCGCGCCGCCACGATCCTCCGGTCTTTCGAAGAATCGATCGCGGAAATGGAAGTAAGAATCGACGGCGGGCCTGCCAGGATCGAGCAGGAACTGAGTTCGCGCGCCGCCACGATCCTCCGGTCTTTCGAAGAATCGATCGCGGAAATGGAAGTAAGAATCGACGGCGTACGTCCCAATATGGAAGCCGCGCTGACCCGGGCGCAAGCCTTGAGTCAGGAAGCCTTGGAGGTCATGCGTCCCCTTCGAGAGGCATTGGAACAATTGAACAATGCCGAAAAACACGGAGTAGAGAAATTCCAGAAGCTGGCAACCGCCCAGCTAAACATGGGCGCCACGCAATTCGAGAGCCAGCTCAACAAAATTTCCGCGGAGAGAGCCGCCCACTTTGTGATGGAAATGGAAAACCATCTGATTCCTCATCGTCAACGCGCCGAAGAAACTTTGGGAAAGCTTGGGGCCGTCCTGCAGCTAGTGCAGGGTACGGTGCGCGTGCAGCAGGAGCGATTAGCGGAGCAATCGCGGATCGCCGCTGCCAGCTTCGAAAAAGAAATTAGAGCGCTTTTGCTTCGCATGGCTGGAAGCGCCCAACACTAAAGGGAACTGGAAACACTATGGCCGTAATTGATCCTAGTAAACCCACCACAGGCCGTATCGGCACTGCAGATGCAGATTCGCCTCAAGCCAAAAAACGCCGCAGCTCGCGAGTGGCGATTAGTATTGAAGTCACCGTGTTCGCCCAGAGTCCGGACCATAGGGTTTTCGGGGAGATAACCAAAACTGCCAGTGTCAGCGCACACGGCGCCCTCATTACCATGAAAACAGACGTGGACCCCCAAAAACCAGTACTAATGGTGAATAAGAAAACCGGAGCCGAAAGTCAGTGCCATGTCTCTCATCGGAAGGAAATCGAGGATAATCAGCTCGAAATCGGCCTTGAGTTTGTAACTCCACTTCCAAAGTTTTGGGGTATCAATTTTCCCCCTGAAGACTGGGACCCCGCGGACCGCAAGAGACCCGGCTCGACTAACAGGCCTTTTTCTCCGCTGCTCAAAGGATTGAAAAGATGATGAAGAAATTGCAGTCATACTTGCTCAGTGTAAATAAGGAGCTCTGGCTCATTTTTTCGATCATCGCCTCGGCCGGAATATTCAACTATCTGATCGGGGGCCAGCGATTAATTCTTACCTTTTATAATCTTCCGACCTTCTTTGCCGGCTACTACCTCGGGCGGCGCCGTGCCGTGGAAGCCGCTTTGGGTTCGATCCTGTTTGTTACCTGGGTGGATCTGATGAACCCGACCATTCTGAGCCACCAATCCGTTGAAATGAGTGGCTGGCTTACTTGGTCCGATTTGACAATCTGGGCGTCCCTGCTGTTGATATTTGCATACGCCACGGGAACGCTCCACGAACACGCGGCGCGCAGGTTAAATGAACTGAGGCAGACTTATGTAGGTCTGCTTCAAATCCTGAGTCAGATTATTTCCAACGACAAGTTTACCCAAAACCATTCCTACAGAGTATCTGTGTACGCAGCGCAAATTGCGGGCGAATTGGGTTTCGCGGAAGAGCAAATCGAAGATATTCGGGCAGCGGCCTTATTGCACGACATCGGCAAACTCGAAACCAGCCGGAATATCTTGTACAAGGCAGCCAGGCTTTCCGACGACGAAATGACAGAGATGAAGACTCATGTTCAAAAAGGGGTTGATTTCCTTAGCCCTGTTGCTGTCTCTCTTCGACGCATTTTGCCGATCATCCTGGCGCACCACGATAAGTTCGACGGCTCAGGCTATCATTCCACCAAGGGTGATGACATCCCCATCGAGGCTCGAATTTTGAGCGTTGCCGACGTGTATGATTCGTTGACTAGTGACCGCCCCTACCGCAAGGGCCTGTCGCCCTTTGAGGCTAGAGATATCATTTTGAAGGGTGAAGGATCAGACTTCGATCCCCGAGTCATCAAGGCGTTTGAGTCGGCCTTTAGGAAACAACGCCTGGAAGTTCCCGAAGTCATGGTGTGAAATTCAGAAGCAGCCCATTTCCAAAGTTTAAAGCTTGACGACGATCTTGCCGAAATACGAGCCGCTTTCCATGTATCTTAGGGCCTCCCCCGCTTCTGCAAAACCAAATGTCCTGTCAATCACCGGAATCACTTGGCTTGCTTCAATGGCCTTGTTCATGTCTTCGAACATCCGGCGCGAGCCGACGAGAATTCCCTGCATTCGAACGGCTTTCATTAGAATGCTTCTGGGGTCGAAATCGCCGCCGCCCGCCAGGATGCCAATGACCGCGATGTGACCTCCAATGCGCACTGAGTTCAATGATTTGGATAAGGTTCCCGCTCCACCGACTTCGATGACATGGTCAACGCCGATTCGGTTTGTCAGTCTCAAGACTTCCTTGTCCCAATCCAGGATCTTTTTGTAATTGATTGTTTCGTCGGCGCCAAGCTCTTTGGCCTTTTTGAGTTTCTTGTCGCTGCCCGACGTCGCAATCACGCGCGCGCCGCGCATTTTGGCGAACTGCAGGGCGAAAATCGAAACACCGCCGGTGCCGAGGGTCAATACCGTTTCTCCCGCTTTCAAGCCTCCCGAAATGACGAGCGCGTTCCACGCCGTCACTCCGGCGCAGGGTAGCGTGGCCGCCTCCTCGAAAGAAAGGCGTCCGGGGATTCCGACCAAGCCGTTTTCGTCAAACGCGCCATATTCGCGGAGAACCCCGGCCAGTTCTCCGGCGCCGAGAGCAGTTCGGCGCGTTTCCATGGAAAGCGGGCCATCCATCCAGCCCTGCATGAAAATTGGGCAGACACGATCGCCGGCTTTCCATTTCTTCACCTCTGTGCCGACAGTGAAAACTTCGCCCGACCCGTCTGAAAACGGAATGGCAGGCAAACGCGCTTTCGGGTTGTATATGCCCTTGACAAACATCAAGTCGCGGTAATTCAAGGATGCCGCGCGGAATTTGACGACCACTTCATTTGCGGCGGGTTGCGGGATGTCGCGCTCGACCCACGCAAATTTTTCAATCCCAAATTCCCGGACTTCGTAAGCTTTCATTTTTTTTCCAGCACGTCCATCCTGCGTCGATCGATCTCAGACGTTACTTGGCGTAAGATCCCGTTTTCAACTCATCAAGCGCCGATTTAAATTGTGGCGGCCAACCGAGGTCGCGCCCGGCTTTCTCCCCCGAGATTCGCTGGTCCATGGCGAGCGCATCCGCGAAAGGTCCGAGTGTCTTTCGTGCTTGGTCGAGTGTCCATGCTTGCGTCTTACCCTTTTTTCCGGCGCAGGTGCTGGCAGCTTCCGCCAACTCACGGGTTCGGTAGAAGGGACCCTGCGCCGCATTGTAGAGCGATCCCGCCGGCGCTTTTTCCAGCGCCAGGACGTAGAGTTGTGCCAGGTCATCGACATGAACCAAAGACCAATGGTTATCACCATCTCCCACATATTTCGCCGCGCCCGATTCTCGGGCGGACTGAAGAAACATATTTAACAGGCCACCGCCCCGCCCAAAGACCACCGCGGGCCGAATCACGATTGTCCGGACGCCTCGCCCCTTATAGTCTAGGATTTCCTGTTCCAGGGGCGGCCTGTGGGCAACAAGTGGCGTGGGATTTAGCGGCGTTCGCTCGTCGGCAATGTGGTCTCCGGTTGGTCCCAGCACCCATACACCACTGGTGTAAATGAATGGCTTCTGTGTGCCTTCGAGCGCCTTGAGAATTGCCCGCACAACACTGATGTCCGCCTGCGCTGCATTCGCATCATTGGTGCTGGCCGTATGAATCACACCGTCAGCGTCGCGCGCCGCCTCCACCACTGTTTGCGGTTTGAGAATGTCGCCCAACCGTCCTTCGACGCCACGCGCCTGGAGTTGCGCCATCTTCTCCGGGGAGCGCGCGAGACCGCTCACATTGTGTCGAGCCTTCCGCAGCGCTTCAGCCACGGCGCTTCCTATGTACCCTGTGGCGCCAGTCAGAAATACTTTCATGTGATTTCATCCTCCCCGCGCGAGTATTGTACGCCCGGCTCCTCTTGCGCATAGAATAGCGTCCCGCACGGCATAACGCCAGGCGGAGAGAATGCCGCTCGCCAATGGATCGACCAATCATTTGTCCGGCACGGGTCGCGGGAAGTAATATTGGGCACCACCGGCGATGCTTTGTGAATGCGCCGGTTTTGTGGGAGGTGTTAAGTGGCTATGATCCGCCACAACGATAAGGAGAAAGTCAGGGAATTCTATGATTTTGTAAGCCCTTTCTTTCACGCGTTGTGGGGCGAGCACTTGCATCATGGCTATTGGATTCGCGGTGACGAAACCAGAGAATTGGCCCAGATTCAACTCGTCGAGCATCTCGCAACAATCGCGGACATCAGGCTGGGACTCAAGATTCTTGACGTCGGTTGCGGCATCGGCGGCAGCAGTATCTACCTGGCTAAACACTACCAAGCTGCAGCAACCGGGATTTCGATTTCTCCCATTCAAGTGGATATGGCCAATCAAGCGGTTGCCACGGGGGGCGTGAACGCAAAATTTCTGTTGATGGACGCGGAAGCAATGAAATTTGAGGAATTGTTCGACGTCGTCTGGTCGGTTGAATCGGTATCCCATTATCAAGACATCGGGAAATTCTTCGCGGCAGCCGCAAAGTTATTGCAGCCGAATGGGACGCTGGCCTTAATTGATTGGTTTAAAAAAGAAAACCTCAATCAAGCCGAGTACAAGAAAGATATCCTGCCGATTGAAAAAGGCATGCTCGTTGAATTGGGAACCATGCAGGATTACGAGAAGATGATGAAATCATGCGGCCTGGAAATTATGCACCGCGAGGTCCTGAACAAAAACTGCGCCAAAACATGGGACCTGGGCTTGGACATTATCAAGAATAAGATGCTATGGAAGCTTGCTGCAAAAAACGGCTCCATGCTTGTCGATTTCCTGAAAGCCTTCCGGGCAATGCGATCGGGTTTCGCCACGGGCAAATTTGTCTACGGACTCATGATTGCCCAAAAAGTGTGAGTCTGAATGCAATGGGCTGCGCAGTAGCGAGGAAGGAACCCTGTACCATTGACTCCGCCGAAAATCAGGACTAGGCTTGGTTTAACTAAGTGGGGAGAACATCCCCTTAACACCCCGGGGCCGGATGAACACCCACATTCGGCCCTTTTTCTTTTCCTGTGCCTGGCCCGGAGTGCGCTTGGAAATGCGCGTGTCCCGCCCGGTGGATTCTCTTGTGAGAGCACAAGAGGCAATGTAGACTCCCTCCCATGAAAAAACAGGACACCCGTCAGCGACAAGAACTTTGGACTCGCCCTGCTTGTTCATCCAACGTAACTGCAGACGCATGAATTTCAACTACCAGGAGATGCTAATGGCCAAGGGATATTGGATCTGTTTCTACAAATCGATTTCAAATCCTGCTGCGCTCACCGACTACGCTAAGTTGGCAGGGCCTGCGATTCAGGCTGGCGGCGGCCGCTTTCTAGCCCGAGGGGTCCCAGCAAAGACTTACGAAGCAGGAAAAAATCAGCGAACCGTGGTAATCGAATTTGACAGCGTGCAGCGCGCGATTACGACGTTTGAGAGCGATGCTTACCAGGCGGCGATACGCGTTCTTGGGAACGCGGCGGAGCGGGACATTCGAATCATCGAGGGGATCGCCTGACCTCCCGGACAAGACCCGCAATGTAATCGCGATGGAAACTACACCATGGAGCCCTTGAACCAGGAACCGCTTCGCGGCGTCCCACAGGTCCTTATTGTCACCGGAGCCAGCGGTGGAATTGGCGGGGCCACCGCGCGTCTTGCTGCACGGCGGGGTTACGCGGTGTGTGTCAACTATTTGCGCCAACGCCGCGGAGCCGACGAGGTCGTCAGCGCGATTGAAAAATCGGGAGGGCGCGCCGTAGCGGTGCAAGCAGATGTCAGTTTGGAACCTGAGGTCGTGCGGCTATTTGAGGCCACCGAGCGCCAGCTTGGCCGCCTCACCGCTTTGGTGAATAACGCCGCCACCATTGAGCCTCAGATGCGCCTGGACTCGATGGACGCCGCGCGCCTGCATCGAATGTTCGCCACCAATGTCATCGGAAGCTTTCTGTGCGCACGCGAGGCGGTTCGGCGAATGTCGCTTCGGCATGGCGGTCTGGGCGGTGGAATCGTCAACGTTTCTTCCGGGGCCGCGCGCTGGGGATCGCCCGGTGAATACATTGACTACGCTGCGACTAAGGGAGCTATCGATACCCTTACCATCGGCCTCGCCAAGGAAGTCGCAGAAGAGGGCATACGCGTCAATGCTGTCAGACCCGGGTTTATCCACACCGATTTGCACGCCAAGGGCGGCGAGCCGGAGCGTGTTGACCGCGTAAAGGCGCTGGTGCCGATGCAGCGGGGCGGACAACCGGAGGAAGTGGCTGCGGCGATTCTCTGGTTATTGTCCTCCGAGGCGTCCTACATCACAGGCACTATCATTGACGTATCTGGCGGACGATAGGACGTCCGTGCGAATTCCAGATAGTAGACTAATTCTGTATTTCCGGAAGTCCCGGAGGGACGTCACAACGTAGCCCACCGCGGCAGCGGTGGAAAAATGTGTTCAGGATGACCAGAAAGCTCCGACAGGGGCGACACATGGGATTCAACCACACGTAATTGGCCCATTACCGAATCCCCTGCGGACGCAGGGTTTCACGAAATCGGGCCAAAGATTTCCTTTACGGTTCGGTGAATTAAGAGCTGCCATCGCGCGTCTCGCCGGACATACACACGGACGTAGTAGAGCGTATAGTCCTCACGATAGGGAGGGCTTTTGGCATCACTTCGGACGCGGATTCGTCCGGTCGTCATGGCCACGTCGCCGTGGGGTTCGACCTCTACCGAGTCCAGGTCGCGAGAAATGAAACGCTCCGGCCGGAGCGTTTTAATCGTTTCCGCCTTGTTCTGAAATTCGCTAATACCTAGCACGGCCTCGCTGCCGTGAATGAACTGAAAGTCACTGCAGTAGACTTTTTCAAGGAACGCCGTATCCGCATGCAGCGTCGCAGCCTCGACTTTCTGCTCCAAAGTTCGAAGTTCCGCGACCGCTGGATCGGCGGACGCAAGACCTGGAGATGATTTCGTCCCCTGCGCGAATATCGGCCCTGCTGAAACAAACACCATAGCGGCCATCAAGCACGCGTTGCGCAACTCTATCGTTGTAGTCATACGTTTGGAACCCCCGTCCGCAAAATTGCTTTTGCCTTGCTGATTCCTTGGGAAAGCGATGCTATCACACAGTCCCCAGGCTCGGCGATTCTCACAAGGGCGCACATGAGGTAAGCTGGAGACCATTGCGTGAGCCCTCCGACATCGGCGTTGCGACGACTCAGAACCACGCCAGCGCAGGCGTGGGCGTCAACAGGCCGAGCCAGGTGCTGTTCGCCAGTCTGATCGGCACGACGATCGAGTTCTTCGACTTCTACATCTACGCGACCGCAGCCGTACTTGTGTTCCCCAGGTTATTTTTTCCCGCGTTCGACCCAGCCTCCGCCACGCTCGCCTCGCTGGCGACCTTTGGGATTGCGTTTTTCGCGCGACCCATCGGCTCGGCGCTGTTCGGTCACTTCGGCGATCGCATCGGCCGCAAGACGACGCTGGTGGCGGCGCTGCTCACCATGGGGGTTTCCACGATCGCTATCGGCGCCCTGCCGACCTATAGCGCCATTGGCGTAGCCGCACCGCTGCTCCTGGCGCTGTGCCGTTTCGGCCAGGGCCTGGGACTTGGTGGCGAGTGGGGCGGCGCGGTGCTGCTCGCGGTCGAAAATGCGCCGCCCGGGAGGCGCGCCTGGTACGGCATGTTTCCGCAACTCGGCGCTCCGGTCGGATTCCTGTTCTCGGGAGGCGTATTTCTGGCGCTCTCGAGGTGGCTGACCAACGAACAGTTTTTCGCCTTCGGCTGGCGCATTCCGTTTCTGGCGAGCGCCGCGCTTGTGCTGGTGGGCCTGTACGTGCGGCTGACGATTACCGAGACTCCCGTATTTCGCGACGCACTCAGCCGGCGAGAGCGAGTGAAGGTGCCGATGCTGGTGGTATTCCGCGACCATCCCCGGGCGCTGCTGGTGGGCACCCTGGTGTCACTCGCAACTTTCGTGCTCTTCTACCTGATGACGGTCTTCGCGCTGTCCTGGGGCACCACCGCGCTCGGATACAGCCGCGAGAAGTTCCTGGTAATGCAGTTGTTCGGCATCTTGTGCTTCGCGCTGACGATTCCTATCAGCGCTGTCCTGGCCGAACGAGGGCGGCGTCTCACACTGCTCTGGGTGACCTTAGCGATTGGCGCGTTCGGCTTGATTATGGCGCCGATGTTCCGCGCCGGGACGGCCGGAGCGGTGATCACTATGGCCTTAGGCTTGTCGTTGATGGGCCTAACCTACGGCCCGCTCGGCACGGTGCTATCCGAGCTTTTCCCCACGGCGGTGCGTTATACAGGCAGCTCGCTGACGTTCAACTTCGCCGGCATATTCGGCGCTTCGCTCGCGCCGTACATCGCCACATGGCTTGCCAAGACCTACGGGCTGCAGTACGTCGGTTACTACCTCTCGGCGGCGGCGACTTTGACGCTCATCGGGCTGCTGGCGACGCGCGAAACGAAAGATGATGCCCTCTGAGCGGGGCCCGATCCACTGAAGTGAAAGCAAGTAGTCGAAGCCTGGCGCGCATGGAATACCCCTCCAACCACTTCCTCGCGCGAAGCCTACCACGCGTCTTATAATTGAGTCCATACGGTAGCTTTCACCTGCGCAACCGCGGACCGGGCGAAGCACTCTAATCATCGAGGACCACGGACGATGTTTCATGGAGCTATTGTTTTCTTCGGCGTTCTGGTAGCAATCGCGGGGCTTGCCCTGGCGTTTCTCTCGCAGCGTTACTGGTTTGCGCGCGCCTGGAGGTTCGCGGGACGATTTCACCGGCCGGCATGGCGTAAGGGAATGCGCGGGGCGCTGCTTGGGGTTCTGGCGGTGATCGCGATCGCTGCGGTTACAGGCGTAGTGAAGAATTTACTGGGCACAATTTCTTATGGATCCTGGTGGAAGGCCTTTTTTGGCCTGTGGCTTTCCAGCTCGGTCTTGGCATATCTGTTCATCAAGATGATTGCCGGGGTGGAGAAGCTGTGGCTGCGTTTGCGCTCCGCGATTTCGGAGACATCGCCGGTGATGGTCCAGTCCGTCGACCAGACCGGGGGAATCGACTATTCCCGCCGGCACTTTTTTCAGACTGCTGGTTTCCTTGCCGGTGGGATTCCTTTCGTGAGCTTTGCGTATGGTTTCGCGGCGGAACGCTTCGAATTTGAGATTCACGAGCTCGAAATTCGCATAGCGAACCTGCCGCCGGGGCTTGATGGTCTGCGCATCGCACAACTCAGCGATATTCATATCGGCTCGTACATGCCGGTTGCGCAGGTGCGACGCGCCGTGGGCATGGCCAACGAGCTTCGCAGCGACTTGACGGTGGTCACTGGGGATTTTCTGACCGGGAGGACCGATCCTCTCGAGAAGTGCATCGCCGAGCTTTCGCGGCTTCGCGCGCCGCTGGGCATCTGGGGATGCAACGGCAATCATGAAATTTATGCCGACGCCGAGGCGGCCACCCAAACGTTATTCAGCAGGTTTGGAATGAAGCTGCTTCGCCATGAAAATGCCGAGCTGCGCTGGCAGGGGAGCGCCTTCAACCTGATCGGCGTGGATTACCAGCGCCAGCGCACCGCCAACGGTGATCGCGCACCGATGCTGCCGGGCGTCGAATCTCTGGTCCGGCGCGATGTTCCAAACATTCTGCTTTCGCACAATCCGAATAGCTTCCCGCGCGCCGCGGAGTTGGGTATCGAGTTGTCCCTGGCGGGCCATACGCACGGCGGACAAGTGCGCGTGGAAATTCTCGACGACGAGTGGAATCCCGCGCGCTTTTTCACCCCCTACGTTGCGGGCCTCTACCAGCGGCCTTTACTTGCCCCCGAGCATTTCGATGACGCGGAGAATTTCTCTGGGGCCGCCACCGCTCCAGCCCCCCACACTCGGAACAGTCTCATCTACGTGAATCGCGGCCTCGGCACCATTGGCGCACCCGTCCGCCTGGGTGTTCCGCCGGAAATTACACTCCTGACTCTCCGCCGCGTCTGAACAAGTTTGTTTGTAGCGCTCGCCTTCACTTCAGGCGGGCACCACAATTCGAACTGTGGTTTCAGCATGTCTTCAAATGGATCTTCAAGATCCGACGCAGTATGACGCCCACACACGTTCGCACCGGTTGCTGCGCGCGCGGAGTGGTGCGATAATTTGGCGTTGTCAGGACGTCGAGAGACACTTGCAGTGCGGAGTGTCTTGAGGGGGAATCATGGGAGTTCGAGACGCTTGGATTGGAAAGCGAGTGACCGAGGCGGCTGCTGCGAACGGGTCGCGCAATGTGTCGCAGATGCACTATGCGCGCAAGGGCATAATCACCGAGGAGATGGCCTTCGTCGCGGGGCGCGAAAAGATCGAGCCTGAGCTGGTGCGCAGCGAAGTGGCGCGCGGCCGCGCCATCATTCCCGCGAACATCAATCACAAATCACTCGAGCCCATGGGCATCGGCATCGCGTTCAAGTGCAAGATCAACTCGAATATCGGCAATTCCGCGACCACCTCGAACATCGACGAGGAACTGAAAAAGCTTCACCACTCTGTGCACTATGGCGCCGATACGGTGATGGACCTCTCGACCGGCGGCGACATCCCCACGATTCGCAAAGCCATCATCCAGGCCTCGCCCGTGCCCATCGGCACCGTGCCGATCTACGAAGCCCTGTCGCGCGTGAGGCG
>JBGOVX010000253.1:0-3769 GCA_041478355.1 Terriglobia bacterium | reverse complement strand
TCCAATTCCGCCACATGCGCCTTCAGTTGCTCATTCTCTTGTCGAGCTTTCGTATCCTGGCACGCGATCAGCGGCAAACCCAGTGCCAACGCGAGTGCCAGACTAGCTATCGTGTTCTTGCGCATTCTCTCTCCTCTGTAAGCATGTGAACTGCAAACCTGGTTTCCGCTAAGCAGCGAGCACGGCCGCGACCCTCGCCATGTGCGCCGTGCGTTGTCTCAATTGGATTGCGTCGCACATCTTCCTCTCACCCGTATAAACCTTTCCCTCATCCGAAACAAGACTCAGCTTCTTGAATTTCTGTCGCCCGTGTAAACACCGGTTTTCGCTGGCTATCCAATGTCAACTTGTCCTACACTGTTCTTCACTCCCCAAGGCTCCAAGAAATCTCGGTGAAACACTCGGTCACAGAGGAACGATGGCCACAGTCGCAGCACGTCCAAGCAGTCCCGCGAAGCCTTTAATCGGCTTGCCAGGCCGCCGTTACGACCATCTATTTTTCTCGGCCATGGCCCTGCTTATCCTGGCAACCGTTTTCGTGGGCTTTGCGCATACCTATTATCTCGCCGGAGTCTTCCACGCGCCGCTGCCCAGTCTGATCATTCATCTGCACGGGGCGGCATTTTCCTGCTGGATCCTCTTGCTTGTGACGCAAACCTCCCTGGTCTCCGCTGGCCGCGTGGACATTCATCGCCGCCTCGGCATTGCAGGCTTCCTCCTGGCGTGTCTTATGGTTGTCCTCGGCGTTTTGGCGGCCACTGATTCGCTCGTCCGGGAAGCCGGCCCGGCAGGCAGGGATCCAAAATTTTTCTACATCGTTCCGCTAACGGACATGCTGATTTTTGGGACGCTCATCTTTTTCGCTTTCCGCGCCCGCTCCAATTCCTCGGCGCACAAGCGCCTCATCCTCGTCGCCACGACTGCGCTGTTGATCGCGGCTTTTGGCCGTTGGCCCATCGACATGATTCGAAGAAATCCGGCTATGGCAGGGCTGTCCTCCTACATCTTCCTGCTGTTCCTGGTGGCCTACGACCTGTGGTCCACGCGCAAAGTTCATCGCGTTACGCTCTGGGCAGGCGCTTTTCTCATCTTCGTGCAGCAGATAAGGATACCCATCGGCAAAACAGCCGCGTGGCACGCCTTCGCCAGTTGGGCCCAATCCCTCGCCCGTTAACCTAAAACATCCTCTGGTAATCGATAAGCGACCCCCGTCGATTCGCTCAGAATAGATCGCGTGCCCGGTAAGCCATTGTTGCGATGGACGTGTAACACGCTATCGGCAAGTGGTTTTCAGATGTCCGCAGCACTTACCGGAGAAGTGAGTTCTGGCAGGAACATATACGACAATCCGAAACCCAGCCCAGGCCTGAGGGCTGGTGGCCCCGGTTCCTCCAGACTGGAATTACCTGCACTCAACTGACAATGTTACTTACCTGCGCAGAGGGAAACCTTCGCGCCCGCAAATGACGTTTCAATTTAGGATTTCCGCCGAACGACGCAGCTAAAGGGCTGGCGTTGTGGCGGGGGCCCTTCTGAGACTTTTTATGCCGGCGCTTCGTAACCGTATGTGAAGGAGGAATTGCGAATGAAATCCTCTTTGACCTTGCTTCTGCTTGCCCTCCTGTTGCTGAACATTCTGGCCGGATGTGCTCCGGGCCCTAACCAGTCCAAAGGAACGGTGAGCGAACACGACGTAGTCGCGGGCTTCTGGCTCGGCCTCTGGCAGGGCTTTATTGCGCCGTTTGTGTTTGTGGTCTCGCTGTTTAAAAACAACCTCAGTATCTACGAGGTCCACAACAACGGAGCCTGGTACAACTTCGGCTACCTGTTCGGCCTAGCCTGCTTCTTCGGTGGCGGCGGCAACCGGGCAGCGCGGCGGAAGTAAAATTTGACAGTAAGTGCCTGATTAACGCTGCGGGAATCGGACAAATGGATTCCGCTTCCGGCATACGCCAGGATGGACGAGCTGTTGATCGACATAGGGGGCGGGGTGGTGTGGGGTCGATCTAAATACGGATTCCCCAACTTCTTGCGTCCATCATAATATTCATTAATATACGGACATGCCTATCCAGCCGATCATAATTTGCATGGCGCTCGCTATGGCATTCTGGAGGTGCTGCCATGTCGTTGAAATTGAAGAGTCCCGATTTCACCGCCGGTGGAAATATTCCGAAGCAATTCACTCGCGAAAGTGCGGATATTTCACCGGCGCTCAAATGGAACGCCCCGCCTGCTGCCACTCAGAGTTTCGTTTTGATCGCCGACGATCCCGACGCTCCGGTGGGAACCTGGGTGCATTGGGTGATCTTTGACCTGCCCGCGAATCTGCGCGCCCTCCCGCAAAATTTTCCGAAGAACGAGCAATCGGCTGACGGTTCGCGCCAAGGCCGCAATGACTTTGGGAAAATCGGTTATGGCGGGCCCTGTCCCCCGCCCGGCAAACTCCATCGCTACTTCTTCAAGCTCTACGCCCTTGATGCCAAGCTGAATCTTATGCCCGGTGCTACAAAAAAAGACGTCGAACGGGCCATGCAAGGCCACATCCTGGCCCAGGGCGAATACATCGGCCGCTTCTCTCGTTGACAATCTTTCCCGCAGGACGCCACGCATCGTGCGCTCCTCCCAGTAAAGTTTCCCAGGGGAAAGGTTGACGTTTGGACATGCCGCCTTCCTGCCGTCTCTGAGTCTCTATCGCCCGCCAAGTGTTGCCCGCACGGAACAGTCAAATGCCTGATTAACGCAGCGGTTATCATAAAAGTAAGATAACGCTGAACGGCACCGGGCTTCGGCTAAGACCACGGCATTGCGGATGCCTCCAAGAACAAAGGATTCGCCCCAAATCTCATCCACCACCAACCATTCGAAAGTACTACACCATAAATGCTATTGACATAATAAACTTCCCGTGCTATTATAAGTTGTGAGTTCTCGATTGCACGCCCGCCAAACCACCCGTTACATCCCGGCTCGTCCCGGTGTCGCTCCTCTAACTCCTTTAGAACTCTGCGCCTTCGCGCGTCCTTTGCGCGAAGAATCCGCACTTCCGAGAAACGGCGAATCTGTATCAAAACACACGACTTTAACCCCTGTAGAATCCGCACTTACAGCATTCCCCACCTCACACACAAAACAAAGGACTTTAACTCCAGCGGAATCAACACTTACGCAATGTAACACCGTAAGTCCTTTAGAATCTGCACTTCCAAAAAACAGGGGGAGGGGAGTGGGGTGCATCGTTCGCTCCCATGCCTCGTTCCAAGTTTAGAATGACGTGTCGTTCTATTCTTCACTCCGGCGGGTACGCGGGTCGCAGTTCGCGGACCACGATTCCAGCCTCCTCCTCCACGGGCCGCGGAACACGAGCCACGTCATTTGCTTTTTCCCAGACTGCGGCGAACAATACCCTTTCCAGCGGGCCTTCCACCGCTCCGGGAGGTAACAGACCATGCCAGAAGCCGTCATCGTTTCCGCCGTCCGCACTCCCGTCGGCCGCGCCTACAAAGGCTCGCTCCGCTCGACGCGGCCCGACGATCTGGCGGCGCTGGCCATCAAGGAAGCGCTCGCGCGCGTGCCGGGACTGGACACCAAGGAAATCGACGACGTCATACTCGGCTGCGCCATGCCCGAAGGCGAGCAAGGCATGAACGTCGCGCGCATCGCCGCTCTTCGCGCCGGGCTCCCGGTCGAAACTTCCGCGATGACCGTCAACCGTTTCTGCTCTTCCGGATTGCAAGCTATCGCGCTCGCTGCCGAACGCATTCGCGGC
>JBGOVX010000169.1:0-7818 GCA_041478355.1 Terriglobia bacterium | reverse complement strand
GAAGTAGTCGCGGATGGTGCCGTGCCGCTTGCGAAATGCGATACCGAACAGGGTTACACCGGCCAGATAGGCGGCAACTATGGCGAGGTCCAAAGCCGTAAGGTGCATAAGGAACGCGGGGCGATCATAGGCGCGCGTTCAGGTGACGTCAAGCGCGCCGCCATGCGGCTGTTTTCCTGAGCCGGTGCTGATGCCAGAAAGAGCAAACGAGGGATGATGCGATATTCGCTGGGGTTTGACGGTGGCGGCAGCAAGACGGATTGCGTTGTGCTCGATGCCCAGGGAACCGTTGTCGGCGACGGGCATGGCGGCCCATCCAACCCGTTGCGCTCGGGATACGATGAGGCTTTTCAATCGCTCAACCAAGCGGCGGCGGAGGCCCTCGACAAAGCGGGGTTACCTGCCGGCAGCATCGAAGGAGTTTGTGCGGGCCTTGCGGGAGCGAGCAGCCGGACTGTGGTTCGTAGAACGCTCGTCTATTTGGCGCAGCAATTTCCCAAAGCAATGGCTCATGTGACTTCAGACCTGGAAATCGCCTTGGAAACGGCAGCAGGTTCCGGACCCGGAGTCGTACTGATCGCCGGCACAGGTTCGGCGGCCTACGGACGGAACTCCAAAGGCGAAACGGCGCGCTCAGGCGGATATGGGCCGTGGATCGGCGACGAAGGCAGCGCGTTCGAAATTGGCCGCCGCGCGGTGGGGGCCGTCGCACGCACTCGGGACCAGTCCGCCCCTGCGACCTTGCTCACGGAATTGATTCTCAAGGCGCTGGCGTGTCCGGACTGGGGCGACCTCACGGAAAGAATTATGAAAAATCCCGGCGACGTTTTCCCCAAGCTATTTCCCATTGTCGCTAAAGCCGCTGATGCCGAGGATGACGCGGCAAAAGAAATTCTGTTCACATCGGCAATTGGCCTGGCAAATCTGGCAATGATCGTGGTGCGCCGTCTGGGAATGAAGGACATTGAATTTCCGCTTGCGAAATGCGGGGGAGTTTTTGGACGCAGCAATATGCTGGACGTGCTCCTGGATTCGGTTCTGGCCAGTGGCGCGTTGCGTGCGAAGATTTCCCGCCTCGAAATTTCTCCGGCCGTGGGGGCGGCGCGCATTGCCGCTCGCCTCGCCGAATCTCCGGCCCCGGCTAGTTCCCATGGCGAGTGACCAGACATCAAGCGAGGAAGCCCGCACGGCGCCTTCCGAATCCATCCCCGCGCTGCTTCTATCGGCAAGCGGAGAGGTTCTCAGCGCCCTGATCGAAAATCCGTCCCTGGATGAGACGCAGGTCTGTCTGTTGCTGGAACGCAAAGACCTGCCGGCCACGCTTCTCGATGAAATCGCCAAGCGAAAAAAATGGCGCGCCAGTTATCGCGTGCGCTGCGCACTGGCCAGTCATCCCCGCACACCGCGCCTAACCGCCATGCGCATGCTGCGGGATCTGCACTTAATGGATTTGGTGAGGATTAGTCTTCTGACCACCTCTTCGGGAGAACTGCGGCGTCTGGCGGAGGAACGCGTCCTAACACAACTGCCCCAGCTGCCACTGGGCCAGAAACTGATGCTGGCGCGGCGGGGACCGGGTCGAGTGGCAGGTGAACTCATCGTATGCGGACCTGAACAGGTAACGCGAATCGCGCTCGACAACACGTTCCTCACCGAATCACACGTCCTAAAATCTTTGGCTAAAGCAAGTCTTCCGGCGCGAGCTGTGGCAACAATCGCAGGCCATAAGAAATGGTCAAACCTTGTTAACGTGCGCGTCGCGCTGCTGCGGAATCCGCATTCGCCTCCCGATCTTGTGCTTGCATTCCTGCCGGACTTGCCGCGGCGTGATATCGAAGATCTGCTCGGGCTTTCGCATTTGCCGGCAGGCGCCCGCGACCATTTGCGCGGTGAACTGGCGCGGCGTGACGAACTATAACCGTCCGTCTCGCGACTCGCTATTCGGCGCGCCGGCAACGAATCGTTCCGGCCCGTTGATTGATTCGTCCCCTCGGCAAGGTTTTCGGTTTAAGAAATATTATCGGGGATTTGTGAGTGCATTATAATATGCGGATACGCCCTGACGATTTCGTTGCGCGAATCGAACCTTGACACTCCGCCAGTCGACACTTAGCATGCGACGGGAGGAAAACAGATGACCCCGCAGCCGCCGGCCAACGAGCCTGTCCCGACCGAGCGCCGCCACTTTTATCGCCGCTCATTTCGAGGAACCCTCGAAATCGAATGGGGATCCACAATTTTGACCGGCACCGTCCGGGACATCGGTCCGCGGGGTTTGTTCGTCGATCTCGCGCCGCCCCTGTGGATAGGTGCCAGGTTTTCCGCGCGCCTCATGCTGGATCCTGTCTTGAAGCTGAATTGCACCGTTTATAGAGCCGAGCCAGGAAATGGAATTGCCGTCAAGTTCGAAGTGCCGGAGGAAAGCGGCAGGCTTCAGTTGGAAACGCTCTTGGCTTCGCTGCCTGAGCTATGACCCGATGTCTCGATTGCGGAGCCGAGCGTCTGGCCGATCAGTGTCCCTCGTGCGGTCTGACTTCGGTCGCGGCCGAACTGGTGGTGCGCCGGCGATTAGTGCGGCGTACGTCGCTGTTTCTAGTGGGCATCATTGCATTCGTGGCGGCCAGCCAGGTGTATCCCGCGCTGGAGCTTGATTCCATCCTCATTTTTGGCGGCCTCGTTTTCTTTTTTTCTCTGGTGCTCGGCTACTGGATCGATCATCGTGCGCGGCATCACCAGGAATTGGAAGTCATTAAAATGATTTATTTCGGAATGATCCCGGTGCCGTGGATTTTCGCTGGCGTGCTATTTCTGAACGGGAGGCTGGACACTTCGCGCCCGATCCGGGTTCCTGCAACGGTGGTTAGCAAGTTCTCAACCGGTGGGTTGCCGCGAAGCCGGCGCCTGGTGGTCATCTCCTGGCGATATGGCCGCAGAGTGGAACGAATCGCGGTGGATCAAAATGACTTCGATCGATTCCAAAAGGGAGACGATATTTTAATCCAGGCGCAGAAGGGCGCGCTGGGGGTTCCCTGGGTCTATGGCGTGTACCGCCCTTAAGCCTTATTGTGCTGCCAGGAGAATTTGCTGTAGCCAGCCCTCAGTAAAACCCGCGGAAATCGACACTTTCTGGAATCTGGATGTCGATTACGCGACCCTCGCCGGCCAGGTTTACCCGGACGCGCCAGGCGAATCCGATGTCGCGAGTGCTCCAATCGGAAGTATCCAGGGGTTTTTCGGGTTTATCGGTTTCACTCCACAGAAGGTTTTCGCCCTTGTGTTCGAGTTTTGCCGGCGAGAGTTCGTAAACGGATTGATTGCGTATGTAAATCACCAGCATGCGTGCGCCTAGTTGCAGCAGCAGCGGGTCGTATTTTTTCCCAGAGTGGTAGAGGTTCCATTGTTTTGGCGCGCGGTCGTCTATGCGCAGGAGTGCTTCGGTCAGGGGTTTCCAGATCATCTTCGCGGCGGCCTGCGAGCATACCGTGAAGACCAGAAGCAGTCCCAATAATCCGGCGCATGTTCCTGCGTGTTTCGGGCGAAGGTTCAAGAGCGGGACCTCAAAGCCAGTCCACCGGCAACTGGCGTGACTTAACGACCACGTATTTGTTCTGCCGCGCGAACTTCACCAGGTCAACCAGCAACTGCACGTCGTTCTCGCAATATTTACAAACATCTTCCTTGCGGCCCTGGCGCCACCACTGGACAACTTCGAGCCCGTTTCCCGTTTTCTGATGCCCCAGCGTTTCCCGTGCGAGATCATCGAGCTTGATGCGGAACCCGAGCCGGCGCTGTAAATCGGTCAGCAGATCGAATGATTTTCCGAGGAGGCTGTCCACAGGGTGGTAGCCGCGCAGAACTTCGAAATCGAAGCGGTCACCGTTGAAGCTGACGATGCGGTCAAACTGGCCGAGTTCGGTGATCAACGCCCCGGCATCCTGCTCGAACCACCGCCGGAACTGGCCCTGCGCGTCCCAGGTGATGGCAACCGCGAGGCCAAATTGCACAATGTTTGACCAGCCTCCCTCGACCTCGTTTGACAGGCGAAGAGTTTCGATATCGAAGAAGATTTCTCGCGTGGAGTCGGGAAAAAGGCTGAGTGTCGTGGCCATCAGTGTTTAGCAGGCGATTCGCAGTCCGCCGGAGCGCCGCCTATACCGGCACTATGGATGTTGAATGGAACAGCAATAAAGGTCAAGCACGGTCTGAAGAGCGGCCAAATCAGGATGGAGACTGGGGAGTGGGTAAATTGTGATACAAACTGCCGCCTGAATAGGAAGCCCGGCTGGATACGTTATTTTTTAATCTGTCCGTTGATTTCTTCCTTGATGGCGCGCACGGCTTCAGGGGGAATGTCAATGAACTCAACGCCAACTCCGACACCTGCTAGGCAGTAACGAACCTCGGCCCGCGTTTGGACCAATACACCGGTACCTGCCAATCGGAATTTTAGTTTTAGAATTGCACCGATGGGCAGGTCCTTATTCGTGTTTACGAACATGCCACGCGTGCTGAGGTCTGGTTGCCGAACGGTGATGTCCTCAGTGGAGCCTTCATAATATATTGAGAGATCGCAGAGTTGCGGATAACGGGGCCCCTGCCTTTTTGTGACGCGTGTCTTGCTGGTTGCAATGCTCATGTCTGAAAAACTCCTTCAACGTTCAAAATCTGATCGCGGGCTCGCGAAGATTGAGGATCAAAGCTGCATCGAGTGCCGCAGTTGGAGCAAAACTTGGATGTTGCGAATATATGGCAGCCACATTCGGTACATTCCACCGACGATACGCTTTCCATCGGAACGACCCGTTGGACTTCCTCCAAAGTAGTCAAGCTGCAGCGCACCTTTTCTATGGCATCTTCCTGCATCGTGCGCATTCCGTTCGCCCGGGAAGTATTACGAATCTGGTCAATGTTTCCGCTGGTACGAATAATGTTTCGTATGGATTCATCAAAACGAAGCAATTCATATACTCCCAGACGGCCCTTGTAGCCTGTTTGGTCACAATGATCGCAGCCCATGGGCACGGCCATGGTTGTGGGTAGCTTTTGGACTCCAGCCTGAACCAAGCGAACTTGATAATCCGCTCTGACCGGCTGCACGGAATGGCAGGAGCACAACTTTCTCACCAAACGCTGGGACAAGATGCCGGTAACCGAGGAGTTGATTAGAAATCCTGGGATGCCTAAGTCCAACAGACGAACAATCGCAGCAACGCTGTCATTGGTATGAAGGGTGGAGAGCACAAAGTGCCCCGTTTGCGAGGCCTTCATCGCAATTTCGGCCGTCTCTCGATCGCGGATTTCTCCCACCATGATGATATTAGGATCTTGTCTTAAGATTGACCGCAGACAGCTCGCAAACGTCATACCAGCCTTGGTATTGACAGGCGACTGATTGATGTCGGGAAGGACATACTCGATCGGGTCCTCAATGGTAACAATGTTGACCGACGGTTTGCGCAGTTTGTGAAGAGCCGAATACAGGGTAGTGCTCTTTCCCGACCCGGTCGGGCCCGTCACCAGGATCATGCCTTGAGGCAACGCTAACAATTCCGAAAGGCCTTCGGAGGTGTCCGCCGGAATCCCGAGATCGCAGAACGAGGTCAACGGCGCGCTTGTTTCCAGAAGCCGAATCACTACCTTCTCTCCGTATTGAGTCGGGAGGGTGGAGACGCGAAGATCGATTTTGCGAGCGCCAACCGAAACCATAAAACGCCCATCTTGAGATGTCCTGCGCTCGGAGATATCCATGTCAGAGAGAATCTTGATGCGAGAGACCATTGGGTTGTGGATGGCTCGCGGAATGCTCTGGAGATCACGCAGCACTCCGTCCACTCGAATACGCACCGCAGTTTCGGTAGCTCGCGGCTCGATGTGAATGTCGCTGGCGTCTTTCGCCATTGCCGTCTTGATGATTTCCGAGACCAATCGAACCGCAGGTGTCTTTTTCTGCCGCAGATCGGCCTGTATTTCCTGAACCGTTTCCTGATTACTTTGCCGGGAACTATCGGAAAAGAACTCCAATTCTTCCCGGGCCTGGCCCGGCGTTTCCGACCCGGACGCCTGGCGCTTTTGTCCCGGCTCAAGCAAGTAATGCTTGTCAATGGCCGCCTGAACGTCAGTGCGAAATGCCAATCGTGGAGAAATGTCCAACCCTGAAATGAAGCGTAGCTCATCGAGAATAACTACGTTTTGCGGCGTAGCCATGGCTACGACCAGCGATTTGTGGTCAATTCGGATCGGCAGGGCGCAATGACGCTCAGCAATCACGCGGGGTATCAGTTTTATCGCGGCCGGCTCGACGACGATCTTCGTACAGTCCATGTAAGGCACGCGCGATACTTCTTCCAGCGCACCCGCGAGATCCTCCTTGCCAATCAGACCCCGCTCCAACATCAACTCACCCAGGTGGATGACTTTCCCCTGCTGTTCGGCAATAATCATTTCCAGGTCTGCGGGCGAGATTTTTCCCTGGTCCCGTAAGATCTCTCCGACCTTTTTCTTTTTCATGGGAAGATCCTGGTTCCTTGTTGTGGAAGCAAATCCGAGGATTGTCGTCCACAATAAGTGAACTCGGGATACGCACAAATAGCTATCGATGACATTCTGTTCTGATCATAGCAATACCCTTCCAATGGAAGACACAGGTTTCAATTCGCCACTGTTTCTCGGTGGTACCTGTCCTTTAGTACAGGCAGGACCTGAAGCATTTAAAGGTCTCTGCAATTCATTGTTGAAGATTCATGGGAGCAAGTTGCTTAGGTTTAGCAACTTGACGTGTGATTTGGACGGGACTCGTAAGTTGCAGATTAAAGATTGAGGTTTGACTGGAGTGTCAAAGCACAACTTGTCCCAGAGACTTATCTAATAACCGAACGGCTTCGTCCACATCAGGCTTGGAGATGTTCAGCATGGGTGAGAGCCGGATGACGTTACTGTACATGCCACCCTTCCCGATCAGCAATCCATTCTCGCGCGCGCGTTCGAGCAGTTGCGTGGTGGCTGCGGGCGCGGGCTCCCTGGTCTGGCGGTCCTGGACCAGTTCGAGTCCCAGCATTAATCCCTTGCCGCGCACGTCGCCAATGACCGGGTGCTTCTGCTGGAGTTCCTCCAGCTTGCCGCGGAAGTAGGCGCCCATGGTGGCGGCATTTTCGAGGAGTTTTTCCTCTTCGATGAATTCGATCGTGGCGCGCGCTGCCACCGAGGTCACGGGATTTCCGCCAAAGGTGGAGATCATCAATCCCTGAAACGATGCCGCAAGTTCCTTCGTGGTGATGGTCGCGCCAATGGGCGCTCCGTTGGCCATGCCCTTGGCGCAGGTCATGATGTCCGGGGTGACTTCCCAGTGCTCGATGCCAAACCATTTCTTGCCCGTGCGCCCAAATCCAGTTTGCACTTCATCGGAGATAAATAATCCTCCGTACTTTTTCACGGCATTAAAGACGATCTTGAAATACTCGGGCGGCGGCGTAATAAAGCCACCCACGCCCTGAATCGGTTCGGCGATGAATGCGGCAATCTGCCCGCTGGTGCCGGTCTGTATCAGGTTTTCGACGTCCTTGGCGCAGGCGACTTCGCAATCGGGGTATTTCAAGCCCAGAGGGCAGCGGTAGCAGTACGGATTAATCGCATGCGCGACGCCCACGCTGATGACTCCGGACTTGCGCCAGGGCGCCTGCCCGGTCACGCTCTTGGTCAATGCCGATCCGCCCGAATACGCGTGGCGCAGGGCTACGACGTCATAGCAACCCGTCGCCGAGCGCGCCAGCAGGATCGCGGCCTCGTTGGCTTCGGTGCCGGAGCTGGTGAAAAAACTCGATT